>NZ_JBHXSK010000023.1:0-104025 GCF_042716195.1 Streptomyces sp. NPDC058683
GGACGCTGCGCGTCCCGCGTCACCCGCCCTGCTGCGCAGGGCGGGTGACGCTCCGTCCGCTGCGCTCCCGGAGCTGCGGGGACTGCGTCCCCGCTTGGTGGCCTCCGCTGCGCTTCAGCCACCCTGTGGCGCTGCGCGCCACCACTGCCGGCCCCGCTGTACGGGATCGGCCAACGGGCCTACGGCCCGGGCAGCAAGGCGGGGATGGGTTGCCTCTTACTCGGGCTGAGTCACTGTCAGGGCCCAGCGGATTTTCTCGTCTGAAGCATCGACTCCTATGGTGAAGGATCCTGCCTGTACGACGCCTGCATCCATGGTCACCGAACCCACCCCCGCGGTGCCAGCGGGGCAGTCCACCGTGAACTCGGCCACTCGTCTCTGCTCTGACTCCATCGTCACCCCCACACTGCCCCCGCCTTCGCATGCCACGGTGAGCACGGTCGGCAGTCCCTCCCATGCCCCGCCGGATGCGACTCCCCCATCCCCGGTCATCTCTTCAACCCACACCAGCCCTTCCGGTCCCGGGTGAGGAAGAAGACCATCGGCCGCCATGGTGGGCGTAGCCACTAGGCCCACCATCCCGAAGGCCGCCAGCATCGCCGCCGCAGCGGTCTTCCTCGCACTCATTACGCCTGCCTCTCCTGATTACCTGTCATGACATGGGCATTCTGATGCGCGGGCAAGTCTCCGTGCATGAGTACGCGAACTCATGACAGTGGCAGCCACCCCCTGACGTTCTCTGGCACTCCGTGGTGATGCAGTGCGGATGTTGACCGAATGCTGCTCCCTGAGTTGATGCACCATGTAGAGTTGGGAAAACTGCGGCACACCTTCTCCTGGGTTGTTGTTGATTGGCGGGGCGCCTTGGTAGGGCAAGCTGTATTGGCGGAGATCTCCCGTCACAACTGGGACGGGATGGAGTGTGGCTGCAGGCGGGCCGCCGGTCACGTCCCTCAGGATTTCCTTGCCGCGTTGCGTGCGGCACCACCTGAGCGGGTGGGAGAGGGCTGGGACGCCTTCGAGCTTCTCGCGGGCTTCCCGGAAGAGAGGGAAATGCTCACCTCCTTCCGGGAGAGATACCGCGCGCACCTACCGGCGAACCTCCGTGCAGAGAATTTCGACGTGAACAGCATCGACGGGTGATGGGGCTCGGCATGAGGGCGATTACGCTCAGGGAACACCAGACCGACCAGAAGTCGAGTTTCCGTAAGTGGGTAGGATTTCCTGCAAGATTGTCTGTGCCCCCTCAGGGGGCGCGGGGCACGATCGTGTCCGCGACCGGATCGGGCAAGACGATCACCGCCGCCTCGTGCGCGCTGGAGTGCTTCCCCGGCGGCCGCATCCTCGTGACCGTGCCGACTCTGGACCTGCTCGTGCAGACCGCCCAGGCGTGGCGCCTGGTGGGCCACCGCTCCCCGATGGTGGCGGTGTGCTCGCTGGAGAACGACCCGGTGCTGAACGAGCTGGGGGTGCGCACCACCACCAACCCGATCCAACTCGCTCTGTGGGCGGGGTCTGGGCCTGTGGTTGTGTTCGCCACGTACGCCTCCCTCGTGGACCGCGAGGACTTCGACGACCCGACCGACCCGACGGGCCAGCGGAAGGTTCGCGGGCCACTGGAAGCCGCTCTGGCGGGCGGAGAGCGCCTGTACGGACAGCAGATGGACGGTTTCGCGCTGGCCATCGTGGACGAAGCCCACTCGACCGCAGGCGATCTCGGCAGGCCATGGGCGGCGATCCACGACAACGCCCGTATTCCCGCCGACTTCCGCCTGTACCTGACTGCGACCCCGCGCATCCTCGCCGTGCCCCGGCCGCAGAAGGGCGTGGACGGCCAGGAGCTGGAGATCGCGACCATGGGCCAGGACTCCGAGACGTACGGGCCGTGGCTGGCCGAGCTTGGGCTCTCGGAGGCGATCGAGCGGGGCATCCTCGCCGGGTTCGAGATCGACGTGCTGGAGATCCGCGACCCCTCCCCGGTCCTCGGGGAATCGGAGGAGGCGCAGCGGGGCCGGCGCCTGGCGCTGTTGCAGACGGCGCTCCTGGAGCACGCGGCGGCGTACAACCTGCGTACCGTGATGACTTTCCATCAGAAGGTGGAAGAGGCGGCGGCGTTCGCGGAGAAGATGCCGCAGACGGCCGCGGAGCTGTACGTGAACGACGCCTCCGACGACGACCTGGCGGCCGCGGGCCGGCTCCCCGCGTCGTCGATCGACGCGGAGTTCTACGAGCTGGAGGCCGGTCGCCACGTACCGCCGGGCCGGGTGTGGGCGGCGTGGCTGTGCGGCGACCACCTCGTAGCCGAGCGGCGCGAGGTGCTGCGGCAGTTCGCAGGCGGCATCGACGCGGCCGGCCGCCGGGTCCACCGCGCGTTCCTCGCCAGCTGTCGCGTGCTCGGGGAAGGCGTCGACATCACCGGCGAGCGGGGAGTGGAGGCGATCTGCTTCGCCGACACCCGCGGCTCCCAGATCGAGATCGTGCAGAACATCGGCCGCGCGCTCAGGCTGAACCGCGACGGCTCCACGAAGATCGCCCGCATCATCGTGCCGGTCTTCCTGCCGCCCGGCGAAGACCCGACCGACATGGTCGCCTCCGCCAGCTTCCGCCCCCTCGTAGCCGTCCTCCAGGGCCTGCGCTCGCACGATGAACGCCTGGTCGAGCAGCTCGCCTCCCGTGCCCTCACCAGCGGGAAGCGCAAAGTGCACGTCCGGCGCGATGAGGACGGGCGGATCATCGAGGCCGGCGGCGAGGGCGAGAACCAGGAGCAGGAGCAGGACGACACCGACGCCGCTGCCGAGTCGGCCCTGCTCCGCTTCTCCTCTCCCCGGGACGCGGCGACCATCGCGGCCTTCCTGCGCACCCGGGTCTACCGGCCGGAGTCCCTGATGTGGCTGGAGGGCTACCAAGCCCTCATCCGCTGGCGGAAGAAGCACCACATCACCGGCCTGCACGCCGTCCCGTATGACACCGAGACGACGGTCGGCGTAACCAAGGACTTCCCGCTGGGCAGGTGGGTGCACCAGCAGCGCAAGGCGCTGCGGGCCGGGGAACTGGAACCGCGGCGCAAGGAGCTGCTGGATGCCTGCGAAGCCGGGATGGTGTGGGAACCGGGCGAAGAGGCGTGGGAGAACAAACTCGCCGCGCTCCGCTCCTACCGGCAGGCCACCGGGCACCTCGCCCCGCGCCAGGACCAGGTATGGGGCGACGGCGACGCGTTGGTGCCCATCGGGCAGCATCTGGCGAATCTCCGCCGCAAGGCCGGCCTCGGGAAGGACGCCGACCGGGCCCGGGCACGCGCGGAGCAGCTGGCCGCGATCGACCCTGACTGGGACTGCCCATGGCCGCTGGACTGGCAGCGGCACTACCGCGTCCTCGCCGACCTGGTCGACGCCGACGGCATCCTGCCCGACATCGCACCCGGCGTCGTCTTCGAGGGCGATGACGTGGGCAAGTGGCTCGCACGGCAACGCGAGGCGAGCACCTGGGCGCAGCTGTCCGCCGAACAGCACGAGCGGCTGTCCCAGCTGGGCATCACGCCCGCTGAGGCGCCGTCTCCCGCCCCGGCGGCCCCGCGGTCGACGAAGGGGCCGAGCAAGGCGGAACTGGCGTTCCAGCGCGGCCTGGCGGCCCTCACACAGTGGGTGGAGCGGGAAGGCCATCGGCCTGTACCACGCGGCCACACCGAAGAGATCACGGCCGACGGCGAGACCGAGCCAGTGCTCGTCAAGCTGGGCGTATGGGTGTCGAACACCAAGTTTAGGCGGGACAGGCTTGCTCAGGAGCAGCTGGACGCGTTGCGGGAACTGGGCATGAAGTGGGCGTAGCGCTCCTTCACCTGCGCTACTGCCGTGCTGGGTGCTGGACCTCCATGATGTCGGGATGAACTTGCCGTCCGGAGTGCCTGTGTTCAAGCTGCGGGATGCCACCGCGGAGACTCTGTGGGCTCACGTAAAGGCTCAGCGGCTTGCGGCGGTGGCGAGTACCTGGGGCTCGACCCGCAGCAGCCAGACGAAGATCCGTACAACAGCAAGAGGTCCTACGTTCACGCCCGTCTGGAGGACAAGCCGCTCCCCGATCTGATGGCGATAGCCCGTCGAGTGGTCGATGAGTACGGCGACGACGACCTGCAACCGTTGCTGGCCCAGATGGGATTGCATGGCGTCTGCGGGGAGTTGAAGAACCTCATCTTCGCCGCCGACGGCCCCAAGCCGCAGATCGTGCTGCCGGACTCCATCAGCAACACCATCCGCATCGTCAAGAACGAGCAGTATTGCCTGGTGTACGACCAACCGCTGGAAGACCGCGGGCTGAGCTGGCAGGACTTGGTTACCTGGTGGGTCCGCCAGCAACTCAAGCACTCAGGTGACCCGAGGCAGGCGCGGATCTCTCTACGGGGGCGGTTGCGGCGCTCGCTGGACAACAACGGTGCTGAACTGCTGGTGTTCGACACCTACCTCAAACTCGGCTTCGACCTCCCGGCACTCATTCCCCAGGTCTACCTCCACTACGACCCCTACCCCAAGAGCGAGTTGGGCGGGGCCAACCGCCTTGCCCGGCAGAGGATGGACTTCCTGCTGCTGATGAACCATCGGGCCCGCGCGGTCATCGAGATCGATGGCATCCAGCACTACGCCCGCCCTGCCGACCGCGCTGCGGCGCAGCAGCCCGGCGCCGGCTGGCTTCCTGATCCTGCGCGCTACGCCCCAATGGTGGCGGAGGACCGCGAGCTCACGCTCCAGGGCTATGAGGTCTACCGCATCGGTGGCCGCGAACTGTGCGATGACACGGCAGCCGAAATGCTCACCGACTTCTTCGTACGTCTCCTGCGTCGCCACGGCCATACCGACTCGAGCTGACTACCGCTGACGGAGGCTCCACACCTCTCCGTCGCGCAACAAAACCGGTGAATCTCAAATGCCCATTTCACTACTGTGTTGTGATGACTGAGCAGGAAAAGCCGGCTTCCCTTCAACAGCGCAGAGCCGTATGCCCCTACCCGGACTGCGCCACTGGCACCGTGATGGACATGGTCGATCAGCGCATGATCGCTCCGGAGAGCCGCGAGTACGCGTATGGCGACTTCGGCGACGAAGGGTCCTTGCCCGTTCACCCCCACACCTCCTGGATGCAGCAGGAATGCTGGGTGTGTCAGCTGTGCGGTCGCTCGGTCCTGGAAGTCATCGAGTGCAAGCAGACAGGCTGGGGCAGAGACGCCCATGTCGAAGAGCTGACGCGGCTGGTGCTGTGGCCCTCTCCCCCACCCCGCGTGCTGCCCCCAGACGTACCGGAGCGGATCCGCAGCGCGTACGAGGAAGCCTCACGGGCAGAAAACGCTGGCGCGGCCCGGCTCGCCGGCGTCGGATACCGTTCGGCGGTGGATGAGCTGTGCAAGGACCAGGGCGCCACACATCACAACCTGCACGGCAAGATCCAGGAGCTCGCGGCCAAAGGCCTGCCTGCCGACGTCATCACGGCTCTGGACGAGACGCGAGTCGTCGGGAACGACAGTGTGCATCACGGCGTCGCGTACTCCGCCGGAGAACTCGCTGACATCGCCGAGTTGGTCGCCGAAGCCGCGGTTCTCCTCTACGTTCAGCCCGCGCAGCGTCGACGCATGGTGGAATCGCGCAGAAAGCGTCACGAAGCAGCTCAGCAAAACCCGTGAGGCACGCTTGCTGCAGTCGACTCATCGTTGGGCTCAGACGGCGGTTGACGCCTACGTGGTCTGCCTATGCCTCTGAGTCGTCTTCGGCATCCTCGGCCATGGCGATCGGTGTGCTCATGTCGAGTTCCAGACGCTGTGTAGGGAGGGACAGAGACCGCTCTTCTTTACCGCTGACGTTCGTCGCTGTCGCCCGCCATTTCCCGGCGACCGCGTCGGCGGCTGCTCCCTGGATGCTGTAGAGCGTGATCGGGTCGAGGGTGGCGGTTTCGTGGGGGCACAGGTCCACCGGATCGAAGCGGATGATGGTGCGGCCGTCTTCTTGTGTGATGTCTGGTGCATGCAGGGATGGCAAAGCGAAGGCCGGCGACCGCAGGGCGACCATACCCGCGATCATCCCGGCCCCGATGGGCATCGTCCCTGTTCCGTACTCCTTGGGCCGGTCCGGCCAGTCGACTTCCTCATCGTCGTCCGCGACCTGAGCCAGGACGGTGTCCGGAAGGCTCAGCACGACTTCGACCTTGGTGAGGTTCTCTTCGCCGGGGTTGGTGAGCTTGAGCGTCAGGGGTGCCACGAGGGCGCGGACCGCGTGTGCCAGGGACTGCTGCATGGCCTGGTCGAAGTCGTTCAGGTACTGCTCCACCTCCTGCCGGAATTCCTCGGGGGAGCGGTAGTCGGAGCTGGCGTTGTACAGCGCCGCGAAGGAGTAGGGACGTGCCGCTGCGCCCTGCCTCCTCGGGCATGCGGTGTCGAGCTGCTTCATCAGGTCTGCGCGCAGAGAGTCCAGGATGTGGTTGCGCCTCTCCGCCAGGGGAGGCAGCAGGGCGACGGTGCCGGTGACCGCGGCAACGTCGACGTTCACGCGCTTGGCTGCCCGGCGTGCCCGCTCGGTGAGGGCGTCGATCTCGGCTGCGCGGGCAGGCATGGTCTTGCCGGCATACCGGTGGAAGACCGTGCCGGGGTAGAAGTTCTGGTGCTCCTTGCGCAGAGGGTGGATGGGATCACCCCAGCGTGGAGGGAAGACATCGACGAGCATGGCGTGCCGCGTTCCCTCGCCGTTGTCGAAAGGGACGTAGGTGAACTGGTAGCGGTCGAAGTCGCCGATGTAGCGCCCCAGCCAGGCGTCGACCTTCTCGATGTCATGTGTGGCGACCCCGTGCAGCGCCTCTTCCTCAACCCCGACCAGGAGGTAGGCGTGACCTCCGGCCCGCTGCGCTGCTACGTCGGGCATCCGGTTGGCGAACCCGAGAATCGCCTTCGAGACGTCCAGGCGGGACTTCCACTCCAGCCAGCGCGTTTCGTCCGCGCTGCCCGCGTTGAGGACGGCTTCGATCAGCGCTCGCTGTCTCTTCAGCCCGACTACCGGTTGGTCTGCGTCGAAGTTGAGAGTCATGGTCGTCCCGTGGTCCTTCGTCTCAGTGGGACCTCCAGCATGCGGGGTCGCACTGACAACACCGACCGGATTTCAGCTGGGGCGGCCGTGCCAATAGCAGCGCACCACCGTGCCGTCGGCGTCACACCGTCGTTGAACAGCACGACTCCATAAAACCGGGCTCCGGGATGTAGCTATTCCCTGGGGCCCGTGGGGTGTCCGGACGCAGGTCAGGTGGCGGTGATATCGGCGGGCTGGCTGCGTGGCGGGGTGGTGGTGAAGAAGGTGCGCAGGGGCCGGTCGATGTGGTGTTCGCGGCCTGTGTCCTGGGCGGCGGCATCGAGCAGGGGCGCGAGGTCGTCGGTGTCGGAAGGGGTCAGTACGAGCCAGCGCAGGATGACCTGCAGTGTGAGGAGCCGGAGGGTTCGCAGCTCTTCCAGTTTCTCCTGCTCTGACTGGTCTTTGATCACGTCGCCGTGTACGTAAGCGGATCGAGCCGTGTAAGCACGTTGGACGATGCCCATGGCCTCTTTTTGGTGGTCAGGGGCGAGAAACAGTGCGGCCGCGCGGGAGCGGATGTTGTCGGCGATGCCTTCGCGTGTGTCGTTGGGGCTGATCAGCAGGGCTTCCAAGGCGATGACGTAGTCGAGATGCAGTTCGTCGGCCTCCACCTCCCATACGGCGTCGTCGTTGTAGGTACGCTGGTAGGCGGCCAGGAGGTGCCGGGCGGCGCGTTCGAGGCGCCTGGCTCGCCGGTTGAGGATGCGCCGGTTGTGGGTCGCGCCTGCCATGACCGCATCGATCTTCGCCGAGATCGCGACGCAGAAGTCAGCCAGGGCCGGAAGACATGCGGCCGGGACATGGAATTCGCTGGTGTCGCGGACCTCGACCTCCTCTCCTCTCCCGTGCCGGCCTTCATAGACCTGGATGGTCGTCGGCACATCTCTGGGGTTCAGATCAAAGCGGCGTCCGCGCGCGACGGTGAAGACCGAGTCCACCCGGAGAAGTTCGCTGTCCCACAGCATCAGAGGAAGAAGGGCCTGCCAGTGCTGGGCTTCCGCACGCGGGCCGGTGAAGTCGAACCAGGTCGGACGGCGGGTGACCGTGCGGCCGGGATCGGGAACATGGAGGAACGGTGCGCCGGTGATCAGGCCGAGATCGCGGCTCCGGGGCTGCAGGCCGTTCAGCGCCGGCATCGGGACCGTCTGACGAAGCTCGTCCTCGGTGAAGGTCTGCAGGGTGTGGCGCCCCAGCGGAATCCGTGTTCCCTGGGGGAAGGTGCCGTTGAGGAGCAGCCATTGCTCGGTGACCGGTGCCGGGCCAGTGCAGAAGGTGACGAAGCTGTCCGCGACCTCGGAGACGGGGACCGGTGCGCCCTGGGCAATCAAACGTGCCGCCGCAAACAGGCCCGACTCCTCCAGCAGCGTCAGGGGGTTTGGGGCCCCGTCTCCGTCGACCTTTGCGTAGAGGTCGGGGTGCTCTTCCCTGGGCGCCGCGGCGGCCACCGCTTCCACCACGGTGCTCCAATGGGGCAGGAGCATCAGCATCCCGATGGACTGAGGTGTAGGCGACAGGCTGCCAGCGTGCTCGAGCCACAACAGCACGGCCTCACGCAGGGGAAGATGCTTGCTCATACGGCCTGAAACTAGCTGCCCCAGTCGCCTGTGGGCAGCGGTTTTTCAACGGCGGAAGGTGCTGGCCCCGGGAGGCCATGGTGCCGCTCAACTACGGGGCGCCGAAGGCTGCAACTGGCCTCGCAGAACGAGCCCGGCATACCGCCGGCACCCGGGCCGACGGCCGCGGTCGCCGCACGCGCCTACGCCCTCAACCACCAGCCCGAGCAGGCCCGCGCTGCTCTCACCGCCGCCCACACCCTCATGGAACAGCTCCCCGGGCCTGAGCGGTCGGACACGTGGCTGGCGTACTCCGAGCAGAAGCACCACGTGTACATGAGCCACGCGCTGACCACGCTCGAGGACACCCGTCGCGCGAACGAGAGGCAGCAGCGTGCCCTGGCGCTGTCCGCGCCGACCAGCACCATGACACGCACCCTGCTGAGCATCGACGGCGCCGCCTGCTTGAATGACCGGCCGCGAACGGCAACGCAGTCCAGAGTCATTTCCACGATGGGGGTACGGCGCGCGTTGATCTCGGTGAGGCGGAGTGCCACCGTGATGACGAACTGGCGGCAGAAGTCGAACTCTTCCTGGTTGGGGGCGTATCCGGTCTCCACCGAGAAGCGGGGCTCTGGCGAATTGCCGTAGTAGCCCACAGACGGAGTGAGCTGGTTGAACCGCTGGTACTGGTGGAAGTCCATGCCCAGCACCATCAGACGCATGGCCTCTTGCAGGGCTCGGGCGACGTCGCGGATCTGCGTGTACTCATCGGCGAGCCTGTCCGCACTGCGCGCGGGCACACCGCGGCGCGAGGCGTGGTCCGGCTCGCGCAGGATCGCGCGGACCTCATCGGTGCGCAGGATGTGGCGTGGCAGCCGCTCGCCGAAGCCGTAGACCGACAACCGGCGCGGCACGTCCTCACCGTGGATCTGCGCGTCCATGAGGCCCTCGATCGCGACCGCCAGCGTGCCCATGGCCTCCATGCGGCTGCCCTGCGAGTCGAGTTGGGCAGCCGTTTTCAGGTGTTCGCGGGTCCGGTCGTGCTGGACGACTTCGGCAAGGTCGATGTCGTCGAAGGCGAGGCCGAAGACGCGGGGGGTGTTCTCTTCGAAGAAGTGGGCAGTGTCGGCTTTGACGTCCGTGATGGCCACCGGGCCGGGGAAGCCGGCCGTGTGTTTGAACCCGTTGCGCAGATCGTTCAGGCGCTTGATCCCGTACTGCCCCTGGAGTTCGACACCCTCGGCGAAGTTGCTCGGGTGCAGCCCCTCGAAGAACCGTTTGATGAACGGGTCCCGGTCTTTCACGACAGCGCCAAGGTGCTCGGCTGTGACGATGAGGAACAGTTCCACAGCGTCGTGGAACGTCAGTACCGAGGTGAAGGAGAGCGGCTCGGGAAGGAGCGACTGCTCGATCCCCTGGCGGTGCAGCAACCTGATGAAGGCCAGGTTCTTCATGTTCTGAGGCGAGACCGGCTGATGTCGGCGCTCCTTGCTGTGAGAGGGGTGGCGTCCCAGGGGGATTCTGGTCCGCAAGGCTGCCTCAGCGCCTCCGGTTTCAGCCGCTGCGGGGAAGGCACGCTTCCTTGCGGCCCAGCCGGGCATCTCGTCTGCCCGCCGTCGCGCGCGGCCCCGCCGTCGCGCGCGAGGAACACCGGCGGCGCCCGATCCCCTCGCCCGCCGCCCGTGGCCTGTCCCACCCACCCACTTCTCTGTTCTTCCTGCTGTGGGGCGTGGATTCGGGGGCGTAGAGGGGATGTCGGCCTCCCGACCACGGCAAGACCAGCATGGTGACCTGCGCATTCGAGGGCAGGCGCAGCAGAGGGTGCGGACGGTTGTCGGACGGGTTGTCGGACGGGTTGTCGGCGGGTATGTGGGCCTGGTCCACGGCGGTGTTGTCGCTTCGTGACCGTGGTCGGGCCTTCGTGGTCGGGATTCTGGTCGGGGCCGGCTGCTGCCGTGAGCGGTACGCGCGGGGCCGGGCAGGACGGCGCCGCACCGTACGGGAAGCGAGCAGATTCGTGATGATCGGCGTGGACGTGGGCAGCGGGGACCGGATGGCGCTGGGGGTGCTGGTGCAGTACCGGATGGCCACCACCAAGCAGATGCACCGGGTGATCGCCCCTGCGGTGCGCATCGAGCAGACCCGGCGGCGGCTGGCCCGACTACGGGAGGAGGGGCTGGTTGACCGCATCACACTGCCGCAGGCCGGTCGGATGAGGGTGTGGTTCCCGACCTCGTACGGCGTGCAGCTCGCCTCGGAGTGGCCCGAGATGCGCGGGCACCGGCCTTCCAGGACCGTGTCCGATCCGACCGCTGTGCGGCTGCGGGCCGGCCACACGCTGACCGTGACGGAGACCGCGCTCGTCTTCCTCGAGGACGCCCGCCGACGCGGTGATGTGTGCGAGCCGCTGGACTGGATCTGCGAGGTCCACCATCCGATCGGGAGCGGCGAGGCCGTCATCCCCGACGCGCTCCTGTACTACCAGCACGGCCCCGCCGCCGGTGACAACGGGCCGATGCTGCGGGCATTCGTGGAAGTCGACCGGGCCACCATGGGCCCCGAACGCCTCGCCGCCAAGCTCACCTCGTACGAGCGCCTCCACCGCTACGTGCCCGTGGTCCCGGGGCGCCGGCCGACGCTCCAGGAGACGGCGGTTGAGGAGTGGCGGCGGCGCTACCCGCTCTTTCCTCGCGTCCTGTTCGTCCTGGACGGCACCGGACCCGCCGGTGTCGAGAACCGGATCAGCGCCCTGCGCGCGGAGGCCGGGCTGCTGGCGCCGTCCCGCTTCCTCTACGACGTCCCTGTCCTTGCGGCGCCGCTGGACGACCTGTTCCATCGCGGCCCCTCCGCACCCGTGTGGCGCCCTGTCCACGACCCCGACGAGAGAGTCCCCTGGACCGGCTCCGGGTATGGGCAGGTGTGAAGCGCGGCCGCCGCACAGCTGCGTCGGCCGTGCGCTGACCAGCCATGGTCGGGGCTGGACACGGCATGGCCGTACCCGTGGTCGGCCTCATGGTCGGGGCCGGGTCGGGGCGTTGCAGCTGTGCTCCGGTCAGCGGTCCACGGCGGGCAGGTGGGCCAGGCCGGTGTCGAGCATGATGCGGTCGACGGTCTCATGCAGAGCGCTGCCGGCGCCGATGACGGTCTCGATGCCGCCGGGCAGCAGATCGCGTGCCCGGTACCAGTCGCGCAGCTGCGTCTCGCTGACGTCGTCGGCGATCGGCTTGGTGGCGTGCCGGGTGAGGGTTTCACCGAACGGGACGTCCAGGTAGTAGCCGTGGGTCGGGCCGCGGTGGTCGGCGCGCAGCCCGGTGAGCATGTCGCCGTAGCGGTCGGCGCAGAGGATGCCTTCGACGACGACGTGGAACCCGGCGTCCAGGGCGTAGCGGGCGGTCAGGCCGATGTTCGCGGCGCCGGGCCGGTCGCGCTCCCGGAGCACGATGCGGCGGAGGTTGTCCTGGCCGACCACGGCCAGGCCGCGGCCGAAGCGCTCGCGCAGACCGGCCGCGACGGACGACTTCCCCGAGGCGCTGTTGCCGCGCAGCACGACCAGCCGGGTCTCTTCGGTGCCCACCATCACGGCCCTCACGTTATCGACGGCCGGTGACAGCGCCAGGGGCGTTCCGGGACCGCGTCGGCGGCGACGCCCGGACGGGTGACTTCTGCGGGTATCTCAGCGCATACGCCCGGGTACGTGGCCTGTTTCTGAGCGGATCATGACATGACATCGCTCGGTTCCGGTGTTTGCCCGGCTCAGAATCCGAACGGCATGGGTGTGGACGGCGGGTCGGCTGGTCGACGGCTGACGGCCGGCCTCACGGTTGCGGATTGCCCCGCGCAGCATCGTCAGCACTGCGGCGGGCAGCTGGTTGCCGTCCAGGGTCTCGCAGTTCCGTCTCGGTCCCGGCGCCGCTCCGACGGCCGGCCGCGCGGCGCCGGCGGCCACGACGCCACCCGCGAGCAGCAGGGTGCCGGGCAGCACCCCGGCACTGCCGAGCTGCCCTGCCGATCCTGCACGCACGGGGCAGCGGCCACCTCGTGCAGATCTCGTCCATCGGCGGCGGGAACTTGGCCGTAGCCGAGGCTGGGGTCAGGGGGTGGGTGGGCCGGTTTCGGCGATGGCGCCGGCCCAGCCGAGCATGGCGCGGGTTTCGAGGCCGTCGTCGTCCCGGTTGAGGGCGTGGGCGCAGGAGTGGCCGGTGTGCTGGAGAGAGGCGTTGATCCAGGGGAAGGGAGGCCACCACGGGGCGCTGTCGTGTGCGGTTCCGCTGAGGGCCCAGAGGGTGACCAGTTCCCGGTCGCTTTCCGTGATCCGGTCCACCAGGCCGGCGTGGTGGATGGGCTGGCGGGTTTCGATGATGCGTGTGCCCCGGCAGTTCTTCTCGGTGCGTGTGGGGCTGCGGGGGTCGGTTTCGATGTCGACCTGGTCGGCGCGGGCGACGGCGGGGTCGGTGGTGATGCGCAGCAGGTTGAACTGATTGCGTGGAGCGTGGGCGAGGACAGTGGTCTGGGATTTCTCGTCGGGGCCGAGCCAGGCGTGGTCCCAGGCGACGGGGCCGACCTGGATCGTTTTCGGGTCGGGGTAGGTGGTGTAGGTGTTGTAGCGGGCGGCCGGCCCGTAGTTTTCCTTCACGGCCTCGGTGACGGTGTCGGTGCGGGGGTGGCGGCGGTTGCCGTCGGCGGTGACGGTGCTGCCGGTGATCTCATACATGGACACCAGGACCGCGACCGGCGTATCCCCGGAGTTCTCCAGTGTGATGGTGGCAGTGATCTCCAACTGGCCGCCCACGACGCGGACTTGTCTGATCTTGTTCTCCACCGACACCACCGGCGCGGAGGCGTACGGCTTGTAGCGCACGGCGTACCAGAACTGGGGCAGCGCAAGGCTTGCGGCCAGCAGTGTTCCCACGGCCCCCAGAGCAGCCGCGAGCATCGTGGCCCGAGCCGACAACGACTGGTGCGTGTCCGCAGCGCCGGCGGGTTGGGGGGTGGCAGGGGCGTGACGGGCCTGTTGGACGTCTGCCCAAGCCAGGAACGCCGCGATCACCAACGTCGTCGTCACGATGGCCAGCACGATGGTCAGACGCAGCTGCCAGACGAAGTTCGACTGGATGCGCGAGAGCAGCCACAGGTTCGTCACCAGCGCGCTGGTGTCGGCGGCCACAAGCAGGAAGATGCGTGGGCGCTGGGCAGCCTCCCCGGAGAACGACGCGACGCACCCCTGCACGGTCACGAGGGCGAGGCACCCGAGCACTGCTCCGTCCATACGGATGCTCAAGTCGTCCCCGGAGAGCAGATCCGCGGCGGCTACTGCCCCCACGGTCAGGGCATAGACGAGCAGAACCCAGCGAAGCGCGGACCTCAGGCGATTCCACAGTGGGCTGGTGGAGTCGCCGTCAAGCGTGGAGCCGCCATTGTCAGCCATCGCCCGCCCCCTTTGCGTGCCTGAGGCGGAATCGTAGGGAAAAGCGCCGAGGATGGGGAGAGCGCGACGACCTGACGCCATCCGTTGAACATCGTCCCCCTCGCGGGTGCTCAGGAGGCGCGCCGGGCCGCACCGGCCGGGCCGATCGCATGAGGTCCGAACTTGGCGCGGACTCGGTCAGCTGCCTCCTCCATGACCAGCCGGGCTTCGCGTCGGGGATCGAGGCTGAGCTGCTCAGCAGCGGTGCCGGCGGCGACCGCGTCGTCGCCCTTCAACACGATCCCTCTCAGGCACCCGCGCTGGAGACGCGTCCATCAGCTGGGAGACCGCCATGCGCAGGTCGTCCTCGTGCGCGGACGGCTCCCGCAGACGGCGGCTCTTCTCCCCCCGCGCGCCGCCGGCGAAGTGCAGGGTGAGCGTGACGGCCCGGGCGGCCCGGCCCCGGCCGCGCAGCGTGACGCCGAGCCGTACGACCAGCTCCAGCAGCCGGGCCCGTACCTCCCCGCCCCGTCCGGCAGGTCCCGCTCAAAACCAGCTGGGACGCTCACGGACACCGGCAGGGAGGCGGGGGTGACAGGGCGGGGATCCCAGCCACGGGCCCGCTCCGAGGCGGTCCGCCCGGCACGTGCTCCCAGGATCTGCTGCACCGTCCCCGCCGGCAGCGCGGCCAGCCGCGCCACCGTGTCGATGCCGTGGCGGCGCAGCACTGCCGCATGCCGGGGACCGGTCCCGTGCAGCGTCTCTTTCGGGAACTCGCAGCCACCGCCCTGCGCGGCCTGGCAGTCCAGTGCATCGACCTCGGCTACCACGCCGAAGCAGTCCAGCTCAGCGAAGCCTGCGTCACCTACGGCCGCGGACCCGACAACCCGCGCGCCGTGGCCTACTACAACGCCACACTGGCCAACGCCGCCGCCCAGGACGACGACCGCCGCCTTGCCTCCCAGCACCTCACCCTTGCCGGAACCGCCATCGGCCGCCCCCAGCCCGGCCCCACCGGCTCCTGGGCCGCCCCCTGCTCTCCCGGCCGCTGAGCCCACGAAACCGGCATGATCCCCAACCGCCTCGGCGACCTCAAAGCCGCTGAGGAACACCTCCTCCTCACCCTCCACATCCACGGCCTCGACCGCCGCCGCACCCGCGCCATCGTCACAGCCCACCTCGCGGGGGTCCGCCCGCGCCAAGGCGACACAGACGGTGCTCTCACGACGTGGGCCGACTTCCTCGACTGCGCGGAGGGCGTCCGCTCGATCGAGATCCGCTCGGCCCTCCAGGACATGTCCGTTCGCCTGCTCCGCCTCCCGGACAATCCCACGGCACAGGAACTCAGAAACCGCGCCGCCGCCTTCGCATGAGATCCGCCTCCGCACGTCCGCCTGGCTCACCCGGCCCAACAACGACGACTCCGGCGCAGCAAGACGTCGCGGCCGACGCGAGAACGACATGGCCCTTCGTCACTGCGCCCATCGTGCTCCCCGCCCCTCTGTCCTGTGCCGCGCGGCCATCCGGCTGACCGGCTGACCGCCCGCGGGACGTCGTACATCTTGGGACTCCTCGACAGCCCCGCTGCTCCGGGGCGGGCAAAGCTCATGACACTCGTCACTCCCCTCTCCCGGCCGCAGGCGCCAGCTGCTTCGGATCCGTCTGCACACCGTCCGCCTACGGGATCCCGCGGGCATCGGCCGCACGGCGGCCGCCGTGCGGCCGATGCCCGCACACCGCAGCGCGGCCGTCCCTCCCGGGCGCCCTGACCGCACTCGGCGGCATCGCCTCCGGCCCTGGGCAGCAGCAGGAAACCGACTGACGGAACCTCCCGCCCCTCTCGGCACGCGCGCCGTGCCGAACGCCCCGTGCCGAACGCCCCGTGCCGCAGGGGCCTTCCCTCCACGATCAGGTGTTTCACCGACCGGTCCAGCACGTCCGCGGGCGGGGCAGACGACATGTGGTCCGGTGCAGCCGGCCGGACAGGTCCATGGTCTGCCCAGGCACCGCCTGGGCAGCGCAGAGGCGTGGTCAGGGGCGGACGGCAGCGGCGGGACGGATCCTCCGAGCGCGTGCAGCTCACCTCCGGGGACCACGGCGGGCCGAAAGACAAGAAGCCACAGAGCGCGCGCAAGTCCACCACCCCGGGCGGCAAGGCCTCACGCGCCGCGCACCTGCGCGAGGGCGGGCGGTTCCGGGAATCCATCCGCGCCGCCGAGCAACGGCGCACCGCACGCCAGGACTCCCCCGCCGCGGCGCCCCCGGCCGGCCCGGACCAGCACCCACCGGCGCCCGAGCACCCCGCCGACGCGGACACCGCGCTGCAGGCTCACCTCGCCGCCTGCATCCAGGCGGCCCAGACCCACGACTGGAACAAACTGGCGGCCCGCGCCCGCCAACTCGCCGAAGCCGCCGGCCGACAGGGCGCCGAGGCCCGGCCGCGCGAAAGCACCCGCCAGCACAGTGAGACCGGTCAAGCACACAGGTCCTGCACCGTACGGCCCGGCCCTGGCCGCACGCTGCACAAACCGGCCGGCCCTCACCGCCGTCACCGGCGGCGCAGCTATCTCGGCCCAGGCCCGCAGAGGGATTTCGCGCGCCAGGTTGTCGCCGCGGCACCGAACTGTGGCACGGAGTATCCGGACGGGCCGGCCCCGGCCCGCCCCGATCAGCGCCATGAGGCGTCCACGCCGGCGGAAATACGGGCGGCCCGCACATCCCCCAGGCAGCCGCGGGGCCGCAAGGTCTCGTGTGTGGCGGGCAGCGGGTCCCTGACGGCGCTGGAGACCGACGACGTGCCGGACGACCGCCTTCGCTTCGGCCAGGGCCGCGGACCTGCCCTTGTGCATCAGCCGGCAGGCCGGAGCCGGGAGCAGCTCCACGACCTCGCGCCCGGCACTGCGACCAGCGCCGGGCGTCAAGAAGGCCGGTACGCCTACCGCGTGGCGAGTTCGCGTACCGTCGCCATGTCGCTGAACGGCAGCAGTTCCTCGTTGACGATCTGATAGGGCTCGCTGCCTTTGCCCGCGACCAGGACGACGTCGCCGTGCCCTGCGGCGGACAGGGCGAAGGAGATGGCACGGCGGCGGTCGGTGAACCGCTCGAAAGGGGTGCCGCTCGCGAGCAGGCCCGGGACGATCTGATCCATGATCGCCCGGGGGTCTTCGTTGCGGGGATTGTCCGACGTGAGAACGCACAGATCGGAGTAGGTGCCGGCGATCTCCCCCATCCGGGCGCGCTTGGTGACGTCCCGGTCCCCGCCGCAGCCGAAGACCGTGACGACCCGGCCGGAGGCGAAGCCGCGGATGGTGGTCAGCACCTTCTCCAGTGAGTCCGGGGAGTGCGCATAGTCCACGATGACGGACGTGCCGTCCGGGGTCTCGTAGCGTTCGAACCTTCCCGGGATCGGGGGCATCTGCTCGAGTGCGGCGACCAGTCCGGCCAGATCGCGCCCCATGAGGTGGCAGGCCGCGACAGTGGCCAGTGCGTTGGAGACGGAGAAACGTCCAGGCACAGGGATCGCCGCCGGATACTTGTGGCCGGCGTGGTGCAGGATGAAGCGGGTGCCGACTGCGTCCATGGCAAGATCGGTCGCCCGGTAGTCCGCCTCCGCGTCGATGCCGTACGTGACGACCGCGCCGGGCATCACCGCCCCGATGCAGGCCCCGACCGGATCGTCGGCGTTGACCACCGCACGCCGGCACAGCCCCTGGAACAGACGCAGTTTGGCGTCCCGGTAGTTCTCCATGGTGCCGTGGTCGTCCAGGTGATCCTGCGTCAGGTTGGTGAACACCCCTATGTCGATGAACGAGCGGTCGAGGCGGTGGGTCAGCAGGCCCATCGACGTGGCTTCGAACGCCACGGTGCCGACACCGCGGTCACGCATGTACCCGAGCAGATACTGGAAGTCCGGCGACTCCGGTGTGGTCAGTACCGACCTCGGCATCGGGATCAGTTCGTCGCCGATCCGGCTGCCGCCCGTCCCGATGACCCCCACCCTGGCGTGCTCGGCGACCCTCAGCACCGACTCCACCATGGAGGAAACCGACGTCTTCCCGTTGGTGCCCGTGACGGCCACCATCTTCATCTGCCGGCCCGGCTCCCCGTGGTAGCGGGAGGCGACGACCGCGGCCGCCTTGCGCGTGTCCGCGACGGCCACCACGCATACACCAGCTGCCGACGCCCAGGCCGCGCCCGGAAGTTGCGCCGCCGCGGAGTCAATGAGTACCGCCACCGCGCCGCGTGCCAGAGCCGGTCCGACGGACCCGGGGCCGCCCCCGCGATGACCGGGTACCGCGATGAACAGGGATCCCGGAGCGGCACGGTGGGCGTCGAAGCAGATGCCTGCGGTGATCCCCGTCCCCGGATCGCCCTCGACGACTTCATGATCGTGCCCGGCGAGCAGCTCGCTCAACTTCACAGGGGTCCTCTCGAAGATGCACCGGCCGCCGGTCCTCCGGCGGTCGGCGCGCAGGCGGCGCCAGGCCACCAAGGGATGAGAAAGCAGGAAATTGTGGCGAGGACCGTCGCCGCGCGGTCACAGAGGCGGGCAGGGACGGCCGCACAGAAAACGGCGCCTACAGGAGCGGAATGACCTGGGAAATCCCGAGAACTGCCCGGAATCGCTAGCCGTGGCCGTGCAACGCGCGACAGCAGACCGCCGGCGCGTTCACCGGGTCGACGGCCGTCGCGCACGCGGCGGACGGGCACAGGGCATGAGCGGCCCGGAACAGGCACTCCCTCACTGCGCACGTACGACCCATGCGTGGAGTGTACGTCCACCCGCAGGGGCGATCGCCCACCGCCACCCGTCCGCACATCTGCGTTACCGCTGCCGCGCCCTCTCCGCCACCCGCGCCGCGAGGAACGCCCTGCAGTCGCGCAGCCGCAAGCCCAGCGACTTGTACAGCCGGACGACGTCGGTGCTGCGCGCGGAGGTGTGCAGGAAGAGCCTCCCGCCGCGGACACGGACCCCCGGGGCCACCACCAGGACCACACGGGCGGCTGGACATTCCCGCCGCTCCTGCCGCGGTCCCGGCACATGTGGTGCCCCGCACGCCACAGGGCGGCCACCTGTGACAGCAACCTCAGCTCAGTGGCTATGTCCATGAGAACGAACAGCACCAGGACACCACGCTGTCGCGGCCGAACCAGGATGCCCAGCCACCGGCGAGCGGTCACAGGTCACTGAGCAGCTCTGCGACGAACACGTCGCCGCAGCCGTGCAGCCGAGTACCGGTGAGCAGCACCTCGACGGCGCGGCCCTCCGCCTCGACGGGGACGACGGCACCAGCCGGCGTCACCGTGTCCCGGTCGTTGCTCCACACGCGGGGCACCGGGGCGCCGGTGCCGTAGACCAGCGCCTTCGGCATTCCGGTCCCACCTGCAAGCAGGGGCTCGTGCACCACGGCTCGCACCAGGGTGAGTTGACCAGTTCCCCGGTGCACCGTCATTTCCGGGGGTGGCCACGGCGGTGCAGTCACGGACGGGGGACACATGACCGCACCGGGGTGGGTCGTCGTGGCGGCGGTCCTGTGGAGTGCGGTGGGTGCTCTGTGGCTTGTCCGGTATTCCGGGGGGTTGGACGTACGCGTTCCACGAGGAGCACCGGGAGGCACGCCAGGTCCTGGAGGATACCCGCGGAGCCGTGCGCGGGCTGCGCCGGACAGCTCGCCGTGAAAGGTGACAGGCACAGGCTGCGGTGAAGCAGGCGCAGTGGACCCACCGGCGCCGGGTCCGCCGGGCAGAGTCCGAACGGGAGCAGCTGCGCACGCCGCACCACGGGGCACGGACCGAGCAGCTGGGTGAGATCACCTTGAACGAGCATGCAGCCGTCGTCCGCGACGACGAGGTTACGCTGGCGGGCCTGCAGGTCCGGTCCGAGCCGGGCAGCTCCAAGGGCACGTCGTACATGCATCTCACTCCGCCCGACGGACGTGAGCGCATGGAGCGTCACGGTGACGCGGAGCACGCCCAGGACGCGGTGCGCCGGTTCGCCGTACAGGACCAGAACGCGGTCGCGGCGGCAACCGAACTGCGGGAACCGCAGGTCGACAGTGTCCGTGCGGCCAAGACCGGGCTGCGGAAGGCTCTTTCGGCGACGGAACAGGTGGAGGCGGCGAAGGAGCGGCCGGAGAAGATACCGGCCCGCCAGGACGCGGACGTCAGGCTCCCGAAGACGCGCGTGGCTCTCGATGACGCCCGAAGCGCGTGGCAAAGCCGTACAGGACGCCGTCCTCTCCAGCCCGCGGCTCAGCGGCGGACTGCCGCCGGCTCACATCGGCGTGTGTGCCACTTCAGGCTGCCTCATCGGCCTCCCGGCGTCCCAGGCCGAGGATCCACGGCCGTCCCGGCACATGCCCTGCCAGGCCAGGAACACGGCACCGGCGGACACCGCCGGGGGCGGTCGGCGACTCCGGCTCCGGCTTGAGGCCGCCGGCCATCGGATAGACAGTGAGAACCATGAACCGGCACCGGCAGCCATCACGGCGGACTCCGTGGATAGCGGGCGGAGCAGCCGTGGTCGCCCTGGGGGCCGGTCTGGCAGCCTGGGCGCTGGTGTCGTCCAACGACGACGGCAGCACCCCCCACTCGACACCGTCACCCTCAGTGAGGGCATCACCCCCGGTGACGGTATCGCCGTCTGTGACGATGTCGCCGACGCCGAGTCCGTCCCTGTCCCCTTCGAAGCGGCCGTCGGCCCCGAGTTCACCGGTCCCATCGGCCCCGAGTTCACCGGCCTCGGCGGCACCGAGACCGACACACACCCCCGCGCCCAGGCCGACCCGGACCGTACGGCCGGTGCCGACCGCCACCCGGCCTGCGCCCCACCGGACGACCCCGGCTCCCCCGCCGCCGGCGCACACGCCGACCACGAAGCCGGCACCTCCCCACACACCGACGCCCAGACCGTCCGTGACCCCGCCCCGGCCGACCCCGCCCCGGCCCTCGCCGTCCCCCACGACGCCCCGGCCCTCGCCGTCCCCCACGACGCCCCGGCCGAGCCCGCCCCCGGTCACCTCGCAGCCTTCGCAGACACCGGTGCCCATGACTCCCGCCCCGACGACCACCGGCAACGGACCGGGAACGACCACCTGGGTCACCTCGCCGCAGGCGGTGGCCGCCGCCAAGCGGATGGCCGCTGCCAAGGCGGTCGGCGACCCGGTCTGCTCGCTGTCGGCCGTGGGACAGCCGGACCCGAACCTCGTGCCGCAGGGCCGGCGTATCGCCATCGGGCACTACGGCGACTACTGGTGCCTGATCTGGTAGCCCGCCACGGACACAGCCGCGGCCGGCCCGCGCCGACGCGCAGCCGTTCCCAGGACCCCACCCGTGCGAGCCGGCGGCGGGGGTGGGCACGGCGCCGGGCAGGGCGCGTCCGGTGACGCGTTCACTCGACTGGGCGATCGGGCACCTCCCCGCCGCACGCTGCCCCCTGATCGGCCGAGCGCCGTCGGCCGGCCTTCCGACCTCTCCGACCGGCCCGCACCGGACGCCAGGCCGGGTGCCGCCGGCGGGAGGAGAGCGGCCCGGCGGCGCCGGCGCGAGGCGTCGAAAGGGTGAACGCGGGCGCGGTCTTCCGCCACGGCGCCGTGGCGGAACGCCCGGCGCCGCGTACCGCACACGCTCTCCATGCCCATCTCCTCACACTCGCAGAACACCGGTTCGACACAGCTCCGAGGCCGCTCCGTCCCACCGCGGACGGACGAGAACAGCTGACCTTCACCCCCGGCCACGTCGCCCCACCGCCCTTTCCTCGCCGGGTGATGACCGGGACCGCAGTGCAATCGGTGGAAAACCTGCTGCGGCACCCGCACGACGCCGGCGCGGCCATCACAGCTGACGAACACGCCGAGTGGCCCCGACCCCCTGGCCAACCCGACGGGAAGAACGATGCTGAGCCAGACCCATCGGACCGACGAGGATGGCCGAATGACGATCACCTCGCAGGCCCGTTCCTTCGACAAGGCTGCCGCCAGCTATGCAGCGAACCGCCCTTCGTATCCGCCCGCCCTGCTCGATGCGGTCGAGGAACTCGCCGACCGCCCCTTAAACGGCGCCCGCGTCGCGGACATCGGCGCCGGCACGGGACTGGCAACCGCCCTCCTCCACGCCCGCGGTGCCCACGTCATCGCGGTCGAGCCCGGCCCCGCAATGGCATCCCAGTTCCGCCTCACCCAGCCCGGCGTCCCCATCGTGCTCGGTGACGGCAACAACCTGCCACTGGCTTCAGAGTCCGTCGACATCCTCACCTACGCCCAGGCCTGGCACTGGACCGACCCGCACAAGTCCGTCCCGGAAGCCCTCCGAGTACTGCACCCCGGCGGCGCACTCGCCCTCTGGTGGAACGACTCAGACAGCTCCGTCGGCTGGATCGCCGCCCAGGACACCCGCCTGCGCCGCCTCTTCGGCGCCGGGGACACCGAACCCGACCCCATGGCCCGATTCCGCCACCTGCCGCACCAACTGAACTTCGTCACCCGGCAGGTGCCGTGGACGAGGAGCGTCCCACTCGAAACGCATCTCGCGAACCTCGCCAGCTACTCCGACTTCCTCGTCCTCGCCAAGAACGCCACCGAGACGTTCCTGGCCGCGGAGCGCGGCCTCCTGACGGAAGCCTTCCCCAACGGGACGGTCGAGGAGCGCTACGTGGTCAGCTTGGCCGTTGCCACCCGCTGACACGGCAGCAGGCCAGCGGACGGACCCGTTCCCGCGATAGAACCCCGACCTGTGCCGAAGCCCCGCTCACCTTGCCATGCGGGGCACGGACACAGACTCTCAGCTTGCTTTTCATGGTCCGGGACCCGCGCCACTGACTGTTCATGCCGATTGTCTTACGGCTATCGGCGGTGACTGAGCTGCTTCCTGAGTCCCCGTACCACCCCGACCCCGTCGCCACAGGCGTGATCATGCCTTCCCGCACCGCCTGCACCTGCTGTGGACAAGAACGCGGCTATGTCTACAAGGGCCCGGTCTACACTGCCGACGAGCCCGGAGGCCCGCTATGCCCGTGGTGCATCGCGGACGGCAGCGCCGCCGAACGGATCGACGCACACTTCACGGCGGGCACACGCCTGGGCGACGACGTACCCCTCGAGGTCTTCGCAGCGGCCGACCGGCACACCCCGGGCTTCACCGCATGGCAGGAACCCCAATGGATCTTCCACTGCGGCGACAGCACCGCATTCCTGGCCCCGGCCGGCTCCGCCGGCCTCGCCGCACATCCCGAAGCACTGGAGACGGTACGGCAGGAGACCAACGGCTGGGGCCGGCCGCCGGACCAGCTTGACCACTTCCCCGGCTCACTCGACAAGGACGGTGAAACGACCGCATATCTCTTCCGGTACCGGGTCTGCACAGCCCACCTCGCCTACACCGACTTCGCACAAGCCCTGCACACGAGTCGAACAGCACCCCGAACAGCGTCACCCACCCGGGAGTCAGGAGTACCCGCACGGCGGTCCTGCCGCGATCCTGCATGCCATCCACAGCACACTGTCCACCAAGTCCATCGGAACCAAGACCGCCACGAATGAGCCTGCCGCACCACAATCCCGGCACGAGACGTTCGACTTCACATCCCACTCCCGGAACGACCTCCACACCCGTCCGACCCGGCACGATGACACACCATTCGAACTGCGCGACACCATGCCCTACGAGAGCAGCCCCGTCACCACACCGGCCGACACCCGCCCCCAGCTGTCGACGAGCTGCGCCCACGCCAGCCCAAGGCGCCGGCCCATGACCCGGAAATAGCCGCCCATGTGCTGCGGGAGACCATGGAGGTGCCGACCAGCGACTTCCAGGACCTGCAACTGCGGCGCCGGCAGGGCGCCGATCTGGCAGCGGGACCGGCCGAGGAGTACCGGCGCCCGGTCCTGGCCCCCATGACCTTGGTCAATCCGGGTCATGTCAGTGAGATCTCCGGTGCGTTGAAGGATGCGGGCATCGACATCCACCACCTCTCCCTGAACGTCTCCCGAGAGGTTCTCGAGAAGCGGACCGACCGCCCGAGCTTCACCCCGGACACCCCTCAACAGGACAAGAAGGTTCGGCGCTGGTGCAAGGAAAAGAGCACGCGGTGCATGGCCGCGGCCGACACCCTGCCCAGTGACACGGTATTCCTGGACGGCGAGTTGGCCCCGCAGGAACTGGCCGACCAGGTGCCGGCCCGGGCCCGGGCCGGCGCAACCTCCGGGATATGACCGCGGCGGTGGCGGCTGCGGTCAGCCACTGTCCTGCTCGGCCCTGGCCCTGGCCCAGACGGCAGGAGTCCGTGCCGGACTCGATGATGTCACCGCCGACACCGGTGATCCCACCCCCGACTGCCGCATAGAGCCTTGAAACCGGCCCAGGGACCGGCCGGCGATGGGACCGCTTGAAGTGCCAGGGAGTGGTGTCAGTGGCGGCCGATAGCCTCGCGCCCCATGAGTGATCAACGGCATGAGGTGGTTGCCCGGAGGGCGGAGCACGCAGACGCCGACGGCCTCGTTGCGTGCAGTGGCGCCCTGATCGCCGAGGACGCGGGAACCCGTGATCCGAGCGTCAACGTCAACTGGCCGCGTGAACACCGACGAGAGCGTTTCACAGCCGGCATCGACGATCCGGACCGGTTGCTGCTCGTTGCCGACCAGGACGGCGAGGTTGTCGGGCATCTCACCGGCGTCGTGGCCGAGGGCTCAACGATGAAACCCATCAGGGTCGCCTCGCTGGTGAGCATGTATGTGCAGCCTGCTTATCGCCGGAAACACATCGGCAGGCGCCTGACCGGGGAGTTCACGGCCCGGGCGAAGGGGAAGGAAGCGGAACTGGCGGAAGTGACGGCGTACCCAAGTAACACCGAGGCCATCCGGTTCTATGAGAGCAATGGCTTCGCGGCCAAGTCAGTGACCTTGGAGACTCCTCTGTAGACGTATGCGGCGCGGCGCCGGCCGCCGCACGACCGGTGTAGCGGCCCGTCACTTCGAGTGCTTCTCCTCGGCTTGCGCCGTGGTCTTGGCCAGGCAGATGGACTCCGGTGCCGGTCTCGATAAGGGAAGCGTCACCGATCCGGTCCCCGTTCAACCGACCCTCAGCCTCGCCCCCCCATCGACGCCACCCGGAACACACGACTCCCGGCTACCGCCTCGCCTACCAGTTCCGGTGCCAAGGAGACCACGTCATGATCCACCGACAGCGTGACCCCCGCCTCCCGCAGTTGCTGCAAGGGAAGTTGCTCCAACAGCGTCCGCAGGTGACCTGCCACCACCGGATCCGCCGCGTCCCGGCCGGGATGAAAGGGGGGCGCGGTGCGGGAGTTGGGTGTAGCGACACGGCGGTCGGGTGATCGTCGTGTCGCCACCGGACCGCCACCGAAAGGCAATCTCATGCCCCTGCTGCGTCTCGGCGTCTCCCTCCAACCGCGCCGGCCGCTCAACGACGGAGCCATCGTGCTCCACACCGCACGCCATGCCGAAGAATTGGGCTTCGATCACGTAGCAGTCGGCAACCGCCTCCTGGACAGCGGTTTCGGCCTCGACACAGACCCGCTCGTTCTGCTGTCGGCCGTCGCAGGGGCGACGACCCGCCTGCGGTTGCTGACGTCCGTACTCGCCGCTCCGTACTACCCGGCACTGGTGCTCGCCAACCAGGCAGCCACCCTGGATGTCGTGTCCGGCGGTCGCCTGGTCCTGGGCATCGGCACCGGCAGGAACCCCGACGAACTCGCCGCCGTGGGCGTACCCGCCCGTGAACGCGGTGCACGCACCGACAACCACCTTGCCGCCGCCAAGGCCCTGTGGACACAGCGGCCCGCAGACTTCGACGGGCCGTTCACGACCCTGCACGCCGCGCACCTGGGAGTGCCCCCGTTCACCGCCGGCGGTCCGCCCGTGTGAGTCGGCGGCCACAGCGACGCCGCCCTGCGCCGTACGCTACGGTTCAGCGACAGCTGGTACGGCACCCGCACCCACGCCCCGGAGGTCACAGACATCCGGCGTCACCCGCGTAACCTCACCGGCGCCGAGAACACCGACCGCCTGACGCTCGCTTCCGCCGCGTTCCTCACTCCCCCGGATGTCCCCGCAGCGCTCACGCCACCAGGACAGCCGCTCGGCGGCCCTGAGCCCACCGCGGCAAGTGCCACCGACGACCTCCAGCAGCTCACCGAAGCAGGCCTCACCGCTCGCACCCTGTGGCTGCCCGTCACGGCTGAACATGCCAAGGAGGCCATCGAATGCGTCGCAGCCGAGGTAGCACCACAACTCACCTCACACCGTGACAGCCAAAGCCACCTGACGGACCAAGCTGGTCGTTAGTCGCACATCGACTCATTCAGGAATCCGGGGCAGTACCCACTGCGTTGACTATGCGGCGCGGTCATTTCGCAGGGCCTGGATGAGCCAGGGGTACACCGGGATCAGATTCGGTACCACCTGCCAGCCGTTGACGATCCACACCAGCCGCCAGTACCGGTCCACCCGGAGATCGTGCGCCTCTTCGAACTGCTGGGCCATCCAGTCCCGGAATCCCGTGTCAGGGATGCGCGCGAACACCTCGGCGAAGCGGTGCACGAGGTCGTCGATGACGGGAGCGCCCCCATCGCTGACCGGGTCGATGCCTGACTCCATGGCTTCGGCCACCCTCTGACGGGTGAACTCCATCAATCCCTCGCCGGCATCGCGCTCGATGTCGAGCAGGCGCCCGGCGGCCTGGCGTGCGGCCGTCCGGCGCATCCGGGCACGGAAATCCTCATCATCGACCAGCTCGGCGAGCTCCACCCACGCGGCGACCTGCTCGCTGGACGGATCATCAGGAAGGTCGGGAGTGGCAGCGCGAACCATGGCAACCGCGGCCGGGTCGGCGTCCACGTTGCCGAAGGTGCCATCCACGAAATCGTCGATCAACCGTCGGCGTTCCTCGCCGGACAACTGTGTGAGCCTGTGCACGAGCTTGATCTCCTTGGGATCGGACCCGTATCCGGCCACGACTCGCAGAACGCTCCGACGCAGTTGCAGCATCCGGATCTGGACGTCCATGGCGTCGGCATGCGCCGCGGCGACTTCCGCCACCGAGAGCTCACAGTCCAGTACCCGTTGAATCGTAGGCAGGTCCATGCCCAGCTCGCGCAGTGTGCGCAGGAGTTCCAGACGAAGCAGTGCGTTGAGGTCGTAGAGCCGATAACCGGCGGGACTTCGGGTGGTCGGCGCTACCACCCCCGAATCGGAGTAGAACCGGATCGTCCTCACAGACAAGCCGGTCCGCCGAGACAGCTCCCCGATCGAGTAGAGGGTCGTAACGTCCATGTCCCCCACTCTGCCGTCTCCAGTCACTGGAGACTCAAGGCTGTTCCCCAGCTGTCCCCCGACCGAGACGGCCTCCGAGTTGCTGAAGCATGCGTCGCGTGCTCTCCGCTGACCTCCAAAATGAAACGGGCACGCCCTGCACGTGCTGGGCGGGCGATGGCAGCGACAGGCGTCACCGCTCGCTGGCGGCCTACGGCTACGAGCCCTTGGCTCAATCATCTAGGCACGGCGAGGGCGATCACGGCTTAGGTATGGCGTTCCCCCTCAGCGCGCTTGCGGTCGTAGAACGTCCGGGAGTTAGGGTCGTAGCGGACACTCGTCAGGGCTGACATGTAGAAGATGCGCTGAAGGCCCCGGTGGTAGTGGCGGGGGCGGTGCAGGTTGCCATTGTGCTTCCCGGAATCGTTCGGTGCCGGCGCCAGGCCGGCGAATGCTGCCAGCCCGTCCGGGCTGGCGAAGCCCGCAAGGTCAGGGCCGATCGCGGCAAGGAACTCGGCGCCCAGCAGCGGGCCGATGCCGGGCATGCTGGCCACGATCTCGGCCAGCTCGTGCGCGCGGAATCGAGCCTTGATGAGCCGGTCGACCTCGGCGACTTTCTCGTTCAGAGCCCGGACCTCCTGGGCAAGCGTCCGAACGAGTTGGGCGATCACAGCCTCGCCAGGAACGACGGTGTGCTGCCGCTCTGCGGCCTCCACCGCCTTTCTTGCGAGCTCCTCGGGGCTGCGGACGCCGCGGGCGCGCAGCCATCGGGTGAGCCGAACGATGCCGAGGCGGCGGAGGGCTGCCGGAGTCTGGTAGCCGGCCAGCAAAACAAGCGGTCCGGCGCTGGTCAGGATGAGCGTACGTTCCAGCGCGGGGAACATGCCGGTCAGGGCAGAGCGCAGCCGGTTGATGGACCGAGTGCGGTCGCGGGCCAGGTCGGCGCGGTGGTTCGTCAGCAGTCGGGGTCGCTCGCCGCGCAGTCCGGCGTGCCAGCCGTCGTGCCGTTCGTGGACCGTCTTCCACCTGCAGAAACGCTCGGGAGGATCACGCCAGCTGATCCCAGTCCGCTTCCGTCGCAGGGCTGCCTTGATCACCCTCCTGTGACGGGCCCATCTCTCTCCACGCCGCCCGCTCAGCAGGCCCTGAGGCTCCAGCGACGCGACGCCGGGTATCAATGGCGCTTCCGCCGGCCGGGCAGGAACCGGGGCGGGAAAGCACTCCGGAGGTACAGCGGTGGCCCCAGGCCGCCGAGTGGCATATTCATGAAATAGCAAAGTCGGCGAACCAGGGAGAACGGTGCGATGACGTCAGGCGACAAAGCAATCACCTGTCCATTCGACTTCAGTAAGGGCCTGGAGTTCGATCCCTCCCTAGCGGCGCTCATGGACCGTGGATCCATCGCCCGGATCCGGCTCCCCTACGGTGACGCCGATGCCTGGCTGGTCACCGGCTTCGAGCAGGTGCAGCAGGTGACAACTGATCAGCGGTTCAGCCGGGCAGGGATCATGGGGTCCGACTTCCCCCGGCTGACGCCGGAGCCCATCGTCTCCGCCGAGTCGATCAATGTGATGGACCCGCCGCACAGCAGCCGCCTGCGCCACCTGGCGTCGCAGGCGTTCACCCAGCGGCGGGTGGACGCGATGCGAGCAAGGATCACCCGCCTCGCGGACGCCCTGCTCGACGAGATGGCTGAGCAGGGACCGCCGGCGGATCTCGTAGGCCATCTGTCGAACCCTCTCCCCCAGCACACCGTCTTCGACCTGCTCGGCATTCCCCGGGGCGACTGGAGCCGGATGCAGCAGAACCTGCAGCGACTCCTCGCCACCGGCCCGGACAGCCGCACGACCGCCGCAGCCGCCAAGACCGAACTGCGCGACTACTTCACCGCGCTGGTCGAACAGCGACGGAGTTCTCCCGGCGACGACCTGATCAGCGCGTTGGCCACCGCGAAGGACGGCGAGGACACACTCGACGACCAGGAAGTGGCCGTCATGGCGCTCACGCTGACACTCAGCGGGCAGGACACGGCCACCTGCCAGATCAGCGATATCTGCTACCTCCTCCTGACCCGGCCCGAACTGATGAAACGCCTGCGCTCCCGACCGGAGACCCTCACGGACGTCCTGAACGAGCTGCTCCGCGTCATCCCTTTCCGCAAGGGAGTCGGCATTCCCCGCGTGGCACGGGAGGACGTGGAGATGGCCGGGGTACGGATCAGAAAGGGCGACTTCGTCCATGTGTCGTACCTGACGGCGAACCGCGACCCGCAGCGATACCCGAACCCGCAGTCCATCGACCCCGACCGGCCCCCAGCACCGCACATGACCTTCGGCTGGGGCGGGCACCGCTGCATCGCCGTACCCCTGGCCATGGCAGAACTGGAAGTAGCCATCGGACGGCTGCTGGACCGGTTCCCCGGTCTGCGGCTCGCGGTCTCACCTCAAGAAATCGTCTGGGACACCCAGACAATCCGACGCTTCCCGATCGAGCTGCCCGTCGCCTGGTAGGAGACGCGCACTGATCCCGCCACACACGCCCACCCGACTCCGGCAGGCACACCCAGCACCTCGTAGCAGCCACAGCGCGAACCCGACACGCAAAAGGACTTTCCCCATCGTGATATCGAGCCCCACGCGTGACGGGACGTGGTCACGTCCGCGTTGATGTAGAGAGTGCTGTCCGGCGTCACGTTGACGGTGGCACCGCTCCCCGCCTGCGCCGCCGTCGGTTCCGTTCTGGCCTGCAGCGCCGGTGGCCGTGACGGACAGTTGGGTGACCCCTGCAGGGCGGCGGTGGAGGAGGTCGCCCCTCGGGAGCCGGTGATGGATGCCGTGATGGGGGCGCCGTTCAGGCGGGTGAGGACAGGCACCTGGCCGTGCAGCGGGACAGCGAGCGTACGGCCGCCTGATCCGAGCCGGTCTGCCGCACCGCCGAGCCCACCGCCGCCCCACCCGGCGTCGCAGATGGTCGGCAAATCCGGACGCCGGACGCCAGGGTCGCGGATCAGGGCTTCCAGGTGCGCAGGAGAGCGGCGATCTGTTCGGCGGTGCAGCGCGGACTGTTCAGCTCGCGGGCCAAGGCCGAGAGCTGTTCGCGGGTGGGGTCGACCGGGATGTTCGACGCCGCAAGGTACATGACGGCGACGGCGCAGGCGACGGTGAGGTTGGAGTGCTCCAGCCACCGGCAGCGTCCCAGCGAGTGCACGAGGGCCGCGGCACGCGCGTAGGGGCCGTCGTAGACGGGTCGGTCGAAGAACTCGCCGCGGTGACGGGCGACGGCTGCGACCGGAACGCCGTAGTCGTCCACGCTCGGATCGCGATGACCGGCCCGTTCGGCGACTTCCAGGATCCAGGACTCGTCGACGTGCACGATCACGCCGCGGCCCCCGGGCGCACGTCGCCGGCCGGCTCGTCGAACTGGCGCTCCAGGTCATCGAGGAAGCCGCCGTGCCGGTCGATGAGGCGCTGCGCTGCTTCCATGCCGGCGGCCCGCGCGCCGGTCGTGTCTTCCACGATCAGCCGCTCGACATACTTGTTGAAATCGAGTCCGCGGGCCTTCGCGGCGTCCTTGCCGGTGGCGAGGACGTCGGGCGAGAGGCGGAGCTGGGTCTGCTTCCGATCAGAGGCCATACCAAATGGTAGCAGGGTGGTAGCAGTCAGGAAGGTTCGTGACCAGATCACGGAGTGACCCAGCAGTCCATCCCGGCCCTGTCCCGGGGGCAGCTGCCCCCGGGGAGGCGGGCCAAGTATCCTCAGACCCACGCTTGGAAGGTAGGACAAGCTCGCGGCGGGCGCGAGCCGCTGGACCTGGGCGCCGCAATCGACACGCTGGTGACCGAGCGGGCCTGGGACCTCCCAGCGGCCGGCGCCGCCCTGCCGCGGCCCTGGTTAGAGCCGGTCACGTTGAGCGGGGCGGGCCGCAACCGGCAGCTCCAGGGAAAGTGTCTCAAGGGGATGTGACCGCACATCGTCCCCGACGCCGGACAGAGAAGCGCGGTCTGCGCCTGTGGCCGGTCGGCACCGTGCTCGCCCTGACCTTCGCCGCCGCCGTCCTCGTGGCGGCCGCCGTGTTCTACACCGGGTGGGACCTGCTCGGCGCCCGGGAACTCAAACCCGAGCACCGCATCGACTCCAAGACGCTCTTCGACCTGGTCAAGCTGTCCTTCGGTGTGGTCGCCGGCGCTGGCGCCCTGGTTGCCCTGGCGGTGGCCTACCGGCGTCAGCGTGTCGACGAGGACGGCGCCCTGCGCGAGGCCACCCGCCTGCACACCGAGCGCTTCACCGCCGCCGTCGCCCAACTCGGTGACGCGTCCCCTGCGGTGCGCCTTGGCGGGGTGCACGCTCTGGCGGGCCTCGCCGACGACGCCCCCACCCGGGACCTGCGCCAGACGTGCATCGACGTCCTGTGCGCCTACCTTCGCCTGCCCCACACCAACGAGGCCGACCTGCCCGCGAACGACACGGAAGCCCGGCACGCCTACCGGGCTGTGCGGGAAGTCCGGCACACCGTCATCCGCCTCATCCGCGACCATCTCCGCCTCGCCCCCGAAGACCCGCACTCCTGGCAGGGCCACGACCTCGACCTCACCGAAGTCAGCTTCGACGGCGGAGACCTCTCCTTCGCGGTGTTCTCCGGCATGGTTGACTTCCGCGGCCCGACGTTCTCCGGCACTACGGTCGACTTCGGCTTCGCCCGGTTCTCCGGCACGGTCGATTTCCGCGGCGCGGAGTTGTTGCTCGGTTGTGGGCCCAGCCCATGCAGTGGGGTCGGTCCTTAGGGATCTTGCTCATCAATCGGTTGATACATGAGTGGCGAAAGTGTACGGGGGCTCACGCGCTGCGGGCGCGGGCGGCCAGTAGGGCGGCCAGGATGCACGGCGCGAGCAGCAGTCCGAAGGCGGCACCGTAGCTGACGGCGTCGGTTGAGCCGGCGCCCAGGCAGGCGTTGAACAGGGCCGAGGAGACGCCCAACACTGTTGTCTGGCCCAGGTTCTGGGCGGTCTGCATCGCGCTGCTGGCATAGCCCTGCCGACCGGGCGGACTGTGGGTGAGTGACAGCACGGTAAGGGAAGGGGCATAGATGCCCATGCCGATGGCCGCGATGACCATGGCCGGTGCGGCGGTGTACGCGGGCGTCGCCGGAATCGTTCCTGTGACCGCGACCAAGACCGCAGCTGCCTGCACGAGTGCACCGGCCACGACCAGGCGGTGGCGAGGGCAATGCTCCAGCAGACGGCCTTGCACCCAGGAGGAGCCGGCCCAGGCCACGGCAGCACCGGTGAAGGCCAGGCCGATCATCAAAGGAGGCGCGCCCCGGTCGGTGACCAGCAGCAGGGGCACGTAAGCCTCCAGAGTGAAGAACACCCCCGAACCCAGGCCACACAGCAGCACCGTGGCAGGCAGGCCGCGCGCGGCACGCCAAGTGCCCGCAGGCAGCAGTCGTGATGCGAACGCCACCAGCAGGGCGGAGCCGCCCGCTGCGAACAGCAGATGGTGTATGTCCCAGCCCGAGACGCCGTACTGTCCCAACGCCGCACCCAGGCTTACCGCTGTCGCGACCATCAGCGCAGGGCGCGGCGGTCGGTGGTTCGACGGGGCGGGTGTGGCCGCCCAGGAAGGGCCGCACAGCACGGCCACCACCATCAGCGCGGGCAGCACGGTGAGCGCGGCCAGGCCGAAGAACACCGCGCGCCAAGACCACCACTCGGCCACAAGTCCCGCCAGCGGGGGACCGGTCAGCGACGGGACGATCCAGCAGGCACTCATCAAGGCCAGCGCGCGCGGCCGCAGGCGGTCCGGATATGCCTGGCCAATGGCAGTGTTGATCGACACCGCGACCATCCCGCCCGCCAGGCCGTCCAGGAAGCGTCCAGCCGCCAGCTGCCAGATCGACGTGCTGGCGCCCGAGACCAGCAGGGTGACCACGGCCAGCGCCATGCCCGCCGCCAACGGACGCTGCGGCCCGACACGGTCTGCCCAATGACCTCCCAGGACCCCGCCGAGCAGACTCGCGGCCACGAAACATCCCGCCACCAGCGGGTAGAGCGACACCCCGTCCAAGTCTCGTGCGGCCGTCGGCAGTGTGGGTACCACTGCCAGCGCGGCGAGCCCGGTCAGGAACATCACCGCCGCGAAACACGATGTGGCGGCAAGGTACGTCCCGGAGAACAATCCCTCGGCTGTTTCGGATTGCGCCAGCGGACGCTCAGCCGCCGTTGTCGTGTCGGAGACCTCCACGTTCGGTTCGGTGGGTGCAGGCGGCCCACTGGATGAACGCTTCGGATCATCAGTCACGAGCGCACAACCTATTTGGAGCACGCGATTGCGTGCCACGCCTTTTCGGCCTGCCCCGCACCTCGGACGCGGACCGGTCCCTGCTATCTGACCAGCGCAAGAAGCCTAGGGCGCCGGAGTCGTCCGAGTTGACTCCGAGGGCCTTTTCGGTCATGCGCCTGAGTGGAGGCGTACCGATCGTGGCGGATGGTGTGGTGCGGGACCAGCCGAAGCGGCCGCTCCCCGGGGGGGGCAGCGTGTGGCTGCCTGTTCTGCCCGGGCTTTGGTCTGGGCGAGGCAGTAGGAGTCCGTGCCGGTCGAGGTGCCGGAGCCGCCTCCGATGCTGTTACCGCCCGCGGAGCTTCCCCGTACCCAGATCATCGAACGCAACCGCCACCGCTACGAGGACATCCACCGCTTGGTGGACAAACGCTGGACCATCAGCGCCATTGCCCGCCGTCTGAACCTCGACCGCAAGACCCTGCACCGATTCCGTGACAGGGACCTCGACGAGTTGCCGGCCTCCGCCCGCGAGCGCCGCCCCAACAGCGTCCTGGAGCCGTTCAAGGCATACCTCAACTCCCGCTGCACCGAAGCCCAAGGCCAAATCAGCGGCACCCGGCTGTTCCTAGAGATCCAGGCTCGCGGCTACCGAGGCAGCCACCAGGTCGTCCGCAAACACCTCGCCGCCCTCCGTGCGGGCACGGTCGAACCGGTCCGGGCCGACATTCCCAGCCCTCGCAAGATCGCCTCGTGGATCATGCGGCCGCGCGAGACCCTCACTGAAAGCCAGGATCAGCGCCTGCTTCAAGTCCGGCTCGCCTGCCCAGACATCACCCGCGCGTGCGACTTGGCCCGCGCGTTCGCCGACCTGGTACGTCATCGGCGCGGAAACCTGCTACTGGAGTGGATCCGCCAAGCCGAGCAGGACGCCCCGAAGCCAATGCAGGGCTTCGCCGGCTTCCTCCGTCTGGACCTCGACGCCGTCACCGCCGGCCTCACCCTGCTCTGGAGTTCCGGCGTCGTGGAGGGACACGTGAATCGCGTGAAGACCCTGAAGAGAGCGATGTATGGCCGGGCCTCGTTCGAACTCCTCCGAATCCGCATCCTCACCCAGCCATGACTCGGCATACCCGATACTTACGCAGGTGGGCACACCTACCAGCGATGACAGCGACAGACCGCTCGATACCACCCTGGCCGACATGGCCAACAACGTCTGCGGCATCCTCGACGGGGGCATTGATCCCACCCAGGTGGCATCCCGATTGGGCTCATTTGGCTGGAGGACACGGTCGTCCTCCTGGTACTCCTACGAACGGAAACCGCTTGGTGCCGCATCGAAATCGATCAGACCGACGACGGGACAACCCTGATCAATGGCGTGATCGACCCTCAGCGGATCGACGACTTGGCCGCGCTCCTTACCAGACTCGACTGGCAGCACAGCCTCGAACTCTCTGACGAGAACGACAACGTCATCGAAGAGCGCCACCACTGACCGGCAACCTCACGAAACTGCGGACAGAGCCGTTTTCAAAGAGCGTCATCAACGTCGGGGTGGCAGTTCGGAAAGGCCCCTGTTGCGAGAGAGCCGGTGACAGATACTGACGTCCATGGCGATGAGCGTGGGCCTGGAGCCGAAGGAGCAGAAGGCAGCCCTTGAGGGTGTGATGCCCTGGCTGACCCCGACAGGTCTTGCGTCGCAGGCGCTGGAGAAGCTCGACCGACCGCTGCTGGCCTGGATGCAGGACACCGAGTTCCACATGTTTGACTCGGCGGCGCACTACGCCGAGTACGCAGACGAGCCAGGTGGCCTGTCCCGGCTGGAGCGGAAGATCGCGAAGCTGCCACCCCGCCCGGAATGGGCGATGGAACGCGTGTGGTCTCCGGACGAGGAGACCGACGAGGCGTATGACGCCGCCTACGCAAAGACGTCTGTGACGATCGGCGGCCGCCGGCTGCATCCGCGTGACCTCGATGCCTACACCACCATCGCCTACGAACTCGCCGACCTTGCCGACCAGGACGAGGACTTCGACCCGAATGACGTGGAGAACGAAGACGATCTCGTCCGTGGTGACCTGGAGGCCGGGTTGGCCTGGGCCGCCGCCGGGGTCTGCGTCCTGCAGCAGTCGCTCCCCTACCTCTTTGGTTTGGCGACGTCCTGCCGTACAGCCCGGTCGACAACCGGCCCGCTCACCGCCTGGTGTACGCCTATGCGAACCTGCTAGAGCTGAAGCACCCGCGCAAGGCCGCCGCATGGTTCACGGCGATGGTCTACTTCAGCCCGACGGACAACATGGGCGCCCGCTTCCTCGCCCCAGAAGGGCCGTCAGGCTCCTTGTCCTTTGGAAACTGACTCCCCCAGCGGTAAGGGAACCGGTGGTCCCGGCGCGTGAGTCAACGCTCTGCAGGCCGAACTGCCCCCGGACAGCGACCTGACGTTCACACAAGGCCGCCACCGCTGAGAGCAACTCACGTACGCTTTCCGGGACTTGGACGCATGGGGAGGCGACGCGCTGTGAGACGTAACGCTGCTCGGCTGGCTGCGGCCGGCGGACTGGTGATCCTTTTGGGGTCGTCGGCGGCCTGCTCGTCCGAAAAGGGCCCCTCGCGCAGCGGCAGTGCGGCTCCCTCCCCCAGCACATCGGCACCCGTCATCACCGTGGCGGAGGCTGAGCGGGTCTTCGAACAGTACGACCGTACGAACGCGGCCGCCGACGCCGCCCTCGACAGCTCAGCCATCCGTGGGGTGCAGACTGGTGTCCTGCTGAAGGAGTCACTCGCCACCTATGACATCCACCGCAGGGCCAAGACCACGGACACGGCTTCCCGCCTCACCCAACCCCGGTTCCTGATCCCGGCCGCAGACGCCTCCCACGCCTACCCCCGCTCCTTCGCCGTCCTGAGCAAGAGGAAGGGAAACGAGGACGACCGCTCCTCGTCGCTCTTCTACTTCACGCAGACGGAAGCGAAAGGCCCCTGGAAGGCAACCGCCGCCACCTGGGCAGTGACAGAACCCTTCACATCACCGTCGCCCTCGGCAGCCACGCCGACTCCTTCCCCCACCCAGGACGGCAAGACCGTAACCGTGAAACCGAAGCAACTCCCCGAGGTGAGTCAAGTCGCCTCCGGGACGGCACGGTTGTCGACAACGGCGGCGGCCGACCGTGCCGTGTGTAACAGCTTCGCCGACTACCTCAGCTTTTCACCCCCACACGGGCAACCCACCGACGACCGCTTCACGCAGGGCGGCTTCACCAGCCAGCTCGTCCGGTACTTCAACGGCTGGGCGAACGAGGCCCTCGAACGCACCATCAACTACACAACGACCGGCGCGGATCTTCCCGTGTTTCGCCTGTCCACCGGAAGCTCCCTCGTCGCCTGCACGTACGTCCGCGAACACCGCGTCTCAGGGGTCGGTGCGAGCGGCACCGTCCGCTTCGACAAGGGCACGGACACCGACGCGCTGCTCGGCGGCGGCAGCCGGCAATGGCACGGTGTGAGGGAAGTCAGCAGCATGACGGCACTGATCGAGGTGCCAGCCCGGAAAGCCGCACCAGCCACCGTCCTGGCGTGTGACTGCTATGACCCTCAACTGCTGTCAGCGACCGGTGTCCAGCCCGGAAGCTGAGCTTACGAATTGCGCGAAAACGGCCTGCACAGCCCGGATATGGGTGGATGCCGGCCCCGGGGATCAATCGAACCGTGTTTGGCGCTGAGATTGATCATGGCCGTCCAGCACAACTTCGAGATGCGGGGTCAGGCTTCTCCGGAAGCCCATTGGGCCCGGATGATGGGTGGCTACCCCCCGCCGGGTGCCGGTGGAATTTCTGACTGATGAGCAAGCGGCGGCGTTCGGACGATTCGTGGCGGAGCCGACGTGGCCCGAGCTGGAGCGGTTCTTCTCACCGCCAGTGTCCCGGACGCCGACGCCCTGCGCCCGCTGCGCGATCCTGACTTGCCGGAGCTGGACGAGGGCGACGACGGGAGCGGTCAGGAGTGACGGGCAGGACCTGGCCGGCGGCGCACGGCACGCGGCCCCCTACTCAGGGTGACTGCGGGGCGCCTTGTCGCAGGCCGTCGAAGAGGAGGGCGGTGATCTGCCGGGCCTCGACCAACCAGCCCTCCGTGGCGCGCATTCCGCAGATGCCGCCCAGGGCGCGCAACAGGGTGGAGCCTGTGACGTCGTCGCGGACGGTGCCGGCCGCGCTGCCGGCTTCGAGCAGCAGGGAGAGGGCGTTGGCCATACGGGTGCGTGCGTCGTCGAAGACCGGTGAGTCCGTCGCCATGATGCTTTCCAGCACACTGGACATCCCCTTGCCCACCGCCGCGTGGTCCACGAGCAGCAGCAGGAAGCGCCGCAGCGCCTCCTCCGGGGCGTGTTGGTCCAGCAGGAGGCCGGGCGCGGCGCACAGGTCGTCGACCTCTTTGCGGTAGACCTCCTCGATCAGCGCTTCGCGGGTTTCGAAGTGGCGGTAGAGCGTTCCGACGGCGACGCCGGCGCTGCGGGCGATGTCCTCGACGTGCGCGTCGGTGTCGCCGCCGAGGAACGCCTGGCGGGCCGCGGACAGCAGTGCCTCGCGGTTGCGTCGCGCGTCGGCGCGCAGCGGGCGTGATGCCGGCAAGAGAACCTCCATAAGGTGAGTCCGGTTCCGTTTACGTGTACCGTTTCCGGAGTCAGGTTCATCTTACGGAGGAGAGACCCCATGCCCATCACGGACAGCAGCCTCGACGGCCTTCGGGTACTAGTCACCGGCGGCAGCCGGGGCCTGGGCGCGGCGACCGTGCGCCGCTTCGTCGCCGCGGGCGCGATCGTGCTGACGGCCTCCCGCAGCCGGCCCGAGGAGGACAGCGGTGCCACATTCCTCGCGGCGGACCTCTCCACGCAGGAGGGTGTGGCCGAACTCGGCCGCCGCGTCGTCGAGCAGGTCGGCGGCGTGGACGTGCTCGTGAACAACGCGGGCGCGGCCAGCGCCCCGGCGCCGACCCTGAGCCGGTCGGACGAATCCTGGCAGGCGGACCTGGAGATGAACCTCCTCAGCGCCGTGCGCCTGGACCGGGCCCTGGTGCCGGGAATGGTTGAGCGGGGCTCCGGCGTCGTCGTGCACGTCTCCTCGATCGCCAGCCAACTGCCCCAGCGCACCGAGGCGTCCTACGCCGCCGCCAAGGCCGCGCTCAACACCTACAGCCGCGAACTGGCCACCGAGGTCGGCGAGCACGGGGTGCGCGTGGTCTGCGTCCTTCCCGGCTTCGTCGTCACCGACGGTGCCACCGCCCACCTGAAACACATGGCCGAGAAGCAAGGCATCACCACCGAAGAGGCCACGCGACAGATCGTGGACCACCTGAAGGTCCCCATGGGCCGCCCCGGAGATCCCGAGGACGTCGCCGAGATGATCGCCTTCCTCGCCTCCGGCCGCGCGAAATGGCTCACCGGAGCACAGTTCCGCGTCGACGGCGGCATCATCCCGACCGTCTGAGCAACCACCGACAGCACGAACGGGACACTCCCATGCCCATCATCCTGACCTCCGTGATCATCGACGCCGCCGACATCGAGAAGGAGAGCTCCTTCTGGCACCGGCTGCTCGGCGGCTCCCTCACCCCCACGCCGACCCACCACTTCATTCAGACCCCCGGCCTCCCGGTGATCGTCGTCCAGTCCGCCCCCGGACACACCGCCCCGAACTGGCCGGACGGCACCTCCCAGCAGATGCACCTCGACTTCGGCGTCGACGACCTCGCAACCGCCGACTGCACGGCCACCGACGCCGGCGCCACCCGACTGCGGCCCACCGACGAGATCACCCCGGAAACCCGCACCGGTAGCCGCGTCTACGCCAGCCCGGCCGGACACCCCTTCTGCCTGCGCTCGACCTGAGCCGGTCGCCGATCTTCAGGCTGTAGCCGACGGCAGTGCCTCGACGGAGACCGACGTGAACACCAGCGGTCGGCCCGTGGTCTCGTCACGTCCGTAACGCGTCTGAAGAGCGGTGACCACCACTTCGCTCCAGTGAAGACCGATCACGTCCCCGCTGGCCGGCACGGGGAGCAGGCCCTCAACCCGGTAACTCACCAGCTCTGTCTCGTCTGGGGACAGGAACGTCATGCCGTGCTCCGGCAGTTGACCCATCAAATCGGGAGTCGAGTCCTCGACCTTCCCGATTTCGTCGTACACAGACAAAGCACTTCTCCTTCGTCCGCCGCGGTGACCACCTTGCCGCCACGAGGCGCAGGGGTTCAGAAACTCCCAGGACCTGCCAGGTCTACCGATGGCCTTGAGGGTCTCGGGGCGTTTGACGGTCTTGCCGACGTCGTAGCGGGGTGCCCGGCGTTCGTTCTTGGAGCCAGGTGGCCGTCCGGGGCCGGTGCCTGTGAGTTTGGGAACACGGGTCGGGCAGGCGAGGCGAGCGCGGATGTTCCTGAACCCCCGACGGACCCGGGCCGGGGTGAGTCGGTCGGAGACGGTGGATTTCTCCCAAGGCCGACGGAGGTCCGCGGCGAGGGGCCGGGCGAGCCGGAGCTGAGTGTGAGCGACGATCACAATCCTGGTCCAGTGGTCCGCCGCCTCGGGAGTACGGAGTTTCGGGGTGGTCCAGCCCAGGGTCTGCTTCGCGAAGCGGAAGGTGTTCTCCAGATCGAAGCGGCGGAGAAATGCCGCCAGCAACGGTCCACATCGTCCGGGATGGCGCCGGTCTTCGAGGACCACAACCACACCGGCGGGGCATCCCGGTCCTTCGACAGATGCTCGGCCCTCAACCGCATCAGAGTTCCCTCAACCAGCGGAAGTTCACCATCATGGTCGAGCCGTGAGGAACGGTGAGTGAGTCACGGGTGGACCCGGTCCCAGGCCTGGGTTTCGGCCTTGCCGTAGTTGGTGGTGTGAGTGACCGTGGTGATCGCGGGCTCGGGCCAGGTCTCCGGCTTGGCGAAGCGGAATTCCGGGCCGTGCTTGGGCGGCCGGCCGTTGACGCCGTGCATCCGCGGTGGCTTCGGCAGACGCATGACGCGGTCGGAGCGGACGCGGCCGACCAGCTCGACCGGCAGGTCACGCAGGACCCAGGCCAGGCGGGTGACGTCGTAGCCGGCATCACCGACGATCACGATGTCCGGGTCCCCGGCCTGCCACTGGCCCGCGGTGATGAGCCGCTCCACGACACCCCGCACCTGAGCGGCGGTGATCGCGGTCGCGTCGTCCGCCGGGCCGAGCCGAACCGCGTCCAGGATCGCGGTCCATGACGTGGCGCCCGGCTCCAGCACAGCGACGAAGGAGTAGGGCCAGCCCGGAATGAACTGCGACGCCGTCTTCGCACGGCCGTAGACGTGGCAGAACAGGCGCTCTGCCGAGCATGGCGCGTCAGAACGCAGCCACGGCGGCACATCGACCGCCAGGACCAGGCGCCCGCCGTCGAATCGCGGAAGCGACAGCCTGGCCAACACCGCCCGCAGCCGATCGACGTCGTTCCAGCCGTGGTTCAGGCCGCCGTACATCGCTCCGAGCCCACGACGATGCTCGGGCAACAGCGTCAGATCGACCACGGAATTCACCGCACGGTCCGCACACAGCACCGCGTCCACCAGCTCGAAATTCGTCGCGCCGAGCGGTCAGACACCCGTAGAACTCTCCCCAAAAGGCTGACGCCTCCACGAACGCTTCCCTCCGGACAGCATCAGCCAGCAGACTCACCCTCACGGCCTTCGTCTTGGTCATGTGCACCTTGGTCGGAGCACAGGATCAGACGAAGGCCGCCCCCACGTCTGGCGAATCCCCATGCGACCGAATCCGTTCGAGACGCCATTCGAGACCGTGGCACCATGTACCGCATGACGACGAACCGAAAGGTCCATGCCGCGTAGACGGCCAGGACAGATCCGTGCTGGCGCCCCCGCCAGCCACCGGACAACGGGTGCAAGGCCAGTCATCGACGGCCTGTCTTCGCGTGCACTGTCCGAGATCATCCGTCTCGAGCACACCCGCAACTATCTGCAGCCAGGCGACGTCAGCGCGGCTGTGGGCCTGTGGAAGGACTACGTCCACCAGCCCGAGCGCGATCTGTGGCACGACTACGAGTGGGGCAATGTGCACTGGTACTGCTGCGGCAACCCTCTCGAAGCCCGAGCCCTCCTCGACACCGTGATGCTGGCCGTATCGCCACGAAGCGCCCGCGAGCTTCGAAAGATCATCAGCCGGTCAGACGCCGTCTGGAACCTTCCGTCCCCGCCCTACGACGCGGACGGAAGATAAAGAACAAGCTCAAACGCCGGGCCGGCAGAGGACGTCAGGACGGTGCTTCGGGGACAGTTCCGACCCAGTCGTGCGCGTCATAGCCAAGAGCCACCCGGGCTGCTGCGCGGAAGTCACGGAGCGCGGCCTGCTGCCACGCCGAATATTCCCCAGGCTGGATACCGCTGGTGTCCTGTAAGACGTACGCACGCGCCGTCACGAGGCGGGTCGCGTGCTGGTGCAGCTTCCGGGCGGCTGACACCACGCGGGCCGGGCCGCACAGTTCGACCAGGGAAAGCGCGTCGTAGGACGCCCCCCACGCGGCCTGGCGCACCTCTTCCAACTCCGGTGGCAGACGCGGGTCGTTGTTGGGCGCATTCCCCTCCAGTTCCATGCCGGCCTTCTCGCACTCCATGCTGGCCGCCAACATCGCGTGATAGGCCACCTGCCGCTGATCACGAATCCAACGCTCATCGTCCCGTCGCAGCTGCACGGAGAAAATCTCCAGGCTCGACCGTGCGGTCGCCTTCGCGCCCCACAGGGCTGCTACCGCTCCAACTCCCGCGCCCAGCAGGCCGAACAGCCCACTCATCCATTCACCCATGCGGCACAGTCTCGTCGCCCCGGCGGCCCACAAGTACGCCACCAACCGGCTCGACGGCTCTCCAGGAGATCAAGCCTTCAGATAGCGAGCAAAACGGGCGTTCGCCCCGCACGGGCAGGGTGCATCGTGCAGTACGGCAGCGGGGCAGTCCTCGGCGTGCTCAAGCGAGCCCTCGGCCGGCGCGAAGTACATGGCCATGGGGCCCGTGGGCTCCATGAGGGGAGGCTGTGTCACCGTGCCGTACGCGTCGCTCCATCCCGCAGTGCGGCAGTCCTCGCGCAGAGGACCACGGCTCCGAGAACTCGCCATACCCGAGGCACTCTCCGTCAGCGGGCGGCAGCACGAACACGCCATCAGCCCGCATACCGGGGTGACGAGTGCCGGGATACACGATCGTGTAGTAGCCCTTGCCGTTGTCACGGACCTCACCCCACGTAGTGCCGTCAATCCCGATCGGCTCTCCGCTCTCGTCACCGCACTCGGTATAGACGTACAGGTCCACCCATGTGCGGGGGTCGATCATGCTGCCGGGGCGTCGGTCGACGTGGACGAGCCGCCGCGGGCACCGCTCCTCATCCACCGCGAAGCTCCTGTCCAGAGAGGCCGGGCAGGGCCCATCGTGTTCGCACACTTCACGCGGGAACACGCCGTCGTAGGAGCCCCCTGAACAACGACACGGGAGCTCAGGCGGACTGGGGCGCAACAGCGCCTCGGCTCGCGCCCGGCCCGTCTTGCCCAGGAGCGGGAGCGGGACAGCCAGCGGCAGCCGTGCCGAGCAGTCCGGTCAACGCAGGGCTCGGATCCGGTATCCGTCCTGGTGGCCCGAGCACCACCTACTGAGTGGGGAGCACCTCCGGGACCTCATATTCCTCGTGCTGAACGTGCTGGTGGTCCTGTGGGTGGTGCTCGACCAATACTCGATCTGGATCTTCCAGCCGTACACAGCGGGGGCCACCGACTCGAAGATCGGTGGCCCCCGCCTTTCGAGACCGCTCAGCCGAGCCAGACGATGTCCACGACGTACAGGCGTCCGGCGGGACCGTTGATCCAGTAGACGGCGGTGAGCTGTCCGACCGCGGCGGAGTGGACGTCCTCGCCTTCGGGGTCGCGCGCGTTGAAAGGCTGGAAGGACCACGGGTCGCGGCCGGCGATGTCCAGGACGTTCCTCAGCATCTCGCGGACGTGGTCGGGCAACTCGGCTGCGGTGCCTGCGGCCTGGGGCGACAGCGGGCGGGCCAGGGCGGTTATCCGTCACTCACGTACAGGCTCCGAGGACCTGGTCCAGGTCGATGCCGTCGGAGTCGTCGCAGCCGCCGGCGAGGAACGCATCGACCGCCGGGACAGCGGCGAGGCGGGCCTGCCAGGTGCCGATGACGGTGTGGACCGGGGCGAGACTGAAACTGTGCCGGGCGTCGTCCAGGGCACGCGCCCAGCCCTGCTCGAACAGGGGCACCCAGGTGTCGGCTCGGCGGTCGGCGCGCAGCGCCTGGAGCAACTGGGCGGCGGCCGGGGCTGGCTGGGCGCGAGCTTCCTCGGGCTGCGCGCTCATCGCATCCTCCAGGCGGGTCGTATCGCCACCGTACGCGGAGTGCGGGGCGGCGGGGACGGACATGAGGTGATCCCTTTCCCGTGGGGCGCCGGTCGACGCCCGGGCGGTGGTCATGCAGGCTGCTGGGCGGAGTCTTCCCAGGCACCGCACCGGCAGCGTGCGGCGCGACGTACGAAACGTGATCACCTCAGCGGCCGGCTCCACCGGCTCCACCACCACACCGGCTAAATGCGGCTACCACCGCCCCAAATCGCCTGAACCGTAAAGCCAGTTGATGCCCAGTTCAGACCGGCTCTGTCACAAGATCTCCGACAGAGCCGAAAAACTTGATGGCCGACAGTTGCCGCCTTGTTGTTCGTCAGGAGCACCGGAAGGGCGGCGCTGCGGAGCCGCCTGCGCCGAACGCCTGTACGCCCGCCGGCCCCGAAAGTAGTGCCAGGATCGCAGTGATGAGCGTGAACAGGACCCATACCGTCCTCGCACTCCGAAGTGGATGCTGCCTTCCCATTTGCCTTCCGGCATTTCCTTGAGCCTGGGGACAGTCACGCATGGACGGACGGCCTCATCCCCACCACGGACTGCAGTAGGAGACTCCGGAGTTCAGGCCGATGGGCACGCCGCTGCGATGCAGGCAGATACGTGCGGAGACCTTCTTGCGGTGGTTGTACGCCTTGTTGAAGGACACGGTGCTCTTGGTCACCTTCGACTGCCCGCCGAAGCGTCCGTCGACCCTGAAGATGACGACGACCTCGCGGTTGCGCGGCGCGTAGTAGTGGTGCAGCGTGCCGGTCATCTTCCCTGTGTAGTTGCCGGTGTACGTGTGCTTGATGTCGACGTATCCGTTCGCGCCACCGCCAACCTGAGTCCACAGCCGGGTCTGGTGAACAACACGAGGCGCTGCTGTCTCGGCGCTGGCCTGGGATGGGATAGCGGCGGCCAGACCTGCGCCCAGAGACAGTGCGGTGCAGGCAAGCCCGATCCGCTTGCACACGGCGGTGATGGCCATGTTGCGTCCTTTCGTTGTTGACGTAGGTGTCTGGACACCGAGTAAGAAAGACGAACACCTGGCTCGGTTTCCCTTCCAATGCGGGACGCCGTCGCCCACCCCCGTGAGGGCGACGGCGTCCCGCACCGGCGCCGCTGCGAGGCGGCGCATCACCGAGTTCAGCGGGTCCGGAATTGAATGGGCAGCCGGTTTTGCCCCCCGGTCAACCGGATCTTGAACTCTCCGAGGTTTCCACTGCCGGACGGCCGCGGCTTCCCCCCTCACGTCGCGACCGTCCGGCGGTGTCCAGATTGGACGGCTGATGGTTGAAGGCACGACCTGATTCGGTCTAGACCGAACAAGGACAAAGCGGAATGATCTCAACGCTGTGCACGGCGTGTCAGGGGATCCCATGGTTTTTCGTATTCACTTCACGGCTGAAGACTTAGCGCGGACGAAGGTGGCCGAAGCGCCGATGCCACTGGTGGAGTTGAACCAGGCAGCGCGGGCCCTGCAAGGTCGCGATCAATCGGCGCGGCTGAGCAGCTGGCGCAACCGTTCCCTGACACAACTGTCTGCGACGGCACGGACGGCTCTGGACTTCATTCCGTCCGTGGGCTGGTCGCCGACTTTCATCGGTGCGCCGCAGGCCGGCTCACCGCAGGAGCTCATCGAACAGGTACGCGCGACACCAACCCGGCAGATTCAGACGGCGCTGGAGACAATCCTCCCTCAAGACAGCCGCTCGAGAGTCCCGTCCCTGACGCGCCGCCTCACCGACCCTGACTTCCTCGGCCTGGTATGCGATGGCCTCGGCGCCCTCCACGAAGTCCTGCTCGCCCCCTACTGGCCGCAGATAGTCGACGCCTACACGGCCGATCGGTCCATGCGGATGCGGCAGGTACTGCACGGCGGCGTGGAGCAGTTGCTCATCCAGGCCAATCCGACACGCATGCGCTGGAAAGCCCCCGTGCTAGAGATCCGCACGCCGACGGACAACACCGAATACGATCTGCATCTGGAAGGCCGGGGCCTGCTGCTCCTGCCCTCGATGTGGATGCTGACGTCACCCGTCATCCACTACGACGCCGAACCCCAGCCCGCCATCAGCTACCCGGCCCTTCCAGACCAACCCCTGCGCCGGTTGACCGCCTTCGCCTCCACCGCCTCCCCCGCCAAGGCCACCGCACCAGTTGCCGCGCTCCTCGGAGCCACACGAGCCGCCGTCCTCACGGCCATTGCCGAGCATCCAGGCTGTTCAACGACCGAACTCGCAACCTACGTCGGGCTGGCCTCATCCAGCGCCAGCGAACACGCCACCGTTCTGCGAGAAGCCGGACTCATCACGACCATCCGGCACCGCAACACAGCGCTCCACAGCCCCAGCCAACTAGGACTCAGCCTCTTGAACCGCACGTCAGCCAGGTTCGTCTAGGACTTGTCCGGGCGATCATGTCGGGGCTCGGCGATTTCGGCCCAGGGGTGGCTTTTCACCCCTGCTCGGTGATCATCTTGAGCATGGCCTGGGCCGTGTTGTTTTCGGAGTCGATCCCGTGCACCTCGGTGCCGTCAAAAGTGACTGCCTCGGCGCCGCGGGCGAAGAGGGCCTGTTCGTACTCGGTGAGCGCGGCCTCGACGTCGTCGGGATTCGCGGCGAGGGCCCTGCCGAGTTCGGCGCCGTCGAGCATGGCCAGGTTCGCGCCTTCACCGTTTGGGGCCGCGAGGTGAGCGGCGTCACCGAGCAGGGTCACCCCCGGCCCTCGGTCCCACCGATGCTCGGCCGGCAAGGCAAAGTGGGCGCGCAGAACAGGCGTGACATCGGCGTCCGTGATCAGCGCGGTGAGCTCCGGCGCCCAGCCGTCGAACTCCTGCGCAATCCGCGCGGCCGCGACGCAGGCATCGGTGAAATCGATGGCGGCAAACCAGTCCCGCGGCCTGGACAATGCCACGTAGGCGTGCAGGGTGTCACCGCTTTCCCGGTGAGCGAAGATCTCCTTGCCCGGCGAGGGCGCGATCATCGACCCGCCGCCGACCACCTTCGCCGTCCGGGTGTGCCGGGTGTCGGCGTCGAACAGGTAGGTCTCGACGAACGACGTGCCGGCGTACTCGGGTGAGGCGTCGGAGAGCAGCGGCCGGACCCGCGACCAGGCGCCGTCCGCGCCAACCAGCAGACTGGCGACGCCGGTCCCGCCGTCGGCGAACGTCACCTCATAACGGCCCTCGCCGAGAGCACGGGTGCCAGTGACCTTGTGTCCCCACCGGACGGTGCCGGCCGGGAGCGAGTCGAGCAGGATGCGTCGCAGCTCCCCGCGCTGCACTACGGGGCGTCCGCCCGTGCCGTCCTCGGCCATCTCGTGCAGAACGGTCCCGTCCTGCTCGACAAGCCGCGGTGTCTGGCGGCCCTCGATGACGATGGTGTGGAACTCCTCCATCAGGCCGGCCGCCTTGAGGGCGAGCTGCCCGTTGCAGTCGTGGATGTCGAGCATCCCACCCTGCGTGCGCGCCGACGGGGAGAACTCGGCCTCGTAGACGGCGACCGGGATTCCGTGGAGATGCAGGACGCGGGCCAGCGTGAGGCCGCCGAGTCCGGCACCGACGACCGTGACGGGCGTGTCCATGATGGCTCCTTCGGGAACAGGACCGCCCAGCGATCTCCAGCGGCCGTCCCAGGAAAGGTGCCAGGCCCCGCCGACAACCCGCCGACATCGGTCCGACAGCCCCCGACAGACTGCCCACACCCACCCCGAACGGCGCTCGGCTCGACATCCGGACCGATCCCGTTCATGGCCCGCGCTCTCGCGTCGCTCCCCTCAGCGCAGACGCCACTACTCCCCGCCTGGGCTGGCGCGCCTCAGCCACGGATAGCCCGGAGCTACCAGGCCTGAACGGGGACCCTGAGTAGATTGTTCCGGTTCAACCCGCCCGGACTCGCGACAGCCCCGGCCGTCGGTGTCGATGGTTGCGTCCATGGAGATGGTGTACGGGTTCGACCTGATCCGGGGGTTTGCTCCGGCGTCGGGGTGATGCCCGCATAGACGAACGGCCACCGGCTGATCTTCGAGGTGTCGAAGCCCGAAGGAGATCAGCACGATGACCGCTCCAGACAGTCCGCCGCTGCATGCCCTCGCCGAGGACACCTCGCCGCGGCGAGTCCCGATCTGCTGCGCGCGATGGTGAAGACGTTCACCGACGCGCTCATGTCCGCGGAGACCGATGCCCTCTGCAACGCCGAATACGGGCAAGTCAGCGAGGAAAGAGTCAACCACCGCAACTGGGGGTTGCCCCCTCCGGGGACTACCGCCCGCGCGAGTGGGACACGAGGGCCGGCACCGTCGAACTCGCCATTCCCAAGCTCAGGTCCGGCAGTTACTTCCCGCACTGGCTCCTCCAACGCCGGCGCCGGGCCGAACAGGCCCTCATCTCGGTGGTCGCCACCGCCTACCTGCTCGGCGCGAGCAATTGCCGGGTCGAGAAGCGCGCCGCCTCCCCCGGCGTCACCCAGCTGTCGAAGTCTCAAGTCTCGGCGATGGCCAAGCACCTGGACGAGCAGGTCGCAGCCTTCCGCAACCTGCCCCTGGACCAGAGCCCCTACGCGTTCGTCTGGGTGGACGCACTGACTCAGAAGGTCCGCGAGGACGGCCGGATCATCAACGTCCACGCCTTGATCTCGGTCGGCGTGAATGCCGACGGACACCGCGAGATCCTCGGCATCGCCGTCGCCACCGCCGAGGACGGCGCCGGATGGCTGGCCATCCTGCGCTCGCTTGTGGCCCTTATCTTGCTTCGGCTCACCACAATTTTGTGGTCGGGTAGCCGGATCACGTTTCAAGACCAGGCTGTTCAGAGCCCGGCTTCTACAGGTCGAACTCCAGGTGTTCGATGTCCGTGAAGCGGACCTCCTCCAGCTGGCCGGCGCGGCGGCCGTCGTCCTGGAAGTAGGTCTCCTTGAGCGCTTCGGCGGCGATCTCCTGAAGCTGCTGGTCGGAGGCACCCTGTTCCTGAGCGGTAAAGAGGCGGGCGGCGTACTGGGGCGGCAGTGCCACGGTCAGGTGACGCAGCCGGTCCTCGTCGGTCGTGCCGATGGGGGCGGTGTAGCCGATGCGGGCGCGGGTGTCGATGACGATGCCGTCGGTAGTGACCGCCTTCTTGCGGGCCTTGGCACGGATCTGGGGCTGCCAGTGCTTGTTGACCTCAGTCTTCAGCCGGGCCGCAAGTTCGGGGCGGGGCTTCTTGGCCTGACCTGCCACATACCGTTCCACCTGACGCTGGGAGATCCCGAGCAGCCCTGCAACCGTTTTGGTGTTCTTGAGCTGCTTAACGAGGTAACGCATCTGCGGGCCGGCCGACTTGGGTGCCGGACGGGTGAAGGACTTCTGGACAGCCTTGTCCAGGCTGTCCCCGAACAAGCTCATCGCGTCCTACTCTCCTGTGTCCTGGTTGGTGACCTCGCCGGTCTTGATGTATCGGGCGAGGTTGAGTTCGGGGGCGTTGAACTGTTCGCGGATGCCCTCGCCCCACAGCACGCTCTGGGTGCCTTCGTGTTTGACCATGCCGGGTGAGACGCCGATCCTCCAGCCTCCCGGGAGCGGCTTGCCGTCCCGGTAGGGCAGGAAGTCGATCGGGCCGGTGCCGTTGACCGCGTAGACGACGCAGTCCGAGAGGATCGCGACCGGGTACTGCCCGGTGAAGGCCGCGTGCTTGAGGATCTTGCGGTGCATGTTGGTGCGGGTACGGGAGATGACCGCGGCGCGGATGTCGGGGCGCCAGGTCGGCCGGGCGAGGGCCCGCCACGGCTGGCCGGGCTTCCAGCCCTCGCCGCGCGGGCGTTCGGCGAACTTGCCGATGGTGCCTTTCGCGGTCATCTTGATCGCGTCGACGACCACCGCCAGCTGCGGGTCACGTTCCCGCAGGCCGTGCCGGGCCATGAGGAACTCCTCGGGGGTCATGTCGGTGTGGACGCCGAGGTCGGCCATGGTGGCGATGTAGGCGTCGCGCAGCCGGTTGTACCAGCCGTCCAGGTAGCGGCCGTTGTCGTAGCGCACCCAGGCCTCGACCGGCGTGATCTCGTAGCCGAGTTCCGCCGCATAGGCGACGGTCGGCGTCGCATACCAGGCCGGTCCTGTGGGTTGTTCGCCGCTGGGGGTGAAAGGGCTGGGCAGCAGGCCGCCGTCCAGTTGCACCCACTCCTTGCCCAGCTTCACCCGGGACAGGTCGACGTGGGACAGGTCGACCAGCCAGGTTCCGGGCAGCTTCGGATCGAACACCGGTGCCTTGACGTGGGTGGGCGCGCCGAGGCCGACGGTCAGGCCGTTGGCGCCGGCCGCGAACGCAAGGTTCACGTCGATGCCGACCAGGTTGGGGCGCAGGCATTCGTCGTCGGTGAGCGGGCGGGCCCAGTCGAGTGCTTCCTCGAACAGTTTCTCCGCCGGGGTGCGGCGGTGGAAGCGGGGCAGGTCGGCGAGGACGGGGTGTCCGTCGGGGGCCTCGCACGGTGCCGGGTCGACGGGGTCCTTGCCCAGGGAGCCGGGATTGTGGACGCTGTGCCGGCGGCCGGTGTCGTCCGGGGCGCTCGCGCGGGTCGGCGGGTGCAGTGCGGTCAGCAGTTCCAGGCCTGTCACCGCGGTCGAGCCGCGCGGTGTCATCACCCGCGCCGCGTAGACGCCCAGAAGCCGGGCGAGGTCCGCCGGTTCGAGCTGCCCGGTATCCCCCCAGCTGCGGGCATCGAGCGCGTTCCAGGACGGGATGCACAACTGTACGCATGAGCGTTCCGAGCCCTGCGCGGGGCGGTAGATCCGCGCCCACGGCCCGAACCCGCGCTGGGTCAGCTTCCAGTCCGCGCGGACCAGTTCCTTGATGACCTTGTGGCCCTCCGGGAGCCGCCCCGCGAGGCGCTGCTCGTCGGTGAGGGTGACTGGCAGGCCATAACGCCGGCATGCGGTCTCGGTCAGGACGATCAGCGGGTCGCCGTCCTTGCCCGCCCCGGACAATCTCGGCTGTCCGAGCCTCGCCTCCTTGAGTGTCCACTCGACCAGAGCCGGAAGGGACTTGGCGGGCACGTCCATGATCAGGCCGCCAACGCCATAGCCGGTTGTCTGGTGGTCGTCGGCGTCGACGACGAGCAGCGGCCCGTTCGTGAACCGCGCATCGGCGCCCGTCACAGGAGCGTTCGTCGAGGCCGCGTCCTGTGTGGACGGACTCCGCGACGTCGATGTCTTGTTGCTTGCGACAGTGGCAGAGGCCGTCGGTACTGCTGCGGGCACCGCCGCTGCCGTATACGGTCGGCGAGCACTGTCACGTTGGCTTGGCGCGGGTGCGGGATAGCGCCGGGCGAGGCCTTCGAGCAGTCTGCGGTAGGCCTCGAGCCGCTCGCCCCTGGGCTCGGAACGGCCCGCCTCCCATGCCTGGATGCTCGGCACACGCACGCCGAGGGCCTGCGCGACGGCGGCCTCGGTCAGCCCGGCCGCCTCGCGCAGTCTGACCCTCTCATCCGGGGCGGGCAGCACGGTGCCGTCATCGACTGCGGCGAGCAGCGAGTCGACCGCGGTGAACAACTCCTGCGGCTGGTCCGTCATCTTCTGCTCCTCTCCCCTACCGGACGCCTTGGCGGATTTCTTCGAGGCGGGTCATCAGGCGCTGGTAGCGCTGCGAGGCTGCCTGGGAGGAGTTCAGCCTCTGGTGTTGGGCGATCTGCCGCCAGTCCATGCTGCGGCGCCGGGCTTCGATGACTATCTGGGTCTCTAGCCGGTCCAGGGTCGCGCGCATGTCCTCGAACAGGCTCAGTCCGGCCCCCAGATCGTCAGCTGTCAGATCAGGGGTGTGTCCGCCGCTTTGCTGATGGTTGGCGGCGGTCATCAGTAGGCGTCCCAGGAGCGCGGCGTCTTGCTCCAGACGGCGAGCGGGAGCCCAGCTGGCAGTGGGATCCTCCGCGAGGGCGGAGAGTCTGCTGCGAGCGGTGTTCTGAGCATCGGATGCCATGCGGCCATCCTATCCAGTTTCCAACAGAACAACATTCTGTTGTTCTGTTGGTTATGGAGGTGAGGTCTGGGCTGCCGCATCCTCAAGCGTGCTGTGCTCCTTGTTCTGATGTCTCTCGGTGCTGCTCAAGGATTATGTAACCGGGCCTCGATGAGCTTGTCGATCTCGGCGACCTGCTGGTTGAGGGCAATCACCTCCTGCGCCAGCGTGCGCACCATCTGGGCGGTCAACTTCTCCTCGGGCGCGCTGGTCTGCTGGCGCCCGGCGGTCTGGAGGGCGGTCTCGGCCAACTGATCGGCGTTGCGAACGCTGCGGTTGCGCAGCCAGGTCCCCAGGCGCTTGGCGCCGATTCGGCGCAACGCGGCCGGGGTCCGGTAGCCGGTCAGCAGGGTGAGAGGGCCGACGTTGGTGAGGTCCAGGGCCCGTTCCAGGACGGGGAAGATGCCGGTGAGCTGGGCGCGGAGGCGGTTGACGGTGCGGGTCCGGTCGGCGACCGGATCCATGCGGCGGCCGGTGAGGATCTTGAGGTCGGTGACGGTCTCATCTCCGGTGCGTAAAGGGTGCAGGTCACGCCGGAGGCGAACCTGGTCGGCGATGACCGCGGCGTCCCTGGCGCCGGTCTTGCCCTCGCCGCGGTAACCCTCGGAGGCACAGTGGATGGCACGGCCGGATAGGTAGAGCACCGACTGGTCGTGGTTGAGGAGGATCGCGATGGCCAGGGCGGCTCCGTCGCACTCATTGTCGGCTCCTCGGCTCCAACGGTGCGCGGCGCGGCGATCCCTACTCCGTTTCACTACGGTTCTCCTGACCGGCCGCCAGCCATGCCGAAAGCCAGGGATCCAGTTCGTAGGCGAATATCTGACTCGGCTCACTGTGACGAGAGTCGAGATCAGCGGTGACGCACTCCGGGGCGCGTGTGCGACCGGACGGGGCGGGTTCTGATTCGGTCGGCATGTGTCCTGGGGCGGTATGCGTGGCGCTCATCGTGCAACACACTCTCTATTCCGACGGAGCAATGACTACCAACACAGCCAGTGTTGATCGGGAAGGCATTCGAGGCATCGCATAATCTGGTGAGTGCTCGGTGTACGGTCAGGACTTCCTGTGCGTCATCGCATGGCCATGAGACTGTCGCCGGATGAGCGGATCTTCGCTCGCTCGCGCGCAAGGTCATGAGTCGAAACGGTCGGGATCCGCGGCTTTCCAGTTCGCCGCCCAGGACTCGGGCGGTTCGATCAGAAACGGCCCGAGAGCCAGCCATTCGTAGAGCTCCGCGTAGGACTGGCCAGTAACCGGGTCCAGGCGCCGGCGCAGCATGTGGGGGCGCAGATCAGCGGGTTCGCGCACGCCCAGCGAGGCGATGATCTGCTGTGCGCTCCTCACGGTCGCGGACTGGAAGCGGTGGACCCGCGCCGATTTGTCGTGGCCGTTCACGCGCGTGGCGCGGGTCCTGGGTGGCGATGCCGACGGGGCACGCATTCGTGTGGCAGCTCTGCGCCTGGATGCACCCGATGGCGAACGTCATGGCGCGTGCCGAGTTGGTGAAGTCGGCGCCCCGCACCAGGCGCTTTACGATGTCGGCTCCCGTGGCGAACCTTTCCACTGGCCGCGATCCTGATCCGGTCTCGCAGGCCGGTGCCGACCAGGGCGTTGTGGACGGTGATGAGTCCCTCGGTAAGTGGACTGCCGAGGTGGTCGGCGAACTCCAGCGGAGCTGCTCCGGTACCACCCTCCGCTCCGTCCACGATGATGAAGTCCGGCGCGGTGCCCTCTTCGATCACGGCCTTGCACCCCGCCAGGAACTCACGCTGGGAGCCCACGCACAGCCTGAAGCCGACCGGCTTGCCCCCGGCCTGCTCACGCATCTCCGCGATGATCCGGATCAGCTCGCGGGGCGTGCCGAAGGTCTGGTGGGAGGACGGCGAGATGACGGTCTGCCCGTCGGGACCGTCGCGTACCCGGGCGATCTCGGCCGTGACCTTCTCGCCCGGCAGCACTCCCCCGATGCCGGGCTTGGCTCCCTGAGACAGCTGGAGCGACACACATTTCACGTGGTCGTGAGCAGCCTTCTCGGCGAACCTCGCACGGTCGAAACCGCCGTCCGCCGTGCGGCAGCCGAAGTATCCGGTACCGATCTCCCAGACCAGGTCGCCGCCGTGACGCAGGTGGTACTCCGACAGGCCGCCCTCACCGGTGTCGGCTGCCCCCGGTTGAGGGAGAGGATGGCCTTGGAAGACAGCGAACCGAAGCTCATCGCCGAGACGTTGAGCAAGGACATGTTGTAGGGCTTGGTGCAGTCCGGGCCGTCGATGCGGACCCGGGGCTCTTCGCCCCCCGCCGGGAGTGGTCTGATCGAGGTCTCGACATATTCGTATCCCTCGGCATAGACGTTCCGCTCGGTACCGAATGGAAGCTCGGCTTCGGCTCCCTTGGCGCGCTGGTAGACGAGACTGCGCACATCCCGGTCGAATGGCCGCCCATCGTAGTTGCGCTCGATGAAGTACTGCTGCAACTCCGGCCGGATCGACCCCAGCATGAAACGGGCATGCCCCAGTACCGGATAGTTGCGCAGGACTGAATGGCGCCTTTGGAGCAGGTCGTGAGTGCCTGTTCCGGCTATCGCCGCGCACAACAGGGCTATCGGCCACCACCATGGGGAGACGATCGATGCCATGGCACCAAGGGCGATTGCGACGGACCCGATCACCGCAGTTCTGATCATGTGCGGAACGGGTGTCTTTCCCCGGTACGGGCGAACCTCCAACCGAGGTCCAGTGGTTGACGATGTCGGACCTACGGGTCAGCTGACGTACCCGAACGCCACGAGCTGGCCCCGGATCCAGGGATCGTGCGCCTCCGCGACGACACCTGCCCTGGTGGGGGCAGAAGCTGCCGGTGGAAGGGTGGCCGCTGTCGCGGTACCTCCGGCGGTGAGGAGAGCGCCTCCGACGACGGCGAGAGACGCGGCTGCGGTCGCGATGCCCCGTACGAGCTTTTCCATTGCCATTCCTCCTTGCGTGAGCAATCGCTGACACAATGAGTGTTGACCGGGACGGGGTCGGGTACATCGCGCAATCTGGCGATTGTCCCGTGCACCGCACATACCTGGAAAAGTCGCATCCCTCGCCGATCACTTCACCCCGGGAGTAAAGGACGAGGGCGCAGTCTTCGGTATCCACCAGGTAGATGCGGCCGTCCAGTGCATAGGCACCGGGACGCTTCACTGACCTGCGTTTCCTCTGCGTTCGCCGGGGCTTATCAGTGGTGCCGGCGAACCGCGAAGCAGTGGAACTGGACGCTGACACCGAGCAGGTACACCGACGTCGTGGTCACTCCGACGAGCCCCCACAGGAGGGCTCCGGAACAGCACCGGGTCAGCAGCAGGCCGACCAGCGCGGCGCAGGCTGCCATGGGCAGATGGAAGGCCGCCCAGATCCGTGTGCCGGTCCGACCGCGCCCGTCCGGCGTCATTGCGGCACCGCCGTACGCGACAGCGCTGAGCGCGACGAAGGCGAGCGTCGCACCGGCGAGGAGCGCCAGCACTTCGGCCGGTCCTGGGGCGCCGCGCCCGGAAGACGTGACCGTGGTGGCGGTCCACAAGGCGAGGGTGTATCCGTGTGGGGCCGCGCTCGCGGACACGGCGGTGCGGAGCTGGTCGCGGTATGTGCGCTCCTGGCCCGTCGGGGAACCGGATCCGGCTGCCCCGGGCCGCGACCGGCTGTTCGTCTGCGACCTCGATGCGCGTCCGGGCACGCCGCTGCTCCTGTCGGTCTCGCTCCGCCGGCTCGTCTTCGGTCACGCTCGGATCCGGCGGCGTTGCCGGTCCGGAGGACGCCGTGCCGGAGGCCGCGCCGTCGCGTCCAGCGTCGCCGGTGCGGCCGGAGCCGGGCGTCACCTATTCAGGGGATCTCTGTCACCTGACTCCCCGGTCGGTGCACCCGGTCAGTCGGCCGCTTCGGTGCCGGTGCCCCGCTCGATCGCCAGCCGGGTCAGCTCGACCCGTGAGTTGATGCCGAGCTTGGCGAAGATGTGCTTCATATGGGTGTTGACGGTGTGCACGGACACGTAGAGCCGGTCGGCGATGGCCCGGTTCGTGAGGCCCCCGACGACGAGCGGGATGAGTCTCCGCTCGGATTCGGTCAGGTCCTCCCATCCCTGGGGGCCGGCCGTGTGGGTCCGCACGGGGCCGGACCGCACGCCGAGCCGCCTCAGACGCCCCCGGATTCGCTCCTGGTCGCGCCCGGCCCCTGAGGCCGACGTCAGACGGCCCGCTTCTTCGAAGTACGGGATCGCCGATGTCGTGTCGCCCGCTTCCGCCATCAGCTCGGCGAGGTCCTCACAGGCCGCCGCCAGGGCCAATGGCCTGCCGGTGTTCCGGTAGCCGGTGACGGCGGACGCCAGCGCGCCGGAGTCGTGCTGGAGCAGTCCGTCCACGTGGGCGCGGACCGCCCCGATGATCTGCCGGCTCTCATCCTGTGCGTCCAGGCTGAGCAGGGCGCCCGACACGGCGTGGGCGAGCGACGGGTTCCCGCCGCGGAGCGCGGTGCGCACGATCTCGGGCCAGTGGCACGGGGGCAGTGCCAGCAGCCGCGCCGGTTCCTGGGTCTCGAAACTCTCCGCGAGTACCGCCGCCGCTGCGCCGGCGTCGCCCTCGGCGTCCGTCAGGCAGGCGCGGGCCAAGGACACCCAGGGGCCGTACCGCTGGGTGTGTGTGCCGGAGCCGGTGTCGGCGGTGCCGAGGTGGTCCTTGGCCTTGGCGAGGTCACCGCGTCTGATGTCCACCAGTGCCAGGACGGCGCGGGCCTGCGGATTCGGCAGGGTGATCTCCAGTTCGTCCGCCACGGCCAGGCTGGCCTCGGCTTCCACGGCCGCGTCGTCCAGCGCTCCCTGTTCGAGGAGCGCGCAGGCACGGGCGGCGTGCCAGTGGGGCAGTGACCAGCCCAGGCCCAGCGCCTCCGCCTCGCGCTGTCCCTCCCGCAGGGTCCGCTCGGTGTCCGCGAGCCGGTCGGTGACGGTCAGTACGGTGGCCAGCCACAGTGCCGGGATCCGCGGGGGTCGCAGATAGAGCGCGGCGGGCTCGGTGCCGGCGCGCCGGGTGGCCTCCTCGGCGAGTTCGAGGGCGCGCGCCAGGTGGCCGCGGTAGAAGAACACCTGTGACCGGAACACCAGGGCGCTGACGGCGACGGCCGGATCGTCGCTGCCGAAGGAGGCCTCGAGCAGCCCGGTCCCGGTCTGCTCGGCGGCGGCGATGTCCCCCAGGTAGACATGGCCCGTCGCCTTTGTCTTCAGCAGCCGGACTCGCAGGTCGGACGGCAGCCCGGGCAGGTCGAGCGCCTTCTGCAGGTGCGTCATCGCGGCGGCGTCGTCGCCCGCGGCCTGGTCGATCTCGGCGGCCACCAGGCGCAGCCGCGCCTCCTGCAGCGGCTCGAGGCCTTCCGGCAGCGTGGCGTCGACCAGGTCGAGCGCCTCGTGGACCCGGCGGGTGCGGCCGAGGTACTCGGCTGCGTCGGTCAGCAGGGCGATGCGGCGCCGGTCGTGCGGGGGCAGCAGGCCGGCGACCCGCTGGGCCAGGTCCGCGGCCGCGTCGGGGGCCGACGACGCCATGTCCCGTACGGCGGTGGCCAGGGTGGTCACGGAATGGTCCTCGACCGGGCCGCCCGACATCACGACGTGCCAGGCCACCTCCGCGGGCCGTGCTCCGGTGCCGCGCAGGCTGTCGGCCGCCTCCCGGTGCAGGGCGGTCCGCACGGCCAGGGGCAGGTTGTCGTGGACCGCCTGCCGGGTGAGGTCGTGGCGGAAGGCCAGTCGCGGGCCGTCGCCCGAGAGCAGACCGGCGTTCAGGGCGGCGTCGACGCCGGACAGCAGGCTGCCGACCTGCCTGCCCATCATCCGGGCGGCCGTACCGAGGTCGAATTCGCGGCCGAGGACGGACCCGATCTGGAGCAGGTGCACGGCGTCCTCGGGGAGCCGGTCCACCCGCGCGGCGACACTGCGGCGGAAGCTGACGGGGATGCCGTCGCGCAGAAGGCCGGTCTCGCCCGCCTCCATCCTGGCGACGTCGGTGTCGGTGAAGCCGCGTACCAGTTCGAGAGCCAGGAAGGGGTTGCCCGCGACGCCGCGCAGGAGCCTGGCCAGTCCGGGTGACGGCGTCGCCCCGAGGACATCGGCCGCGATGTACTGGAGTTCCCGCTGTGGCAGGGGCCCCAGGGTGAGCCATCGGGCACCGAGGCGTTCGAGGTCCTCCCGGACCCTGGCCACGATCGGCCGCTCGGCGTCCGACCGTACCGCCAGCACCCACAGGATCCGCGAGGCTGCCAGCCGTCCGGGCAGGGTGCGCAGTACGAAGAGCGTGGCGGGATCGGCCCACTGGACGTCGTCCACGAGCACGGCAACCGGCGCGCGCTGAGCCCGCTCCTCCAGAGCGTCCGCGATGCTGTCCAGCAGCCACAGTCGCTGGTCGTCGGCGGCCGAGAGGGCCCGGTGGGAGCCGTCGGAAGGCTGCAGAGCGGACTGCAGTGCGGCTCCTGCCGCGTACTGGTCGAGTTCGTCGGCCCGTACCGAGACCACGTCGAACCCGGATCGCCGTGCCATCCCGTCCAGCTCCGCGAGGAACCGGCTCTTGCCGACGCCTGCCGTGCCTTCCACGACGACGCAGGCGCCCCGTCCGCCGCGCACCACGTCCAGTGCCTCACGGGCGGCCATGATCTCGCGATCCCGTCCCCGCAGGCGCAGCCCGGTCATGGCCCGGTTCCCACGCCCGCCGGCGTCGTCACCGGCGGGGTCTGTCCTGTGCATGAGGCCAGCATGGCGCAGGGTCACATCCGCCCTCAACGCCGCTTCCCCGGTGACCACGGCTTTCACCCGGGTGAACATCCCTTCAGGGCCGCCGGCTCACCCTGTCGCGACGCATGCTCCGTGCCATCCAGATCTCTTGCCCCTGGAAAGGAGCACGACGTGCGTACAGGCAAGGAATACCTGGCAGCGCTGAACGACGGCCGCAGGGTGTGGGTGGGTGACGAACTCGTCGACAACGTGGCCACGCACCCGAAGACCCGGGCGTACGCCCGGAGCCTCGCGGCCTTCTACGACCTTCACCACCGCCCGGACCTCCAGGACGTCATGACGTTCGTGGACGAGGACGGCGTACGGCGGTCCATGACCTGGTTCCAGCACCGCTCCGCGGACGACTTGCGGCGCAAGCGGGAGTACCTGGAGACGGTGCAGCGCGAAATGGGCGGCGGGGCCATCCCGCGCACACCGGACGTGAACAACTACGTCCTGCTGACGTACGTCGACGACCCGGAGCCCTGGAGCAGCCAGTCCGTCGGGACCGACGGCAGGGACCTCACCGCGGGGCTCCTCGACTTCTGGAACGAGGTGCGCGACGGCGACCTCAACGCGACGCCGGCCTTCGTCGACCCGCAGGCGGACCGCTCGCGTGACTCCGCACAGGCCGAATCCCCCGCCCTCAAGGTGGTCGCCACCTCGGACGAGGGCATCACCGTACGGGGTGTGAAGGCGATCAGCACCGGCGCGGCCTTCGGCGACTGGATCCACATCGGTGTCTTCTACCGCCCCGGCATCGTCGCGGAGCAGATCATCTACGGGGCGGTGAAGCCTGACACCCCCGGGATCACCATCATCTGCCGCGAGAGCAACGTCCGCGACGGCGAGGAGGTGGAGCACCCGCTCGCCTCGCAGGGTGACGAGTTGGACAGCATCATCGTGTTCGAGGACGTGCTCATCCCCTGGAACCGGGTCTTCCACATCGGCAACCCCCAGCACGCGTCGCTGTACCCGCAGCGCGTCTTCGACTGGCTGCACTACCACTCGCTGGTGCGGGCGACGGTGAAGGCCGAGCTGATGCTCGGTCTGGCCCTGCTGATCACCGAGCACATCGGCACCTATCAGCTGCCGCCGGTCCAGGCCCGGATCGCCAGGTTCGCCGGCTTCCACCAGTCGCTCAAGGCACACGTGGTCGGCTCGGAGGCCCAGGGGTTCTACACGCCCGGCGGCATCTTCAAGCCGAACGTCCTGATGTTCGACTTCGGGCGGGCGTACTACATCGAGCACATCACCGACATGGTGCACGAGCTCATCGACCTGGCCGGCCGTGCCGCGCTGATCTACCCCACCGAGGGGCAGTGGCGGCAGCCCGAACTCAGGCCGTGGCTGGAAGCGCTGCAGACCGGACCGGTCGGCAGGCCGCACGACCGGCTGAAGATCAGCCGCGTGATCCGCGACATGTTCCTGTCCGACTGGGGCGACCGCATCGGCGTCTTCGAGAACTTCAACGGCACGCCTCTGCTGGCCATCCGCTCGCTCACCATGAAGCGCGCCGAGATGTCCCCCAACGGCGCCATGGCGGACCTCGCGCGCAAGGTCTGCGGCATCGAGGGCGTGCGCGACGAGGAGGAGACCGCGTACGAGGCCCAGGCGAACTACGCCCGGCGGCAGGACGCCTCACGTCAGGACGCCTAGGAGCGGCGGTCAGGGCCCGGATCACAGCACACCGCACTCCCGGGCCCTGGCGACGGCCTCGCTCCTGCCGTGTGCGTCGAGCTTGCGGAAGATCGCGCGTACCTGTGTCTTGACAGTGTTGTGGGACACATACAGCTCGGAGGCGATCTCACGCAGTGTCAGCGAGCCGCACAGCGCACGCAGCACCCGGCGCTCCCCCGTCGACAGGTCCTGGGGACGGGGGGCGGCGGGTGTGACCGCCGCAGCCCCTTCTGCTCGGCCGAGCAGGTCGGTCAGGATTCCGGGCGACTCGCATCTGGCCGCCGCCCGCTCGGCCGCCTCCCGGGCCTCGCGCGCCGCGTTCGCGTCGCGCCGCGCGCTCGCCAGCCGCGACCGCGTGAAATGCCACAGTGCGCGCACGTGGGGTTCGCTGCCCGTCCCGGGCGAGCCCGCCGGCGCCGCTTCCGCGTCGGCCAGCGCCTGCTCGGCCTCGTCGAGGCGTGCCTCCTGAAGGAGGAGGCCGGCCCGGCCGACGTAGGCGGGCACCGAGACGAAATGCCGGTCCAGGCCGGCCGTCGCGATCTCCCGGAGCGCCTCGTCGCTCAGGACGAGTGCCAGTTCACGGCGCCCGGCCAGGAGTGCGCACAGGGTCCGCAGACCCAGCGCGCGGACGAGGGCCAGGCCGTGCCCGGCGGCGTGCGCGTCGCGGGTCGCCTCGCCCAGCAATGCCTCCGCCTCCTCGTACCGGCCGGTCCACAGCAGCGCGGCACCGCGGGCCGTACCGGCCAGGGCACGCCAGGAGGTCAGCGGCAGGGTCCCCGTGACGGCGGTTGCGCCGAGCCGGTCGGCGGTCAGGATCTCCCCTTTCAGACAGCAGGCCACAGCCTGGGCGACGGCTGTCGCGTCGCAGACCGTGCCGCCCTCGCCGACGGTCTGTGCTCCCGTCTGCCTGAGCAGGGCCACGTCCAGCCAGCGGCAGGCCGATTCGGGCGCGCCCTTCGCGAGGGCGGTCATCGCCGCCACGACGCACAGGCGCGCGTCGGCGGCCACCGTGCGATGCGGCAGCATGTCCAGCCACTGCGAGACGCGCGCACCATGGCCTGCCGAGATCGCCTTCTCCCATCCGTCGAGGACCGACGCGACGGCCGCGGACTCGTCTCCGCCCAGCATCCAGTGTCGTACCGCCTCGGTCGTCCGCCCCTGCCGCGAGTACCACTGAGCCGCCGACCGATGCAGGGGCGCAACGGTGTCCGGTCCCTCGGATTCGAGGACGTCGGACAGCAGTGCGGCCAGTGCCCTGTGATGGCGGTACGCCGACGCCTCGGCCGTCACGGGCACCAGTAGTTGCACGGTTCGTGCGAGCTCGCGCAACAGGGCGCCCGCCCGGTCTCCGGCGAGGGCCTGGCACGGGCCGGCACTCAACTCGTCGAGCACACCGGTACGGAGCAGGAACCGGCGCTGTTCGGTGGTGAGCCGGTCGAGGACCTCGGTGGCCAGGTACTCGGTGACCGCCTGCCTGCCGCGGGCCAAGGGCCCCTCGGCGTCGGCTGGGTTCCCGGAGCGGGCCAGGGCGCGGCCCATGATGCACAGCCCGGCAGCCCATCCCTCGGTGGTCTCGTGCAGTACACGCGACCTCTCCGCGGTGGGAGCGGATCCGAGCAGACCGGTGAGCACTGCCTGTGCTTCCTCGCGGGTGAAGGCCAGGTCGTACTGGTCGAGTTCGGCGATCAGACCCCGGGCGCGCAGGACCGGAAGGGGGCTTCCGGGAATGTGCCGGGTCGACAGGACGATACGGAAGCCGTGCGGAAGTCTGGTCAGGAAGTCCGCCAGGGTGCGCTGCGCGTCGGCGTCCGTGACGGACTCCAGTCCGTCGAGGATCAGCGTGAGCGGTCCCGCCACGCCCACCCTGGTCAGCACGGTGGGCAGGGTCTCGTCGAGCCAGGTGCCGACCGTCCACTCGTCCTCGTCGAGGCGGGCGGGCAGGTCCGGTCGTGCCTGGTGCAGCGCGCGCAGGATGCCCGCCCAGAGCCGGTCCGGGGCGTTGTCGTAGGCGTCCAGGCTGAGCCAGGCGCACTCGCCGCGAGCCGCCAGGTCCCGCGACCACTCGGTCAGCAGCACCGTCTTTCCGGCACCGGCGGGCGCGGAGACCACCACCACGGGCTCGGTGGCCGCGTCGAGCCGGCGCAGCAGTCGCGGACGGGTCAGAAGATGCGGCGGCTGGGCCGGAGGATGCAACTTGAAGGCTGACACGGAACTGGTCATGGCACTTTCCATGAAGTCGGTCGGAACGAGCGGGAGCCCCCGACGGCCGTGGCTCGCCTGCGAGAGCCGGACATCGGGGGCATCGGTGGGCCGGTCAGGGGGACCGCGGTCGCCGCCGGGGCCTACTGCGAGGCCCTGAGCGCGCCGAAGCCGCCGGCGAAGTGGACCAGCGGTCGGCTGTCCACCCGGTGTGCACAAAAGAGGACGTCACCGACGAAGATGGTGTGATCGCCGCCGGGGAGCGCCTCGGCGACATCGCAGACGACGGCCGCGATGGCGTCCTTCAGCACCGGCACGCCGTAATCGTCGATGGTCTCGACGCCGGCGAACTTGTCCGGTTTGGAGACGGCGAAGTTCCGCGCCAGGAGCTCGCTGTCCTCGCCGAGTACGTTGACCGCGAAGCGGCCGTGCTCCGCGATCGCGGTCCGCGTGTACAGGTGGTTGCCGATGCACACGATGAGCTGGAGCGGGGCCAGGGAGAGGGCGGCCACCGCGCTCGCGGTCATGCCGATGGGCGTGCTTCCGGAGCATGTGGTGATCACGCTGACACCCGTGACGAGCCGGCCCATCGTGGCTCGGAAATCGACTGCGGTGTCGAGGGTTTCAGTCATCGGGGACCTCCGTGAAAGTGGGGGGACGTCGGTGTGTGGCGCGGGCCGCGGGATGGCACCCGGTCGGTCCCGGTCGGTGTGTGGACGCACATGTCGCTCGGGCAAGGCGTGACGTGTGCGGCGCCGCCGGCAGTGAGGTCAGTCCGCGGGGAGGGGTTCGAGGACGAAGGTGCGGCGCAGCAGGGTGTACGGCACATCGGTCAGGCCACGGCAGGGACCCGCGTCGGCCTCGTACGTGTCGTAGGACTCCAGCAGTGACTGCTTGACCCCGAAGACGGGATCCGCGTCCAGGTACGGGTCGTCGGAGGGGAAGAGCATGGTGGTCACGCGCTGGAATCCCGCGGCCGCGATCAGCACATGCACATGGGCGGGGCGCATCAGCGACCTGCTGGTGGCGCTCATGAGTTCGCCGACCGGACCGTCACCGGGGATCGGGTAGCTGGCCGGGCGGATGGAGCGGAAGCCGAAGTGTCCTGCCTCGTCGGTTCGGAACAGCGCGCGCATGGCCGTGTCGACCTGCCCGGGCACCTCCATGTCGTAGTGGCCGTCCGCGTCGCTGTGCCAGACGTCCACCCCGGCGCCGGACACCGGTGCTCCCTCGCGGTCCACGACCCGTCCCTCGAAGAACAGCGGCGTGCCGGGCAGGCCGCCGGAGATGTCGGCGGCGTCGGAGTACTCCGGCCGGTCCTCCCTGAAGTAGGGGCCCAGGACGCTGTTCTGGGTGGCTTTGGCGGGGCGTCGGTTGCTCAGGGAGTCGACGAGCATGGTGACGCCCAGTACGTCGGAGAGCAGGATGAACTCCTGACGCGTCGGTGTGCACATGTGCCCGGTACGCGTCAGGAAGTCCACTCCCGCGACCCACTCGTCCTCCGTCAGTTCGACATCGCGTACGAAGGCGTGGAGGTGCCGGACCAGTGAGTGCAGGATCTCCGCGAGGCGGGGGTCCTTGGTGTCCCGCATGGTCGCGATCACGGCCCCGGTGATGGTGTCGCTGGTCAGATCACGCATGGCGTGCTCCTGTGGTGATTGAGGGGTCGCTGACGGAATCGGTCAGCGGTCTGTGGATGCGGATGTGGATGCGGATGCTCTGGTGACGTTCATGGCGTCTCGCCGGCCCAGGCGCGGGTCAGGAAGGCGCGGACCGCGCTCCGGTCCACGGGACGCGGATTCCAGTAGCCGTCCCGCACGACGAGTTCGGCGGCCTGCTCGATCCCCGATTCGGGCATGCCGAGGTCCCGCAGGGCCCTGGGTGCGCCGAGCCGCCCCGCGAGATCGAACAGGGCGTTCGCGGGGTCGTCCCCCGGCAGTGCCCGCGCGATGCGTGCCATGGCTTCGCCGGCGGCCGGGGCGTTGTAGGCGATGACGTGGGGCAGGACGACCGTGTGGGTCTCGGCGTGCGGCAGCCCGAAGGTGCCGCCCAGCACATGGCACACCTTGTGGTGCAGGGCCATGCCCACCGTGCCGAGACATGTGCCGGCCAGCCACGCACCGTACAGCGCATCGGCACGTGCCTCCGCGTCGTCCGGACGTCGCGCGATCAGGGGAAGGGAGCGGGCGAGGGCGTCGAGCGCCTCACCGGCCATCAGGAACGCGACCGGGTCCTGGTCCTGTGTGTAGAGGGCCTCCACGGCGTGCGCCATGGCGTTGATGCCGCTGGCCACCGATACCGGCGCCGGAAGCGTGTGCGTCAGCTCGACGTCGTACACGACCGTCCTGGGCAGTACTTCCGCCAGCCGCCGGGTCGTCTTCACGCGGCCCTCGGTCTCTCCGAGGATCGGTGTCATCTCCGAGCCGGCGTAGGTGGTGGGCAGTGCCAGCTGCGGAAGACCGGTCCGGGCGGTGATCGCCTTGCCCAGGCCGACGGTCGATCCGCCGCCGACGGCGAGCACCGAGTCGGCTGCCACGGACCGGGCGTGCGCGACCGCCTTCTCGGTGACCTCTACAGGAGTGTGCGGGGCGGCCTCGGCGAAGATTCCCGCGGCTGCCGTTCCCAGCAGATCACCTATCCGCACTGCTGGGTCCGCTTGGCCGGGCGTGCACAGCACGAGCACCCGACGGCATCCGAGAGCATCGACCTCTTCGGGAATACGGCTGCGCGTTCCGCTGCCGAAGACCACCTTGGTGATCTGCGCCCGGTGCACGAATTCCTTCATGATGATTCCCTCCGTCCTGCCGCGCCTTTTCATGACTAGAAGGAAGCGTCACCACGGAAATGATGTGCGTCAACGGAATACGTGAAAGATGACGAGCAGCGACGTGGGAATACCCTGTTCGCGCGACCCTCAGGGCCCCAACACCCCAGGGTGCGCGTGCGATATCACCTATCTGCGGGATGGTGAACCGGGTCGATGCGTTGGACCGTGGGTGCAGGTGCGGGCCCGCGATTCCCATCATGCTCGAAGTCTGTGGCCGAGCCCGACCCAATTCCCGTGCATTGCCTTACGGAGAAACGCCCGGTGGGTCCGCATTGGCGAGAGGCAGCGCGAAAAGCGATGGATAAAGTGGTCGCCACAGCCGAGGAAGCGGTGGCCGATATGCCGGACGGCGCATCGCTGGCGGTGGGCGGGTTCGGGTTAGCGGTGTGCCGGACATATTGATCCGGGCATTGTTGGGTCGAGGCGTAACGGGGCTGCCGGTCGTCTCGAACAACTGCGGGGCGATGGAGTCGGGCCTGGCGGTGCTGCTGGCGGCGGGCCGGATCGCGCGGGTGACGGGCTCGTACATCGGGTCGCCTGGGCTTGTGCCGGTCTTGTGGTGGGCGGGGCAGCTGTATACCTCACCGGTCGCGAGGACTCTGCCCACGTCATGGCGGGTGGCGTGGTGGCGGTTCTTTGAGCCCGGGGGTCGGCCGGGACCGGGGCGGGACGTTTTGGCGCACCGGCAGGCGTGCCGGTCTTCGTGCGCAGGTTCCTGAACCCTCGTCGGACGCGAGCGGGGGTGAGTCTGTTCGGCTCGGCCGGCTTCTCCCAGGGGCGCCGGAGGTCACCGGCGAGCGGTCGGGCGAGGCGGAGCTGGGCGTAAGCGGCGATCACCGGCCAGGTCCACCGGTCGGCCGCCTCCGAGCTGCGGAGCCGGAGCCTGGTCCACCCAAGAGTCTGCTTGAACAGGCGGAACGTGTGCTCGATGTCGAAGCGGCGTAGGAAGGACTGCCAGCAGCGGTCGATGTCCGCCTCGGTCGCGGCGGTGCCCGACCACCACAGCCAGACCGGCTTGTTCACCCCGCCGCTCAGCAGCTTCTCCACGGCCAGGCGGATGACGGTGCCTTCGATGAGGGGCAGCGGTCCGTCGTGGTCCAGCCACGCGGCCCGGTGGGTCAGCCGCGGGTGCAGCCGGTCCCACGCCTGCGCGGTCGCCTTCCCATAGAGGCGGGTGTCGGTGACCGTCATGGCCTGCTCGGCGCCCCAGGTGGAGGGGTCGCCGAAGACGAACTCGACGCCGTGCTTGGGCAGCCACCCGCCCTTGGGGTCAGCCAGGAAGAACCCTGCGCGTGAGGGCGCCGGCGTCGCATCACCCGGTCCGAACGGAGCCGTCCCAGGATCTCGACGGGCATCCCGGCCAGCAGGTGGGCGATGCGCGGAGCGTCGTATCCGGCGTCCAGCACGACCAGGACGTCCGGGTCGCCCGGCTTCCACTGGTCGGCCGCGACCAGCCGTTCGACGATTTCGCTGATCTGGGCCGCGGTCACCGCCGCGACGCCGGCGCCGGGCTCCAGGCGGACAGCGTCGAGCACCGCCGTCCACGAGGTGCGGCCGCTCTCCAACGCGGCCACGATCGAGCACAGCCAGCCGGGCACCATCTGATGCTTGCCCTCGCCCCGCCCGAACGTGTGGCAAAAAGCCCGGTCAGCGCAGGTGTTGGCGTCCGGCCGCAGCCATGGCGAGACGTCCACGGCCAGCACCAGCCGACCGTCGCCGCCCTCGGCAGCGAAATCGACGCCAGCGCACGACGCAGCCGGGTCACATCGATCCGCCCCTGGTTGAGTCCGCCGTACAGAGCCCCGTGACCCCGGCGGTGTTCAGGCGCGAGCGCGAGATCGATCAGCGTGCGCACCGGCCCATCCGCGCACAGCAGCGCATCGCATAACTCGAACAACGCGTCGCCCCGCGCAGTCAGGCACGCGTACAGCTCCGACCGGAAGTGTGATGCTACCGCGAGCGCATCCCGCAGGACGCCCTGATGCACCAAACTCACGACCACGGCCTTCGCGCTGATCCACTCTGTGACGGAGCACAGGCTCAGACGAAGGCCGCCTACACGTCCGCCGAACTGCGAAAACGCCGATCAAATTCGAGCCGCGTTCGACGCCAGAACTTAGAGGTCGTTAAGTCCGATCTTCCTCGGTTCGTGATCGCTCGATCGTGGTATGGATCGCCATACGGGCCGACTGTTCGTCATGTGCATGCCGGGATGCGAGCATGGACCGAAGACCGTATCCGAGCGACCTCTTGGACGAGCAGTGGGCGTTGATCGAGCCTATGATCACGGCCTGGAAACAGGACCGGGTGGGCCGTTCGGCGACCGGGGACCCAGGCGTCTGCGATCTGCGGGAGGTCGTGAACGCGATCTTCTATCAGAACCGGACAGGCTGTCAGTGGCGCTACCTGCCCCATGACCTGCCGGCCTGGTCGGCGGTGTTCTACTACTTCACGCTCTGGCGCCAGGACGGTCTTGACCAGCGGATCCAGGAACTCCTGTGCTGCCAGGTGCGGGAGAAGGCCCGCCGATTAGAGGACCCGTCCCTCGTGATCATCGACACCCAGTCCGTGCGTGCGGCTGCGGGAGTTCCGAAGACCACGACGGGACTGGATGCGAACAAGAGGACGCCGGGGCGCAAGCGGGGACTGGCTGTCGACGTGCTGGGACTGATCATCGGCGTTGTCGTCCTGGCCGCCTCCGCCCATGACAATGCCGCCGGTACCGTCCTGCTCGGCCTGGCGGCCGAACGGTGCGGGAACCGTCTGGAGAAGGCCCTGGTGGACCAGGGCTTCAAGGACGAAGTCATCATCCACGGTGCCCTGCTCGACATCACCGTCGAGGTTGTCCGCCGCAACCCGGCCGACCAGGGCAAGGGCTTCGTCCCGCAGCCGAAGCGGTGGGTCGTCGAGCAGGTCAACGGCACCCTGATGCTGCACCGGCGCCTGGCCCGCGAGTACGACCACCGGCCCGAGAACTCCGCCTCACGCGTCTACTGGGCCTCCACCGCGAACATGTCCCGTCGCCTCACCACACCCGCCCCGGCCTGGCGCGACACCCTCCGGGCAGCCGCGTGAACATCACTGAGTTCCTGACCGATCTCCAGACCCGCCACGACGAAGCCGTTGTCCATGCTGATGAACTCCGTGGTCACATAGAGGACTTGACCGGCGCACTTGCCGAGACGGAAGCACGCCTCACGGAATTGGCCACCGCCCGGAAGGTCATCGCCGAACGCGCGCCGACCGACGACGGAGGCGAGCTCGATCCGCCCGAGCCGGCCACTGCCTACCAGGCCATCATGAACGCCTTCAACCAGCACCCCGACCAGGCATTCCGGGTCCGTGAACTACACGAACTCCTCGGCATGCCCACCGACGATCCGGCCATGAACGTCACCCGCAGCCGCCTCGGACGCCTCACCCGTCAAAGCTTCCTCACTCAACCCGGACGAGGCCGCTACAAACGGACTTGACGTCCTCTGAGGGTGCGTCAGCCCACGACAGTGGCTGTCCGCACTTGCCGGAGGCCCTTCCACATGCGGGGCGGTGCTCCTGCGGATTCACGGAATATCACCTCCGCCCGTGTCGGCCGCGAGCCCGCGCCCCCTCAGGGTCCGGTGTCATCCCCACGTATGACACGGCTTCGCGCGGTCCGACCGAAGTCGCCATCGGAACGGGAACTGCGGCTGACTTCACGGCCCGCTTACGCCGGGACGATGGAACGGTCCCCAGAAAGCAGTACCCCTACGGACAAGCGAGCGTCGTGAGCGTCGCCGGACCCAGTACGGCTGTGGCCGGCCTCGGTGCCGTGGGACTACCGATAGCGAGAGGAAGTACCGAAGATGGCCAAGCTGCAGAGCCTGGACCCGATTACGCCGATGTTCGCGCAGTTCAAGGAGAAGACCGGGCCCATCGTCCTGGCCAACACCTTCTTCGTTCCGAAGGCGAGGACTGAAGCATTCCTGACCCTCTTTCGGAGGCAGGCGGAGTTCATGAAGGCTCAGCCGGGATTCGTCTCCCTGCAGATGCACAAGGGAACGGCGGACAGTCAACTTCTGATGAACGTCGCGGTCTGGGAGTCGACCGAGGCTCTCGCCACGGCGTTCGGCAGCCCGGAGTTCCAGCGCATGGCTGCCGAGTTCCCCGACGACATCGTGTCGTACCCGCACATCTTCGAGCAGGTCGACGTATGACACAGCAACTGTAGAGGCGTGACCGTGCTCGGCAGCGACTCCGCCCTGCACGGCACCGTCCCCTTCCATGGTCGACGGGTTCCTCGCCCCCGCTCTCGTCCACCGCGGCAGTTCACGTCCGCCGAGTTCGAGGTGGAGGCCAAGATCCTCGCCCACGACGGCGAAGTCCGCCCGCTACCGTGAGGGGCGAGCCGATGGCGAGATGCCCCGGGGGCGGGGCCGCACCCCGACAAGGTGTTCCGCGTCCGTGGATCTGCACGAGTACCTCGGCCTGCCCACCAACGAGCCCTCGATCAACGTCACCCGCTCACGCCTGGGACGGGCCGTCCACCAAGGACTCCTCGAACAACCAGCACGCGGAATATCGGAAACGGACTTAACGCCCTCTGATGGATCTGCCAGTGCCGGGCATTTTCCTCCCGAGCCCGTTCGAGAAGATCATCGGCCTCGGCGTCCCAGGTGCCGGGTATGACTGCCGGTACGCTGCGCAGTTACTCCTGGGTAGAGCCGGAGTTGCCGCGCGGCATTGTCTGCGCGTCGTGAGCGGCGGCACGGATACCGCTGATGACCTGGAGCAGGCCGGGACCGATCTCGGCCCAACCGATCAGGAGCAGCGGGCCCACGGCATCGAAGGCCGCCCGCCCGTACGCGCCCGCGAGCAGCGGTTCGGTGACGTCGAGGGCGAGGGTGAGCAGACTGGCCAGGACGTGTGCACGGCTTCTCTTGAGCAGGACGCCCAGGTAGCCCAGGGTGACGGCCTTGGTGACCGAGAGGCGGGGCAGGAAGAGTGCCTGGGGGATCACCGGGATCAGGCCGAGCCCGGCCACGATGTAGAAGGCCGCGCGCCAGCCGAACTGGTGGCCCAGGGATCTCGGCGCCGGCACTGCCGGTGCTGCTCTAACGCGTCAACCGGTGAGCAGCCCTGCAGAGCCTGAGCCTGACCTTCGTGATGGCCGATGTACTGGCCGGTCTGGCTCCCAACTACCCCACCATGCTGGGCGCCGGCACCCTCCTTGGCATTGGCATCGGCGGCTTCTGGGCCATTGCGGTAGGGGTCGGCACCCGTCTGGTTCCCGAGCAGCTCGGGCCACGGGCCACCGCCCTCATCTTCGGCGGCATCTCCATCGGCACCGTCGTGGGCGTGCCCGCAGGCCCGCATCCCCGGGGCGGTGATCATGGTTCCCGCGGTGCCCTCGGACACGTACAGGTCGGCGGCGACGTCGCTGAGCAGGCCCACGGGCAGGAACTCGTTGGTGACGAGGGTGAAGCTGCCCACCGCCACGGACAGGACCGCCAGCCAGGCTCTCCTGGCGGCCCTTGTGTCAGGCGGCGTGGACTCTGCGACGCTCGTGGTGGTCATTCCCTGCTCGTCCCGCCGGCTGGGGTGGTGGCAGCGCCGGCCGGGCGGGAGGAGGCCCGCGGCCTCCTCCCGCGGCGGTCAGGCGCCGACCTGAATGTCCACCTGGTCGGTGTAGAAAGCGACGTGGCCAGCGATGGCAGCGACAAAGTCGTACGGCTCACGGTAGGACCACACCGCGTCGGTGAGCCCGCCTCCGGGGAGGGCGATGCCGTAGTAGGACGCGTCGCCCTTGTAGGGGCAGTACGTCTGGGTGGCGCTGGATGTGAGCATCGACTGGTCGACGTCGTCGAGCGGGATGTACTGGACGGGCGGGTAGTTGGCCTCGCGCAGGGTCAGGGCCCGGGTGGTGTCGGCGACGATCTGTCCGCCGGCGCGCGCCACGACGCGCACGCCGGTGGGCTCGATGGTGATCGGATGGTCGGGACCGGGGATCTTGGGTTCCCGTGTCGTCGTCATGGTCTTCTCCTCAATTCCTGGTGGTGGGTGGTCTAGCCGGAGATGAGGTCGAACTCGTTGCCCTCGATGTCGGCGAACGTGGTCCACCGGGCGCCGCCGCGCACGACTTCGTGGAGCTTGGTCGCCCCGAGAGCGAGCAGACGCTCGCTCTCGCCCTCGTAGTCCCTGGTGATCAGATCCGGGTGGAACCGGTTCTTGACGGCCTTGGCCTCCGGCACCTGGTGGAAGGCCAGCCGTGGTCCGCTGCCGGGGTCACCGGCCTCCACCACGGCGTCGTGCTCATCCGCCCCGTCGGCGACTGTGCGGTCCAGAACCGCGGCCCAGAACTGCGCCGCGCGTACGGCGTCGGTGGCGTCGAACGACACGCCGAAGAAGGTGCTACTCATGCGCTGCTCCCTGCATTGAAGAGTGATTAGACCAGTCTGTTCACTCATTGCTTCAACCGTAGGAGCGGCTTATCGAGGTGTCAAACGCCAGATGAGACGCCTTGGTGTCCTTGTCGAGTTGACGAGACTAGACCGACCTGTTTAGCTGGATAGCGAAAGAAGACAGACCGGTCTAACCAAAGCTAGAAGGGTCGCGATCATGTCCGAGTCGCAGACAGCCCTGGTGACCGGCGCGACGTCCGGCATCGGCCGGGCCGCAGCGCTGAAGCTCGCCCGGGATGGATTCAAAGTCCTGGTCCACGGACGCGACACCGACCGTGGAGCCGCAGTGGTCAAGGAGATCGAGAGCGCAGGCGGCAGCGCCGAGTTCCTCGCCGCCGACCTCGCCGATGTCGGTGCCGTCAGCCAGCTTGCGGCCACGGCCGGGGATATCGACGTTCTCGTCAACAACGCCGGGTTCTCCTGGTTCGGCCCCACCGCCGACCTGGAGCCCGACACCTACGACGCGCTGTTCGACGCCAACGTGCGCAGCGCCTACTACCTCACGGCTGCCATCGCGCCGGCGATGGCCGAGCGCGGCGAGGGCGTCGTGATCAACCTGGGCAGCATGGCCGGGCAGGTCGGCCTGGCGGGTGGCGCCGCCTACAGCGCCACCAAGGCCGCGCTCACCTCGCTGACCCGGTCCTGGGCCGCCGAGTACAGCCCGCGGGGTGTGCGGGTCATCACCGTCGCCCCCGGACCGGTCTACACCGGCGGCTCCTCCAAGGAGCGCCTCACGGCCCTGGGTAAGACCACGCTCCTGGCCCGCACGGCGGAGGCCGAGGAGATCGGAGACGTCATCGCATTCCTGGCCTCGCCGGCCGCCGGCTACATCACCGGCGTTGTCATCCCCGTCGACGGCGGACGCACCTCCGTCTGACCCCCACCGCTACAGAAACCGAGCAAAGCAATGGACAACCCCGTCGTACTGATCACCGGTGCCCTCACCGGCATCGGCCGCGCCGCCGCCGTCGCCTTCGCCAAGCAGGGCGCGAACGTGGTCGTCACCGGACGCCGCGATGAGGCCGGCAAGGCCCTGGTCGAGGAACTGCGTGCGGCCGGCTCGTGGGCCGAGTTCATCAACGCCGACGTCCGCAACGAGGACGACGTACGCGCCATGGTCGACGAGACCGTCGCACGGTTCGGCCGTCTGGATGTTGCGGTGAACAACGCCGGCACCGAAGGCCGGCCCAGCCCGATCACCGACCAGAGCGCGGAAACGTACAACGCGACGTTCGACACGAACGTCCTGGGCGTGCTCCTAAGCATGAAGCACCAGGTCCGCGTCATGCAGGAACAGGGCAGCGGCAGCATCGTCAACATCTCCTCGACCTACGGGCACGAGGGCGCGGCCGGGGCCTCCGTCTACGTCGGCAGCAAGCATGCCGTCGAAGGCATCACCAAGTCGGTGGCCCTGGAGGTCGCCGCCTCGGGAATCCGCGTGAACGGCGTGGCCCCCGGCCCCACGGACACCGGCATGCTGACCCGCTTCACCGGCACACCGCAGAACAAGGCAGCCCTGGTGAGCGAGGTCCCGCTGGCCCGCCTCGGGCTCTCGGAGGAAGTCGCCGACGCGATCGTGTTCATCGCATCGGAGCAGGCGTCGTTCATCACCGGCCACATCCTCAACGCCGACGGCGGCCACAGCGCCAACTGATCCGCTCGGGTGCAGAGCATCCCTGTGTACCCGGACGGCCAACGTGCGGCTGCCGGAAACCGCCGCCCGGCTCACCACCTCACCTCCACACGCTGATCCAAGGAGAAGCGCCACCGTGCCCGATCACACCCACGACACCGCCCCGACCCAGTTCGTCGAGGCCGGCGGCATCCGTTTCGCCTACCGGCGCTTCGGCAACACAGCCGCCGGTCGGCCACCGGTCGTGTTCTTCCAGCACTTCATCGGCAACCTGGACGACCACGACCCGGCGATCAGCGACGGATTCGCCGCCGACCGCGAGGTCATCCTGTTCAACAACACCGGAGTGGCCTCCACCAGCGGCGATGTCCCGGACACCATCGAGCAGATGGCCACCGACGCGGGCAGCTTCATCGACGCCCTCGGGCTGACGAGTGTGGACCTGGTCGGCCACTCCATGGGCGGCCTCGTCGCCCAGCAGGTCGCCATCCAGCGCCCCGACCTGGCCCGCAAACTGGTCCTAGTGGGCACCGGCCCGCGCGGCGGCGTGGGCATCGGCGAGACGCCGGCGGATACCGCCGCACTGTTCACCGTCAAGCTGCCCCGGCAGGAAGACATGTGGCTCCCGGTCCTCTTCGCGCCGACCGAGACCAGCCAGAAGCTGGGCCGCGCATACGTCGATCGGATCGTGGCCCGCAAGGACCGCGACGACTCCGCGTTCGGCGAGCAGGTCTACGCCGGCCAGGGCACCGCCATCCACACCTACGGCGCCACGAAGGACCCCGCGTACTCGGTCCTGAAGAACATCACGATCCCGGTCCTGGTGGTCAACGGCACCGACGACATCATCATCCCCACGATCAACTCCTACATCCTCCAGCAGTTCCTCCCGGACGCCGAGCTGATCATCTACCCGGACGCCAACCACGGCGCCCACTTCCAGTACCCCGAGCGGTTCGTCACCCACACCAAGCTCTTCCTCGACCGCTAGGACACGGCGGCCAGGTAGCAGGCCCCACAGAGCAGAGGCGGTCACCGCAGCACGGTGACCGCCTCTGCTCGTCAGCGAGGGAAGACAGGTCTGTCTGGCTCTGTTGGACCGGGTAGGAGCGGAATGAGTCCCCGCGCGGAGCGGTAAACTGGACCGCCAGTCTGAAAGAAGGAAGCCATCATGCCCACCAAGGCCAACGCCTCGAAGCCGTCCGTGCGTGAACGTCTGCTGGCCGCCGCCGACGAGCTGTTCTACAGCGAGGGCGTGCAGAGCGTCGGCATCGACCGCATCGTGCAGAAGGCCGGCGTGGCCAAGGCATCCCTCTACAACCTGTTCGGCAGCAAGGAAGAACTGGTCCAGGCATACCTCGACGCCCGCCACGCCAACACCCGTGACCAGGTCGAACGCGCCCTGACCCGGTTCCGGACGCCACGCGAACGTCTGCTCGGAGTCTTCGACGCGCAAGGCCAGCTGTTCACCGAACCCGACTTCAACGGCTGTGCGCACATGACGGCCAGCGCGGAGGCGCGGCACGGCGGCCCCGTCGAGGGCGCCGTGGACCGGTACCGGCTGTGGGTGCGGACCATGTTCACGGATCTGGCGCGGGAGGCCGGCGTCGCCGACGCCGAGGGCTTGGCACGGCAGCTGCACCTTCTGTACGACGGCGCGGGGGTCTCGGCACGGATGGACCGCGACCCGTCCGCGGCGACGACCGCCCGCGCGGCAGCCGCGGCACTGTTCGACGCCGCAGTCAGGAACAAGGAACTGGTCGACGCCGGACAGTAATCCGGTGAGACGCCGAAGCCCCCACTGAGAACCAGCTCGACCGGGGCGCCCGAGGGCAGTCACTGCGGTCCCGGAACGCTGGGCGGTGGAAGCGCCGACGGATTCCTGACCTCCACACCCATTCACGGATGAAACACCGCGAGAAACAGCAAGCCCCTGCCCGCCACGACCCGAAGATCCTGGGGAACCCGACCACCGCGCCGGGACTCCACCATGCCGAACACCGAAATCACCTCGGCCACTCGGCAGCTACCCCGCAGCGACCCCTCATCACTCCAACCGAAACGGCGAGGCGGGAGAAGGGCTGCTGTACTGGGCATCGACGGCACCTGGGAACGTGTGCTCACGGCGCTGCTCGCCCAGGCGGGGAGGGAGCAATGCGTCACGTCGCCCTGGCCTGTCGGCTCTGTCGATCCGATGCTTCCGCTCCGCGCCGGTCACTGCGACTCCTAGGATGAAGCGTTGCCGGCTGCCCTGGTGGCGTGCGGGGAAAGCCGGTGCGGTGGCGGTGGTCAGCCGACTGAGGGTTGGGTGCTGCGCTGCTGCGGCCTCCGCCCCGCCGGATCGTTCCGTTGCGTGCGGCCTCTGAGAACGAGACCCGGATCGGGGGCGGCCTGTTCGCCGCCGCCCGCGCCGCCCACCCCTGCACCCGGGAGGTCGGAGCTTTTCGTCGGTGCCCAACGCCTGGGACCTGGGGCGCGGCGAGCTGTATCGGGCGACCGTGCGGCCGCCCAGATCCGGGGGACCATGGAAGCACTGCGAGGTACAGGGTACGCAGGCCACAGCCTGAAGCCGGCGCAGGGCGGCGTGTCGCGCTGGCAGGCGGAGGGAGTGCTTGGATGAGGACAGCCGATCCCTTCGGTACTGAGGGTGACCAGCCGGATTCCGGGCCGAGACAGCCGCGTGAGTTGCTGGATCTGCTCAGTGTCGCAGCTGTGCTGCTGGATGCCGAGGGTCGGATCGTGCTGTGGAGCCCGCAGGCCGAGGAGCTGTTCGGCTACACCGCGCAGGAGGCGCTGGGCCAGTACGCGGCGCGGCTGCTGGTCGACGAGCAGAACTTCGACCTGATGATCAGGCTGTTCGCCGAGGTCATGAGGACGGGCCAGGGATGGGCCGGCGCCTTCTCCGTCCGGCACAAAGACGGCAGAACCCGGTTGGTGGAGTTCCGCAACATGCGGCTGTCGGACGACCGGGGTGACTTCTATGCCCTGGGCATCGCCACCGACGAGGCGGCCCTGCGCCAGGTGGAACGAGACGTGGCCCTGTCTACGCGGCTTGTCTCGCAGTCCCCGATCGGGCTGGCCGTCTTGGACACCGACCTGCGGTACGTGGCCGTCAACCCGGCGCTGGCGCAGATCAACGGCATCCCTGCCGAAGACCACCTCGGGCGACGAGTCCGCGAGGTCCTGCCCTTCCTGGAGATCGATGCGATCGAGGCCGCACTGCGGCAAGTCCTCACGTCCGGAGAGCCCGTGATCGACCAGCACAGTGTGGGGCGCACTCCCGCCGACCCCGACAGCGATCATGCCTGGTCCGTCTCCTACTACCGGCTCGACGGTCCCGGCGGCCGGGTACTGGGGATAGCCATCGTGTTGGTGGATGTCACCGATCGCCACCGTGCCCGGCAACGCTTGGCCCTGATCGCCGACGGCTCTGCCCGTATCGGCACCACTTTGGATGTGGAACAGACCGCCCGCGAGCTGGCCGACGTCGCCGTCCCTGAGCTCGCCGACATCGCGGCCGTTGACGTCCTGGACTCTGTCCTGGACGACCGCCAGCCGACGGCACCCGGCGCAGGCCGGGCACTCTTCCGTGCCCTCGCCGTGAAAGCCGCATACCCCACCGAGGCCGTCCGCGCCGCCGACCCTGCCGGCCACCTCGCCAGCTACGGCGCGGAGCGCCTGGCCACTCAATGCGTGCGGACCGGCCGCCCCATCCTGATACCCCACGTCGGCGAGCGGGACCTGGCACGTATCGCCCGTGACGCCGAGGCCGCCGCCATCCTGGCCCGCGCCGGCATCCACAGCTATCTCCTCACGCCCCTGATCGCCCGCGGCGAGGTGCTCGGCACCCTGGGCCTCACCCGCGCCCGCAACCCGCTGCCTTTCGACAACGACGACCTCACCCTGGCCGGTGAACTGGCCGATCGAACCGCGGTGTGCATCGACAATGCCCGTCTGTACCAAGGCGCACGCAACACCGCGGTCACCCTCCAGCGCAGCCTGCTGCCCGACCTCCCAGCGCAACAGACGGGCCTGGAGATCGCCTCCCGATATCGGCCCGCCGGAACGACCATTGAAGTCGGTGGCGACTGGTTCGATGTCATCCCTCTCACGGAAGACAAGACCGCGCTGGTCGTGGGCGATGTGATGGGCAGCGGCATAAGCGCCGCCACCACCATGGGACGCCTGCGCACCGCTACCTCCACCCTGGCCGACCTCGACCTCCCTCCCACCGAAGTGCTGCACCACCTCGACAAGATCACCGCCGGCCTGGAGCAGTACGCCACCTGCGCCTACGCCATCTACGACCCGCACCGCGCCCTGTGCCACATCGCTGTCGCCGGACACCTGCCCCCCGTGCTGATACGCACAGGCGAGCCCCCCGAACTGCTCGATCTGCCCACCGGCGCACCCCTCGGGGTCGGCGGTGTCACCTTCGAAGTCACCGCCTTCGGCCTGGCCCCCGGCGACCAACTGGTCCTCTACACCGACGGCTTGGTCGAGACCCGCCACCACGCCATCGACGAGCGCCTGGACCTCCTCCTCCAACTGCTCCACAGACCCGACCGAACCTCAGAAGAAACCTGCGACCGGCTCCTGGACGCACTGCGCGATCCGGACGACCACGACGACGTCGCCATACTCATCGTCCGAGCCCGAGCCCGGCCGCGGCCCTAGAGGTCGTCCGCCACTCCAAGGACAAGGTCAAGGACGCCCCCACCGTTGACGTCGACGCCGGGTGCCACCTGTCCGAGGGCGAAGAACACCGCCTGTACGAGCACTACGGCATCGACTGGGACGCCGCCTGGCAGCGGGCCGAACAGCCCGGAACCGCTGGCTGGGCCCGCACCGACGCCGAGACCGGAACCGCCGGCACCAGCACCGGCACGGAAGCCACCGGTGATGCACATCGGCACCGAACACCAGGAGTTCTGCCGGGCCCGGCAGCGCAAGTGCGTCGTCACCGAAGAGGTGCAGCAGACCGTCCCGTCCGCCACGAAGAGGCACGCGTCGAACGCGAACCGGTCACCGAATCCACCTGTGAGGCCACGGCAGGCCCGGACGTCAGCGAAGCCGAGCACGAGGTGACACTGCACGTCGAGCGGCCCGTGGTGGACACCAAGGCCGGGCCGGTCGAGCGGGTCCGCCTCACCACCGACCAGCGCACCGACGAGGAAACCGTCACCGGCGAGGTCCGCAAGGAGAAGATCGAGACCGACGTACCCGAAGACAAGCGCCAGCGGTAACGACCGTTCCACATGGGCGCAGGGCCTCGAGGCTGGGTGAAGCCGTGGCCAAGCACCCCAGTGGCACATCACGTTTCCTGTGACCTCCGTACTGCGCGCCTACGCTCGCCCCGACTGGTCACGCCCGCTTCCGACGGTCGTCGCGCCGCCGGATGGCCCCAGCCGCGGTCCGCCCTGCGCGCGGAGCGGGCCGCCGACGCGCGGGGTATGGGATTCTGGCAGACACGCGGACGGGGCGGACAACGGGAGTGGGGCTGGCATGCGGGAGGCGTACCACGAGGAGCTGGCCTCGTTGGGCGAGGGCCTGGTGGACATGGCGAACCTGGTCGGTTCGGCCATGGGCCGGGCAACCAGCGCGCTGCTGGACGCCGATCTCCAGCTCGCGGAAAGCGTGATCTCCGCTCACGCCAAAGCTGATGACCTGCAACGCGATCTGGAGGACAGAGCGATCGCGGTCCTGGCACGCCAGCAGCCGGTCGCCACCGACCTGCGGGTGGTGGTCACCTCGCTGCGCATGAGCGCTGACCTGGAACGCTGCGCGGTCCTGGCCCAGCATGTGGCCAAGCTGGCCCGGCTGCGATACCCCGGGCATGCCGTGCCGCAGGACCTGCGCCGCACGATTCTGGAGATGAGCCAGCTCGCACAGCGCCTGATGGCGCAGGCCGCCGACGTCCTCGTCACCCACGACCTGGATGCCGCGCTCCAGATGGAGCAGGACGACGACCGGATCGACGAACTGCACCGTTCGATATTCCAGCACCTGATGGACGACCGCTGGCATCACGGAGTGGAGACCGCCGTCGACGTCACCCTGCTCGGCCGCTACTACGAACGGTTCGCCGACCACGCCGTCTCCGTCGCCCGCCGCGTGGTCTTCCTGGCCACCGGCGAACACGCCGACGAACTGGCCACCGACCCACCCGCAGCGCACGCCCTGACTACACCCCGTAACCATTTGTAGACCGAGGGCCACCTAGACAAGCCAGAGGCGTTCCGGGGCAACGCTGGGCGACGGCGGGTCGGGAAGATGAGCGGCCAAGCAACGCTTACCCGTGCCGGCAGCAGGTCTCACCAGGGCCGATACGGTCTCTCAGGTGATCGCGTCTTCCACCGTCGGCCGGATGTCCAGGACCTTGTCCGCGCCGGTCGGCTCCAGTACCCGCTGGAGCTGAAGCGCGGGCCTGGCCAGACGCAGGCGGTGGCCACGGTGGAAGTTCAGCAGCACGTTCAAGACGGTGGAGTCTGCGAAGGTCACCCCGACCGCGTCCACGACGACCATCGTGTGGGTGGTGGCCGCGTCCTGCAAGGCCGACGCCAGGAGCGGGGCGGAGTCGAGGTCGAAGGCGCCGTGGATGGCCACCACCCACGCTTCCTCCCGCTCGTGCTGGGTCAGGTGAAGCAGCGACGCCGCGGGTGACGTGGTCGGGGCCGCCCGGCTGTCGCCGCCGTTCGCGGAACTCATGCAGGTGAGTATGCCGTGAGGATCCAGCACCTGCGAGTGAACCGCTCCGGGTCTGATGGAGGCTCCGGACTGTCCCGCGTTGGGTGGAGTCGAGTTGCCTGGTTTCAAGCTACTGGCGGGGTGCGGAGTTCGTACCCCACCGAGCTGAGCATGCCCAGGCCGACGTTTCCCCACCTCGCGGGCAGTCACCGTGCTGTCGAGCGGACTACCTCCGGGTCGTATCCACGGCTGCGACAACTTTCCAGAGGACTCCGTCTGTTCCCTGGACGAGTTCGGCACATGATCTGTATTGGGCTTCGGAGAGCAGGTCAGTATGCGCCGCCGGGTTTCTGTACATCTTGGTCAGTATCCGCACATCTTCAGGAAATCCGTCTTCCTTGAACAGCCAGTCGGATCTCGGCCATCGGCCAGCGAGAGTACGCATCCCTGACGCGATCGGGCTGATTGCCGAGCGAGGGGACCCAGCCATGGATCGCATGAAGTAGCCAAGGGTGCCCAGCTCCAGGGGTTTCCCGTTCTTGCAGTACTGGGCCATGCGCTGAAAACTGCGGTCGCGCAGGTCGTCCCCCAGTTCCATGCCGGACACGGCTGTGCTCAGCGGTTCGCAGATCAGCCGGACAGCCTCCAGCTCAACGGCCTTACACAAGCCGATAACCGCAGCCGACCAGTCAAGTTCCGTGGCCGTTTTCACAGCAAATCCATCCGCCACGGCGGCAGCCGTCGCCAACATGGTGAGCGCAGGGGCCGACAAGAGGGAGGATCGGGATTCACGGGCCAGCAGAACAGCGCGGGCTCGCTCCACCTCAGCTTCCCCGGACAGGCTGCCGAGGAGGCGAATGAGCTCGACATGGCGTTCAGAGTCGCTGAGTTCTCCGGCTTTGATCTCCCAGATGGACAGGAGTCGCCCGTAGCAGGCATTGCACAGCAAGAGATTCCACTCATCGTGGATGGATACCGTCAGTTTGGATTTCTTGTCCCTGCCGCATCGGCAGCAGGTGAATGTTGTCGCCATCGCAAGGCGGTACTGGTGCATAGGGCCCCGCGGCGGGTACTTCTTGACCACCTCGAAACGGAACGGACTTGCTCCCTGACCCACGTTCACCAGCCCCTCCCCGTACATGACAGCCAGTTGTACCGTGTCTCCCGCGGTGTCGCACGTCGCCGGCACCGGTGACCGGCCGGCAGGTGGGCAGCGCCGCGGGAAAATTCGTCCGCTTCCAGGATCGCCGAACAACCGGCACCGTCGAGCGAGTTGTCGTACGAGCTGACGTGTCCCCGCGCGGTCAAGCAGCCCACGTGGACGGTGCAGACCGTCCACCGGCCGCTGCGCCGCACCGACTCCGACGCGCTGGACCGGGAGATACGGGCTCACGGACCGATGCCCGAAGCGGTCTCGCGGTCCCCAACACCCCAGCGGATCTTGGAACGGTTCGGTTTCTGCTGAGGGTGGAGTGATCCACAAGATCCATAGCGGGCAGCAGGCGGGCGCTGATAGTAGTCGGCCATGGCAGCAGATGTGTGGACCCCTGTGATTTCGATGGCCGGTGTAACCGTGGGCGGTGCGCTGACGTACCTGACGCAACGCACCACGCAGCGGACAGGCGACCGGTCTGAACAACAAAGGCGGGCTGCGGCGCTGGCGGAAGAGCGACGTGCCGAACAAATCAGGACCGTGCTGGAGTTCATCCGGTGCGCACTGGAGGCCGAGGGCGTGGCGCATGCACGGCCCTCACGGTGGGAGGTCGGTGACGAGTGGTACGTGACGGCCAGGCCGGCAATGGACGGTCTTCGTATAGCCGAGAAAGGCGTCGAACTGCTGTGTGCCCCCGGCATGCACACACCGACGACCGCCTACGCCCGCGCCCTCAATCAGGCGGTCTGGCAGGAGCGTGACGATGAGAGCCTGGCCGAGCGTCTGGAACCGTTCAAAGCCGAGTTCCTCGCTGCCGCCCGCCGAAGTCTGACCTGACACGGATCAAGATCGTCCCAGTCGGCCCGCACGTCTCACCATGACCAACGGTTGTTGCGCCCGTCTCCGCATCGGCCGGGGACCAGTGCCCGGCCAAGGAAGCAGATCATGATCGCCGCAGCCCTAGCCGTCATCGGGACGTTCCTCGGATCGATCGTCACCGGCACTTTCCAACACCTGGCGGCCGGCCGGGCCGAACGCGCGGCCGACCGCCGAGCAGTTGCGCCGCGACCGGCTCGACGCCGTGACCACACTTGCCTCCGCCGGCTCCGACCACCGTCGGGCCCTGTGGATGCGCGGAGAGGCTCGGCATCGCGGCGCCGGCGACGAGGAGCTGGAGGAACTGCGAGCCACATCTCCTATCACCCGCTCCGCGATCACCCACCCCCTGGTTGCACTGCGGCTCCTTGCGCCCGACCCGCCTGTCCACGCCACCGCCCAGGCGATGGTCGTCGCCACCTACCACATGGTCGATGCCGTCACGAGCATCGAGGACGTGATCAGTGAGCGCACGCGATGGGCTGCTCGGACCAGATGGTCTTGCGGTTCTGGCCATGGCGGCACCCCCAGCGCTCGGCGAGTTGGGCGACGAGGAACAGGCCGCGTCCGCCCTCGTCGGTGGTGCGAGCGCGGCGCAGACGGGGTTGGGCGCTGTTGGAGTCGGTGACCTCACAGACCAGAACATGGTGGCGGATCAGTCGCAGCTCCGCCGGCGGACAGCCGTAGCGGATCGCGTTGGTGACCAGTTCACTGACGATGAGTTCGGTGGGGAAGACGAGGTCGTCCAACCCCCACGCGGTGAGTTGGCGGGTCGCCCATGACCGGGCCTCGGAGACGGCAGCGGGATCGACCGGTATCTGCCAGTGAGCGGTGTCCTCCGTGTGTACGGCGCGGGTGCGCGCCAGCAGTAGAGTCGCGTCGTCGCACGGTGCTTCGTCCACCAGATCGTCGAGGAGGGCCCTGCCGGTCTCGTCCAGAGCGCGGTCCGGGCGGCAGGACGTGGCGAGCGCATCGGTCAGCCGCCGGAGCCCGTCGTCGATGTCGTGCGCGCGTCGGTGGACCAGGCCGTCGGTGTAGAGCGCGAGGACGCTGCCCGGCTCGAGGTCGATCGTGGTTGTCTCGTACGGCATGCCGCAGACGGCGAGGGGTGGCCCCGGGAGAATGTCGACAGCTTCGGCGGTTCCGTCGGGCCGGACGAGCACGGGCGGTGGGTGCCCGGCACTGGCCATGGCGCAGCGTCGGGTGACAGGGTCGTAGACCCCGTAGAGGCAGGTGGCACCCATGGCGTCGTGGCTGCCGGGTGATGCTTCCGCTGCGAGACGCTGGACCAGGTCGGCGATCCGGGTGAGCAATTCGTCCGGCTCCAGTTCGAGGTCGGCAAGCGTCTGGATGGCGGCGCGCAGACGGCCCATGGTGGCGCTCGCGGGTATGCCATGGCCGATCACGTCTCCAGCGACGAGGGCCAGCCGGAGAGAGGGCAGGCTGATGGCGTCGTACCAGTCGCCTCTGGTGCCCGCTCCACGACCTGTCGGCAGGTAGACGCCGGCGGTCTCAGCTGCAGGGGTGTCGGTCGTGGCCGGAGGAAGCAGGCTCTGCTGCAGGGTCATGGCCGCTCTGTGCTCGCGCGTGTAGCGGCGGGCGTTGTCCATGGCGAGCGCCCCCCGCGAGGCGATCTGCCTCATCAGGTCCACCTCGTCCTCGGTGAACGGTTCGGACAGGCCGGTACGCCAGACCACGATCGCGCCGAGGGTGAGGCCGCGGGCGTAGAGCGGTGCCACCATCACCGCATGGGCGTCGTGCGGGAGGAGCTGCTCGACCAGCTGCCGTCCGCCGATCAGCGCGCCGAAGTCGTCCGGGCCGTAGACGACCGTCTCGCCATGCTGGAAGCGGCGCAGGAGCGGGTGGTCGGACAGTGGTGGGACGAGGTTGCCGCGCTTGATGCCGGCCGGCCACGCTGCAGTGGCCGGCACGAGAGCCGCCATGCGCAGATGCAGATCTCCTCCGCCCAACCGTTCGGGGGGTTCGTCGCCGTCGAAGACGGCCTGCGCAAGGTCGACTGCGGCCAGATCCCCGAAGGCGGGTACGAGTACGTCCGCGAGGTCGTGCGCGGTCCGCTCGACATCCAGGGAGCGTCCCACGCGCTCGGCAACGTCGCGGGCGAGGTCCAGTTGCCGGCGGGCACGCAGTTGGTCCGTGTCGTCTATGTACAGGGCTGCGACCCCCGTGGGGCGTCCTCGCGCGTCCTCCAGACGGAAGGCGGACAGCGACAGTGCGTGCCGCCGCATCGCATGGTGCCGCCAGCTCACGTGCTGGTTCCTGCCGAGCACCGGGATGCCCGTCTCGAGGACCTGGCGCAGTACCGCCTCGATGCTCTCGGCATCCTCGGCGCACAGCACGTCGTGCAGCCGGGTGCCCGGCTGTACGGGACGGCCGTCGAGCGTCTCTGGCATGGCGTTGGTCTGCACAGTGGTGAGATCTGTGTCGTGCAGAGCGATCGTGATCCGGTTCTGTGCGGACAGTGCGCGCAGGAGCACTGCGCCGTGCTGATGGTCGGCGGCGTGAAGGGTGGGGGCCGCGAGCACGAGGAAGTCCGCCGAGCCGCTCACCCGTGTGGTCCGGAAGGTGACGTCGATCGTGCTGCCACGATGGTGCCGCAGTCGTACCCGGCCGGTCGCCGGCAATTGAGTGGCCCTGAGCAGGTCGCGCGGGAGGTCGGCCACCAGTTCCCGCACGGGGCGGCCGTGGACCTCGTCGGCGCAGAACCCGGTCAGGTCCTGTGCGGTCCCGGTCCATCCCACGACCTTCCCTTGATCGTCGAGTACGGCGGCGGCGAGACCGTCGAAAGCGTAGGGCCTGCCGCTGAGGCCGATGTCGGAGACGCTCGTCACTCCTCGGGAGGCCCCTACCAGGTCGGCGTTGTCAGTATTCGATGTGTCCATGTCTGTGGCTTCCTTTGCGAGAGCCCACGGCGCCCAGAGGGGATCCGGTGGCGGCTGTCGGCCGCCGACGCGTCAGAGGGCGTCGGCTGTGGAGGGCAGGTCCTGTTCGGCCCAGACGACCTTGCCGTCTGCTGCGGAGCGGGAACCCCACCTGCGCGACAGCCGAGCCACCAGGGAGAGGCCGCGGCCGTGCTCGTCGAGCGTGCGGGGATGGCGTGGGCGTGGCTGGCCGGTGCTCGTGTCGGAGACTTCACACGTCAGCACCCGGTGCTGGATGAGCCGTAGGCGGCTCGGGCCGTCTCCGTGGCGGATCGCGTTGGTGACCAGTTCGCTGACGATCGACTCCACGGGTGTCACGAGCCGCTCCAGCCCCCATTCCCTGAGCTGACGGGCGGCCAGGTGCCGGGCTGTCGGGACGGTGACGAGTTCGTTCGGCAGGTCCCAGGAGGCGACCTGTGCGGGGCGCAGTGCCCGGGTCCGCGCAAGGAGCAACGTGACGTCGTCGGCCGGTGCCTGGGTCGGCAAGGTGTCCATCGCCCGCGAGCACAGGTCCTCCAGGGAGGCACCGGGCTGTGCCAGGGCGGCACCCAGGCGATGCAGGCCGGCATCGATGTCCTCGTCGCGGGACTCCACCAGGCCGTCGGAGAAGAAGGCGAGGACACTTTCCTCAGGTAGTTCCAGTTCCACGGATTCGAAAGGCACGAGGCCGAGACCGAGGCCGAGCGGGGCTCCTGCGGGCAGGTCGGGAATGGTGACCTTGCCCTGCGCGTCGACGATCAGGGGCGGGGGATGCCCGGCCCGCGCCATCGTGCACCCTCGGGTGACCGGGTCGTAGACGGCGTACAGACAGGTGGCACCCACCACCGCGGGCACCACGTCGGAAACGTCGGCGTCCTCGTCGTTCAGTCGCCGGACCGTGTCGTCGAGGCGCGCCAGTAGTTCGTCGGGGGGCAGGTCGAGGTCCGCGAGCGTTCGCACGGCGGTGCGCAGCCTGCCCATGGTCGCCGCGGCATTGATGCCGTGTCCCACCACATCGCCGACGACAAGGGCCACCCGGGCGCCGGACAGCTCGATCACATCGAACCAGTCACCCCCCACACCGTGGTCCATGTCGGCCGGCACATAACGCGAGGCGGCCTCGACGGCAGCACCGCCCTGCACGCGATGAGGGAGCAGGTCGCGTTGCAGCGTGAGGGCGGTGGTGCGCTCGCGCGCGTACTGCAGCGCGTTGTCCAGACACAGCGCGGCCCGGGTGACCACTTCCTCGGCGAGGAGCAGATCGTCCTCCTGGAACGGCGTCTGTTCCAGAGAGCGGCCGAACAGCGCCAGTCCCAGCACACAGTGCCGCGCACGGATGGGGACGACCATCAAGGAGTGGACGCCGCTGTCGCGTACCTTCTGCGCCCGCACCGGATCGTGGTCGACCCAGGGGCCGGCATGGGTGTCCAGCACTGGCTCCAGGTACGACCGGCCGGTACGCATGGCGGCGGCGAACGGGGACTCCGGGTGGGGGTGGACCACTTCTTCGCGCGCCCACGGCAACTCCAGGACGCCCAGGTCGACGGAGGCCAGACCGGCACGGCGCAGCAACTGCGGACGGCCACTCGTCGTGCCGATCCGTGCCGGCGGCTCAACGATGAACGGAACCGACTCCACCAGATCGACGAGGGCGTGGTCGGCCAGCAGGGGCACCGCGAGCTCTGCCAGTTCCTGCCCGGTCCTCATGACGTCGAGGGTGCTCCCGATGTGCGTGCTGGCCTCGCTGAGGATGGCGAGGCGCTCCCGCGCCCGGCGATTCCCGGTGACGTCCACGGTCATGGAGCACACGCCCAGTGGCATGCCGTCAGCGCCCTGGAGGCAGAAGAACGAGGCCGAGAACGCGTGCTCACGGGGCCGGTCCGCAGGCGGCCACGCACGGTACTCGTGCACCGTCGTCGTGCCGCTCTCCAGTACCTGCCGCATCACCACCTCGAGCGCTTCGGCCTCGACGGCGGGCAGCGAGCCCTTCAGACCGCGCCCGAAGCGTCGGTGACGAGGAACGCCGTCGTGTCGCTCCATGGCGTCGTTCACCCACACACAGCGCAGCTGCGGGTCATAGACGACGATGCCGATCGGTGCGCGGGCAAGCAGCGACTCCCGCACCGGTCCATTGCTGGTTGCCCCCGAGGACAGGGAACCGATGTCCGTCACGGACACCAGCCACCGGGTGCCGCCGTCCTGCCCTCGCAGCAACGAGACCCACAGCGTCATCCTGAGCGTGTGGCCGTCGCGGTGGCGTATCGCCGCGGTGCCGGACCAGCCACCCCGCGCACGGCACTGCCCGGCGAACGCCGAAGCCCTCCGGACGTCCTCGGGAGGCGGCAGCACGTGTGCGGCGGACCGGCCCACCACCTCCCCGGCCGAGTAGCCGACGAGCTGCTGAGCGGCATGCGTCCACCCCACCACGGTGCCCTCGGTATCCAGCATCGCTATCGCGGCGTCGGGCATCTCACGGGGGGTCACCGGCTCGGCGAGGAGGGTGTGGTCAGTGTTGGTCATCGCGGTCCGTCCCATCGGTGCGGAAGTAAGAGCGCCGGCACTTGGCCCGGCGGCCCTGTGTGCAGCCGTGGTGAACGGCGTCGTCCCGGTGAGCGGCACACGATGCGGTACATCCTGAAGTGCACAATATGACCACTTCTGATGAAATAGTCAGATGTAATCGCTCCGGCGTCAAGACCCTCATGTTTGATCAAATAATCAGATGTCCGGGCTGACGCTCACCACCCGGCGCCCCGTCCCGCTCGATCGGGATGAGGGCGCCGTGGCCGCGCGGTTCAGAGTTGGATGGGCAGGTGGCGGGGCCCGCATGGCATGGCGTTCTGCCGGTGCGGGGCGGGTCTTCGACCAGGCGGGCGCCGCCGAGGCGGGAAGCAGCGCCCCGAGCGCGGCGTACGCCTCGACGCGGGCCAGGGGGCCGCCGTAGCAAGTTGCCGGCGCCTCGGTGACCCACACCACTTCGATGTTTCCATACAACGTATGGTATTAATTACGAGGAGATTCCATACAGCGTATGGAAATTCTGACTCGAACCACGCCAGGCACTACACATCGCCTGCCCGTACAACCGGGCGGTGCAGATCACGCCAATCACGAAGGAAAGATCATGAAGAAGCTCACGAAACGCATCGCTGTCACCGTTTCCTCCGTCGCGGTCGCGGGTGTCGCCGTTCTCGGCGCCGGGAGCACCGCCTCGGCCGCGACTCCTGCGCCCGCACACGTCCACCGCCCGGCTCTCAGCGCCAAGGCCGCCGACTACCAGTGGGACCACGGAGTCGGCTACCTGCTCGAACAGGGCTGCTCCTGCGACGGAATCCGCGGCTGGCACCAGGGCCGCCACAGCACCGATTCGACCCGGCACGACTGCGATGGACTCTTCTACCGCGGCGGTCACTTCTACCGCTGGGAGGGCGAGGGACACGGCGGGAAGTCCGACCAGTCGTACCGGGACGACTGGTACCGCTCAGAGCACCTCGGCTGGGACGGGGAACACCACAACCGGAACCACGCCGGCTGATGAGGCAGGTTCCGCATGCGGGCATGGACCCAGGCCGTTACCCCGCCTTGAAGACCGTCGGCGGCAAGAGCGCGCTCGCCGGTCAGGGATCAGCGGTCCCCGACCGCCGCCCAGGCCGCCCGACTGAGGGCCCGGCCCTCACCGTTGCCTGCGGATACCCATCAGACGTCGCGGGCTCACGTCGCCCATCGGTCGCGATGGGCACACGAATTGCGCAGTCCGGCCGACCGGGCCCTGCTGTAACGCCCCTTCCCTCGCCGCCTCTTCGTCGCCAGCCGAGCGGCGGGGCAGCCGTGGCAGAGGCGCCTTGGAGTGAATGTCGATGAAGTCCTTGAAGACCCTCGTGCGGGGGGTGGCCGCGCAGCTTGTCGTCTCACGCGACCACTCCCTGCCCATGTGCATGCGCCTGTGCTACGAACCCACCGATCCCTACGTCGTCCGTGCCGTCTTCTTCGTCCGCGATGATGAGCCGGTCGAATGGGTCCTGGGTCGCGACCTTCTGAGTGATGGCCTGACGGGTCCCGCAGGCGATGGAGATGTCCAGGTCTGGCCGGCCGTTGGTCCTGGCGACGAGGCGATGTACATCACCCTCGGATCTTCCGCAGGCACCGCGTTGCTCGAGGTTCCCGTGCAGGACATCAAGTCCTTCCTGGAGAACACGGAGGCGCTGGTGCCACGGGGTACCGAGTCCGGACGTATCGACTGGGACACCGAACTGGCGTTCCTCCTCTCGCAAGGCTGACTGCCGTCCATTCACGCTCAGAAGAAAAGGAACGAAAGTTCATGTCCCAATACCAGCTTCGTGTCTACGCCTTGCGCAGCCCTGAGTCGCTCGCCGCCTACGAGAACATCTGGGCCAAGCACATTCCCGGTATGACCAAGCACCGGATCACCACACACGGCGTCTGGACGGTGCCCGCAGCGCCCTCCGGCGCGGCTCCCCAGCTGTACGCTCTCGTTTCCTACAGGGACGCCGACGACATGCGGGAGCGGCTGGACGCGTACTTGTCGAGTCCTGAATTCCGCTCAGACATGGAAGGCTTCGACCTCACCCAGATCGTCGACATCGCCGAGTGCGTGCTGACGCCCACCGCCGACTCGCCCTTGCGATGACGGTTGACCTTCGACAGGTGACGCAGCCAGAAGGGGGAGCGTCCTCGTGGCTCTTCCGGACCTGGACGATCTCATCGCGGAAGTCGACCGGCGATACGACACCGCACACCGCCTCGGAGGGCAGGAACAGCCCGACGGGCTCGCCCTGTTGACCGCCGCTACCGGCCTTGCTGGCCAACTCCGGGCACTGGCCGACAACTTGGTCGAGGCTTACGTTGAGCACTGCCGGACGCACGGACCCTCATGGACCGACATTGGCGCCGCCCTGGGTGTGACCCGACAGGCAGTCCAGCAGCGTTTCAACGCTCCGCACAAGCGCTACAGCCCCGAGACGATGACCGACGACCTCCACCGGGCGATGGCGCACGTCAAACAGGCGGCGGTGCAGCACCGCAACAACTACATAGGCACCGAGCACCTGCTCTGGGGGCTGACCACCGAGGACAACAGCGCCACCCGGCTCCTGCAAGCCGCCGGGGTCTCGCCGCAAGCGGTCCACCGGTCCGTCGGCGATCGGCTGAGCATGGGTGCCTCCCAGTCAGCCGGGCGCATCGCCTGGACACCTTACTCCCGTAAGGCCATCGCCATCGCCAAGACGCGGTCCGAGCACAACAGCTCCGACCGCATCGACTGCGACGACCTGCTGATCGGTCTTGCCCAGCTCGGCCGCGGAGTGGCAGGCGACGTCCTGACCGAGGCCGGGTTCGGCCCAGCCGCCCTCGACGCCACACTCACGGACACCCATTCATCACTGCACGACTGACCACGACCCACTGCACTGATCCTCAGGCACCGTCGACCTCGCGGTCGGCAGCCCCTCACATACTCGAATTCCCCCCAGCCGCTCAAGACCATGTCCCACATGGCCAGTTGGCGGATGCGCCAGCAATGAGGAGTGGTCGGTGAGGATAGATCGTTCCGGAGGGTCTGCGGGAGATCGCGAGGCCGCCGCTGCCGCCGACACCCGTGCGTTCACAGGGCGGCGGAGTCGCGAACATCGTTGATGAGGCGGCCTTCGCGGCGATCAGCTGCGTGCTGGTCACCGGCTTCACTTGGCGGCCCCTGCCGCCGTGTTTCGGAGCATTGAAGCCCACGGTGCACCGCCGGTTCCTGATCTGGTACCGGGGACGGCTGCACCAGAAGGTCCTCAAGATGCTCGCCGGCCAGGACCTGGTCGACCTCCCCCGACGTGGGCCTCCCGGATATCCGGACCGCGGCCCTGTCAGTGGCGGCGCCGGCCGGTAAGGCCCACCCCGCTGTTCGCCACCACGCAGCCGGGTCCGCAACACACGGGCACCGGCAGCGGTTTGGCCCGGGATGGCCTCCCCGGATGGGACGGGTGGCTCCCAGTTCGTCGCAGACCGAACGCGCCCGATCAGGGGCGCCCCAGGCCACGACGCCTCAGGAGCAGGGACTCAGCGGCCGCGGCCCTGGTTGTCATGTTCGGCGGCAAGCCGACTCGCCAGGCCCGCGATGAGGGTGTCCATCACCAGGCGGAACCTGCGGTCCTGGACAGGCCCTGCCGGGTCTGCCTCCGTGGCCTGGTCTTCACCGGCGGCGAGGCCGGGGGGCTTGAGGCTCGCCCACTGGTGAAGCGAGCCGTTGAGTTCGGCGGTGAGGACACCGACGACGACGGCGACCACCAGAGCAGCGGCCTCCGAGACCTCTGACTCAGGCACTCCTGCAGCGGCCACGATGGCGGTGAGCGCGGTCCAGAACGGATCGTCGGGCTGGATGAAGTCCGGCTGGTGGCTGAACGAGTAGGCCATCAGCTCAGGGTGACGATGCGCCAGCGTACGGAAGTCCGTGGCGAGCAAACGGATGCGCTCCTGCCAGGGAGCGTCCTGAAGCGTCACGGTGCGGAACTGGGCGCCAACCATTCTCGTCACGCCGCGCAGCACCGCTTCCTTGTTCGGAACGTGGTGGTACAGCGACATCGGGTTCGCATCGAGCACGGTGGCGAGTTTGCGCATGGTGAGCGCCTCGACCCCGTCCTCGTCGATGAGCTGCAGGGCGGCGGCATAGATCCCGGCCTCGGTCAGAGGCACGTCTCTCTTTCTCGTTCCCCGCGGGGGACGCCTCACCTTTTTTTCCATACCTCGTACGGTATCAGTTTCGTACATCGTACGGAAATGGCCTTGGTCACAGCCACCGACCGCACCGACGGGGGTTGCGTCGAGTTTCCATACGACGTACGGTACCAATTCCATACGGCGTATGTTTCCGTGCGGCGCCACGGCATCGACCAGCGCACCGCGCCCTTGCCCATCCCCCTCCCCCCCAGGAGCACGCGATGACCACGACCTCCGCGAACGACCTTCGCCCCATCCGGTCCCCGCGCGGGATCCCCCTGCTCGGCCACACGCCGCAGATCCCCGGCACCAATCCCGTCGAGTACTTCAACGAGCTGTCCAAGCAGTTCCCCGAGGGCATCTACGGCATGGACATCGCCGGCATCGAGCAGGTCTTCGTCTATGACCCGGACCTGGTGGCCGAGGTCTGCGACGAGACACGGTTCTTCAAGCAGATCGAGAAGACGCCGCTGAACCATGTGCGGGACTTCACGGGAGCGGGACTGTTCACGGCCCACCAGCACGAAGAGGAATGGGCCATGGCCCACCGGATCCTCCTGCCGGCGTTCAGCCAGCGGGCCATGAAGAACTACTACGGGCAGATGCTGGAGATCGCCCAGAACCTGGTCGGCAAGTGGGAGAGCCGGGAGGGGCAGCCGGTCAACATCACCGACGACTACACCCGGCTCACCCTGGACACCATCGCTCTGTCGGGTTTCGGCTACAGGTTCGGCTCCTTCGCCGAGGAGGAGCTGCACCCCTTCCTCAACGCGCTCCTCGAGTCGCTGATCGAGTCGCTGCGGCGCTCCCAGGAGCTGCCGATGATGACCAAGCTCCGGAAGGCGGACGACAGGAAGTACCGCGAGAACATCCAGCTGATGCGCGACCTGGTCGAGAGCGTGATCAAGGAACGTCGCGAGGGGAAGGGCAGCGGCGAGGAGGACCTGCTCGGCCTCATGCTGGAGGCCACCGACCCGGAGACCGGCGAACTGCTGGCGGACGACAACGTCCGCGACCAGGTGGTGACCTTCCTGATCGCCGGTCACGAGACCACCAGTGGCCTGCTGTCGTTCGCGACGTACTCGCTGATGCGCAACCCGCACGTCCTGGCGCAGGCGTACGCCGAGGTGGACCGCCTGCTGCCCGGTGACACGGTCCCGGACTACGACACGATCATGCAGCTCGACGTCATCCCGCGGATCCTGGAGGAGACCCTGCGCCTGTGGGCTCCCATCCCGATGATCGCCAAGGCGCCCATCGACGGCACCGTCATCGGTGACCGGTACGAGCTGAAGAAGGGGACCAGGGCCAACATCCTCATGGGCGCGCTGCACTCCCACCCCAAGGCGTGGGACCGGCCGGAGGAGTTCGACATCGACCGGTGGCTGCCGGAGAACCGCGCCCAGCAGCACCCGCACGCCTACAAGCCGTTCGGCAACGGCGTACGTGCCTGCATCGGCCGGCAGTTCGCGCTCACCGAGGCCCGCCTGGCGCTGGCGCTGGTGCTGCAGAGGTTCAGGTTCTCCGACACCACCGACTACCAGATGGACGTCCGCGAGGCGCTGACCCGCAAGCCCGGCGACTTCCAGCTGGTCGTCCGCAAGCGTCAGGAGCACCAGCGGACCGTCTTCGGTACCGCCGACCTCCAGGCCGGCGACACGCAGGCACAGACAGCGGTCAGCGGCGTCGGGGTGAACCTGACCGTCGCCTACGGATCCAGCCTCGGCTCCTGCGAGGACCTGGCGCGCACCATCGCCGACCGCGGTGAGCGCTCCGGCTTCGGCACCACGCTGATGAGCTTGGACGAGCTGGGCGACAACCTGCCCACCGAGGGCCTGCTCGTCGTCGCCGCCGCCAGCTACAACGGCAAGGCGCCCGACAACGCCCAGCGCTTCGACGACCTGCTCGCCGCAGGCCTGCCCGAGGGTTCACTGTCCAACGTGCGGTTCGCGCTGCTGGGCGCCGGCAACACCCAGTGGGTGGCCACCTTCCAGGCATTCCCCAAACGGATCGAGGAAGGCCTGCTGGCCGCCGGCGCCACCCCCGTCGTCGAGCGCGGCATCGCGGACGCCGCCGGTGACTTCGACGGCATGGCGAGTCGCTGGATGGACGCCCTGTGGGCCACCCTGGCCGAGGAGTACGCCGCCGACACCTCCGCGGCGAGCGGCCCGCGCTACCAGGTCCAGCTGCTCACCGAGTCCGACGTGCGCCCAGCCATCGTTTCCGAGCAGGCATACCCGCTCACGGTGGTGGCCAACGAGGAGCTCGTGGCCGACGCGACCGGCCTGTGGGACTTCAGCATCGAGCCGCCGCGCCCGTCCGCGAAGTCCATCACCGTCGAGCTGCCCGAGGGTGTCACCTACGACACCGGCAACCACCTGGCCGTCTTCGCCAAGAACGAAGAGGCCCTGGTGGAGCGCGCGCTGAGGCGGCTCGGTGTCGAGCACGGCCAGGTGCTCCGGCTCGACCAGCCCGATGGCGGCCGGACGCACCTGCCGGTCGGCGTGCCCGTCACCGCCGGCATCCTGCTCACCGAGTTCCTGGAGCTCCAGGACGTAGCCACCCGCTCCCAGATCCGGACCCTGGCCGAGTACACCCAGTGCCCGTGGACACGACCGCAGCTCCAGGCGTACGCGGCCGACACGGAGGAGGCCGAGGAGCACTACCAGAAGGAGATCCTCGGCAAGCGGGTCTCGGTGCTGGGCCTGCTGGAGCGCTTCCCCGCGGTCGAGCTTCCGCTGGCGGTGTTCCTGGAGATGACGGGGCCGATCCGTCCCCGCTTCTACTCCATCTCCTCCGCCCCGTCGGCCAACCCGTGCCAGGTGCGCCTGACCGTCGGCCTGCTGGAGGGGCCGGCCCTGTCCGGCGACGGCCAGTACCGCGGCACCTGCTCCTCCTACATCGCAGGACTCGCGCCCGGGGACGTCGTCTACGGCTACGTCCGCGTGCCCTCCCCGACGTTCGCCCCACCGGCCGACCCGGCCACTCCGCTGATCCTGATCGGCCCCGGCACCGGCATCGCCCCGCTGCGCGGCTTCCTGGAGGAGCGGGCCTGGCAGCACGAGAACGGCACGCAGGTCGGCCTGTCGCAGGTCTTCGTGGGCTGCCGCCACCCGGAGCACGACTACTTCTACCGGCAGGAGATGCAGGACTGGGAGAAGACCGGGATCGCGCAGGTCCACACCGCTTTCTCGGCGGTGCCCGGCCACCCGGCCCGGTTCGTGCAGAACGCCATAGCCAACGCCGCCGACACGGTGTGGCAGGCCATCGAGGACGGCGCGTACATCTACGTCTGCGGTGACGGCCGCCGTATGGCCCCCGCGGTCCGCGAGGCACTGACCGCCATCTACCGCCGGCGGACCGGCTGCGACGACGAGACCGCCCAGCAGTGGCTCGCCCGGCTCGAGGCCGACGAGCGCTACCAGCAGGACGTCTTCGCCTGACCGTCGCACGCCGTCAAGGCGTGTGCCCCCAGCCGCCGGGAGGCGTGCGGGACCCCCGCTGCCGGCCGTACGCCTCCCGGCCACCACAAACCCCTCGGACACCGCATGGCACCCATCGGCCCGAACCGCCGAGTGCCGCTCGCAGAAAGCTGATCTTCATGGACACCATGCTCGCCGGACGCTTCCACCTGGACAGCAAGAAGTTCGCCGTGGAGGAGGTCCCCATCCCCGTGCCGGGCCCGGGCGAGGTACTCATCGGGGTGAAGGCCGCAGGCGTCTGCCTCTCGGACGTCCATCTCCTCGACGGCTCGCTCGTCCCGCTGTTCGCCACCTCCGACACGGTCACCGTCGGCCACGAGGTCGCCGGTGTGATCCACACCCTCGGCCCCGGCCTCAGGCGCGGTCTGACCGTCGGCACCCGCGTCACCCTGGAGGCCGGCAAGACCTGCGGCCAGTGCGCCGGCTGCGTGCGCCGCCGCCCCTGCACGCAGATGCTCACCGCCGGCATCGACTACGACGGTGGCTGGGCCGAGTACGTGATCGCCCGCGAGGACACCCTCATCCCCATCCCCGACGCCCTCCCCTTCGACCAGGCCGCGATCATCCCCGACGCGGTCTCCACCCCCTACGCCGCCGTCGTCGCCACCGCGGGCGTCCGTCCCGCGCAGTCGGTCGGTATCTGGGGGGTTGGTGGAGTGGGTGCGCACAATGTACGCGTCGCCCGGCTGGTCGGCGCCGCGCCGATCATCGCCGTCGACCCGCTGCCCAGCGCCCGGGAGCGCGCCCTGGCCTTCGGCGCGGACCACGCCCTGGACCCCGCGGCCCCCGACTTCGCCGACCAGGTCCGCGCGGCCACCGACGGACGGGGCCTGGACTTCGCCTTCGACTGCGCCGGCGTGCCCGCCGTCCGCGAGCAGGCCGCCTCCGTGCTCGGCCTGGGCGGCTCCCTGATCCTGGTGGGCATCACGCCCAAGCCGCTCACCATCACCGAGGGCCTGACCTTCAACTACCTGCAGAAGCAGGTGCGCGGTCACTACGGCGGCTTCCCGGAGTCGGTCTCCGAACTGGTGCGGCTGGCCGCAGCCGGCCGCCTCGACCTGGCCCCCTCCATCACGGACCACATCCCGCTCGTCGACGCGGCCGACGCGGTAAGCCGCCTGGAGAACAAGATCGGCGACCCGATCCGCCTCATCCTCGTCCCCTGACACCCGTCAGCAGGACACCAAGCCACCTCGGGCAGGGGTGAGTGGGCGCCGGTGCTTGAGGGAGCACTGGCGCCCACGGCTTTCCGGCAGCCAAGAACTCGGAGAGACGGAGTCATGCAGAGGACCGATATCCCGGGCCGCCCCCCGCAGCGCAGTAACGCCCGCTCGAACCACAGACGCATCCTCGGGACCGCTCGACGGACACTGCGGGACGACCCCGACGCGAGTCTCGGCAGCATCGCTGTGGCGGCCGGCGTCACGCGACGCACCCTCTACGGACACTTCCCCGGCCGGCAAGCGCTGATCGACGAGCTGACGCACGAAGCAGGGCAAGCGCTTCAGCAGGCGTTCGCCGCAGCCCGTAGGCCGGGTGCTGATCCGCTCGAGGCGATGGCGCGGATGGCCCTGGCGGCATGGGCGGTGGGCGACCGGTTCCGCATGCTCATCTCCTTGGGGCGCCGCCATCCGGGAGGGGATGCGGTCCACGCCACCCTGGCACCGGCCCGTGAGGAGGCCATCGCGACCATCCGACGTGGTCAGCACGGAGGTGTGTTCGCGGCCCACGTCCCAGCGCCGGTCCTCGCCCACGCGCTGGAAGCACTGATGCTGGCCCTCGCCGAGGAGAACGGCGCGGGCACCTGGACCGATCCCTCGGGCGAGGCCGCCGCGACCGCGTTCCTCGTGGCCGCCGGCGTGGCACCGCAGGCCGCCGCACGCCAGGTGCAGGGCGTGATGAATGGCTGACGCCCTCCCGGGGGACCCTTCGCGGTCCGCATGACGTCGGCTGCCGAGCTGTCAGGCGAGGCCCGGCAGAGGACGTCGGGTGACCTCGTGGGCGTCGTCCGGGGCGATGCCGAGCATGCGGAGAACCATTTCGGCCAGGTCGGAGGCGGCCTCGTCCCCGTCGAGATCGGGGCGGGCCAGCCGTAGTGCCACGAGGGACATCAGGGTGCCGCCCAAGGCGGACAGGGCGGTGGTCGCGTTGCGGCAGGTGAAGCGGCCCGAGGCGATGCCGTTCTCCAGGTCGCGCAGAGCTCGCGGGGCGAGCCCGCGGTCGGAGTGGATGTAGGCCAGACCGCGGTCCCGCAGGATCCGCATGAGTTCAGGGTGGGAGTCGGCCATGCGGGCGGTGAGCCGGAAGCCCGCGGCGACGAGTTCGGCCGGGTCGTCGATTCCTTCTACGCGCTCGTCTATGACCTGCCCGAACTCCTCCAGGGCGTCTGTCACCGCGGCGTCGAACAGCTCCGTCTTCGACTCGAAGTGGTTGTAGAAGGAGCCGAATCCGACGTCCGCGCGCTCGGCGATGGCCTGGATGCTCGCGCTGGTGTCACCGGTCTCGGCGAGGATCTGCCGGGCCGCGCGGACGAGCGCCTGACGGGTCTCGGCTCGGCGTCGCTCAAAGCGGTTCTTGGGCGGGGCTGACGTCGGCATACCGCGAGTGTAACAACCGTCGCGATGAGTCTGCCATTACTGATGAGATCCTCAATTATTTGGGTCACTCCTATTGACGACGAGAATCGGCAGAGTTGATGATTTCCTCATTACGGCAGTGTTGCTTGGAGGACACCATGTCCCACACCCCTGTTAACAAAGGCGCTCACCAGACGCCTCACCAGGACCTTCACAGTGCGCAGGGCTCCCTGCGCGGAGAGCACCCCGGACGAGCCGGCAATCCCGTGATCAAGGTGGCGGACCTGGCCTGGCTGGAGTTCGAGAAGCCCGACCTGGACCGGGCCGAGGTGTTCGCCCGTGACTTCGGTTTCGCGATCGCCGCCCGCACCGACCACGAACTGTGGCTGCGCGGCACGTTCGCGGGCTCACCCTGCATGGTCATCCGGCGCGGGCGCGCCTCCCGCTTCCTCGGACCGGCGTTCCGCGCGGCCGAGCGGGCCGACCTGGACCGGCTGGCCCGCACCACCGGCAGTACCGTCCGGGACATCGGCGTACCGGGCGGTGGGCAGTCGGTCGCCCTGCTCGATCCCTCGGGCCTGCCGGTCCGGGTGGTGCACTGCGCAGAGCGGCTGCCCGCGCTGCCCGGGCAGGAGCCGCTGATCCTCAATTTCGGTACCGATCACCGTCGTACGAACGTCACCCAGCGTCCGCCCCGTGAGCCGTCCCGTATCCAGCGGCTGGGCCATGTGGTGCTGGAGACCCGGGTGTTCGCCCGCACCCTGGACTGGTATCTGGACACCCTCGGGATGATCGTGTCCGACTTCCTGTTCCTGGACGGGCAGCGCGGGCGCGGGCCGACCATGGCGTTCATCCGCTGCGACCAGGGGAGCGTGGCCGTCGATCACCACACCCTGGCCCTGCACCTGGGGCCCGGGACCGGCTACGTCCACTCCGCCTACCAGGTCACCGACCTCGACTCGATCGCCGCCGGCGGCGAATACCTCGCCGAGCGCGGCTACCAGCGCAGCTGGGGCATCGGCCGGCACATCCAGGGCAGTCAGCTGTTCGACTACTGGCGCGACCCCGACCGCTTCATGCTGGAGCACTTCGCCGACGGCGACCTCTTCTCCTGCGACCTCGAACCCGGCTGGGCGCCGATGTCGGCGAGCGGCCTGGCCCAGTGGGGCCCGCCCGTCACCCGCGACTTCCTGGGCATCAACCCCTCCCCCGCCAAGCTCCGCGAGGTCATGACGGCCCTGCGTGCCGACAACGAACTCGACCCCGCACGCCTGCTGGGCCTGATGAAAGCGATGAACTCATGACCACCAACGTTCTGCGCACCCTCGACGGCTGGTGGACCGTACGGGACGAGCGCGCCGTCCGGATCGAGACCAAAGCGGTCACCACCGCCGAACTGCTCGCCGACCGCGCCGCCGTGCGGGAGGCCGCCGCCTCCGGCGAGAGCGGCACGCTCGTCGCCGACCTGGTGGCGCTGCCCCCGGTCACCACCCCGTGCCGGGTGGTCGCCCAGATGGTCAACTACCGCAGCCACGCCAAGGATTCGGGCTTCACCGGCGACATCCCGCCCACCTTCTTCCGTAAGGCGTCCGGGTCGGTCAGCGGCCCCCATGACACGATCATCCGCCCCGCACACGTGAAGTTCCTCGACTACGAGGTGGAACTCGGCCTCGTCATGGGCGCGACCCTGCCCGTGGGCACCGTCGTCGAGGAGCAGGACCTGCCGCGCTACGTCGCCGGCCTTGTCCTGACCAACGACGTCAGCGCCCGCGACGTCCAGCTGACCAAGACCCAGTTCTACGAGAGCAAGTCCTACCCGACCTTCACGCCGACGGGTCCGTACCTGGCCCTGCTGGAGCCCGAGGACTTCGCCCACCTGCTGAATCTTCGGCTGCGGCTGTCGGTCAACGGCGTGTCACGCCAGGACCGCACGCTCGCCGACATGATCGTACGGCCCGCACAGGCGCTCACCCTGCTCGCCCGCTTCCAGACCCTCGACCCGGGCGACCTGCTGCTGACCGGCACTCCCGGTGGCACGGCCCTGAAGGCCCCGCCCAAGGCGGCCGAGAAGATCGCTGCGCTGCTGCCGCCCGCCCTGAAGTGGAAGGCGTTCTTCAAGGGCCAGGCCAAGAACCCCAAGTACCTGCACAGCGGTGACCTCATCACCGCCACGATCGCCACCCCGGACGGACGGATCGACCTCGGCGAGCAGCGGACGCCCGTTACGGACGCACCATGAAGGCCACAGCCCGTACACCGGTGGTGATCATCGGTGCCGGACCCGTCGGGGTCATGGCCGCCCTGCTGCTCGCCCGGCACGGAGTGCGCAGCTTGCTCCTCGAACGTCACCGGGACATCTACCCCCTGCCGCGCGCCGTCGTCGTGGACGACGAGATCCGCCGGATCCTGCAGAGCGCCGGTGTCCACGAGAAGTTCGCCGCCATCGCCCGCCCGGCGCCCGGACTGCGGCTGCTGGACGCCGGGCGCCGCGTGATCGCCGAATTCCCGCGGTCCATGCACGGACACCACGGCTTCCCGCAGACCAGCATGTTCGACCAGCCCGAGCTGGAACGCCTGCTGCGTGACGCCCTGGCGCGCCGCCCGGAGTGCGAGCTGTGGAGCGGAGTGGAGGTCGTGTCCGTCACCCAGTCCGTCGCACAGGACACCGACGGACCGAACGATCCGACGGGTCCGGTCCGGGTCACCCTTCGTCGCGACGGCAGCGACGAGGACGAGCACCTGTGGGCCGATGCCGTCCTCGGCTGCGACGGTGCGGGCAGTCTCACCCGTGACGCCATCGGCGCCGTGTGGGAGGACCTGCGCTTCGAGGAGAGCTGGCGGGTCATCGACGTGCGCACCAGTCGCCCGGTGCGTACCTGGGAAGGCGCCGAGCAGATCTGCTCTCCCACTCGGCCGGCCACCTTCATGCGCGTCGGCGAGGACCGTTACCGCTGGGAGTTCCGGCTGGCCGACGACCAGAACCTGGACGGCCCGGAGGGATGGGAGCGCCTGCGCGAGCTGGTCGCCCCCTGGGTGGACCTGCCGTCCGACGCCTCGCGGGGCACCGACTTCGAGGTGATACGGCAGGCGCAGTACACGTTCCGGGCCCGTCTTGCCGACCGGTGGCGCAGGGGGCGTGTCTTCCTGCTGGGCGACGCCGCCCATCTCACCCCGCCCTTCGTGGGGCAGGGTCTGTGCGCGGGCCTGCGCGACGCCCAGAACCTCACCTGGAAGCTCGCCCGGGTACTCCAACGGGGTGCAAACGAGGGGCTGCTGAACACCTACGAACGTGAACGCAAGCCGCACGCCCGCCATGTGATCCGCGTGGCGGTCGCCGTCGGCTGGGCCATGACCGGCGGACAGGACCGCGGTGCGGCGTTCCGCCGGGCGGTCGTGGGCACGGCCTGTCGCATCCCCGGTGTGACCGCGGCGGTGAGCCGTGACCTCAGTCCCGCCCTGACCGCCGGTCCACTCGTACGGCGCCGCCCCAGACTGACCGGTCGCGTGCTGGCCGGCACCTTCTGCCCGCAGCCCTGGGTACGACATGACAGCAGGCGAATGCGCCTCGATGACGTCCTCGGGGACTCCTTCACCGTCCTGACCGCTGTGCCGCCCACGGCGCAGATGACGGCTGTGGCCACGGCACTGGGCGCCCCGACGATCCACGTCGACGACCTGGGCGACGACGGCACCCTGGCCGGCTGGCTGGCCCGCGGCCGTGCCGACGCCGTCCTGCTGCGCCCCGACCGCGTCGTGATGGACACCGTCCCGGCCGGCACCGGCGATTTCACGGACACCGTCGCCTGGGCCCCCCTGCTGCACACGGCCCGCCGTACCGCCGATGCCCGGCCCGCCTGACGACGAGGAGCACCACACCATGACCATCCCGCACCCTGAGCCGTATGCGGAGCCTTTCTTCACTCCCGACCCGCAGTCGGCCGCCCGTAGCCGCATCGCGGACTTCGCCCGATGGGCGGGCCGGTGCCGGGGCGCCGAAGGGCTCCAGGACCCCACGGACTACCGAGCCCTGCACCAGTGGTCCGTCACCGACCTCGAAGGGTTCTGGGCCGCGGTGTGGGAGTACTTCGACGTCTGCGCGACCACGCCGTACGAGCGGGTGCTGGACGAGGAGACCATGCCCGGAGCCCGCTGGTTCCCCGGCGCCACCCTCAACTACGTCCATCACGCGCTGCGCAACCTGCGGCCGGACGCTCCCGCGATCACCGCCCTGGACGAGACCGGGGCCGGCTACGAGATCACGGGCCGGGAGCTGCGCGCCCGGGTCGCCTCCGTCGCTGCCGGCTTGCGCGACCTGGGCGTCGGACAGGGCGACCGGGTGGTGGGTTACCTGCCCAACACCCCCCACGCCGTCATCGCCTTCCTCGCCGCCGCAAGCCTGGGCGCGGTGTGGTCGGTGTGCGGCCAGGACTACGCACCCAAGGCCGCCGCCGACCGCTTCGCCCAGCTCGAACCCACGGTGCTCATCACCGCTGACGGCTACCTCTTCAACGGCACGACCCACGACCGCCGCGCCGCCTCGCTCGAACTCGCCGCAGCCCTGCCGACGCTGAAGGCCACGGTGCTCGTGGACCATGTGGGCCTTGAGTGGCCCGAGGGCGGTAACTCGGGGCTGAGGGTTCCCTGGGAGGACGCGGCCACCCGCGTCGAGCACCTCACCATCGCCCCGGTGCCGTTCGACCACCCCCTGTGGGTCGTCTTCTCCTCCGGCACCACCGGACTGCCCAAGGGCATCGTCCACGGGCACGGCGGGGTCCTGCTCGAACACCTCAAGACCCTCGGGCTGCACACCGATCTGGGCACCGGGGACCGCCTGCTGTGGTACACCACCACCCACTGGATGATGTGGAACCTGGTCGTCTCCACCCTGCTGACCGGTGCCACCACCTGCACCTACGACGGCAGCCCGGTCCCGCAGGCACGTCCGGACGTCCTGTGGGAGCTGGCCGCCCGTCACAAAGTCACCGTCTTCGGCACCAGTCCTCAGTACCTGCTGACCATGGCCAAGCTGGGCATCGAACCGTCCGTGCACGACCTGTCGGCCGTCCGCGTCGTCGGCTGCACCGGCTCCGCTCTGCCCGCCTCCGCCTACCCCTGGGTCCGCGACCACGTGGGCGCCGACGTCCAGCTGGCCTCCACCAGCGGCGGAACCGACATCGTCTCCGGCTTCGCCGGCAGCGCCTCCACGACCTCCGTCTGGGCGGGAGAGCTGTCCGCCCCCAGTCTGGGCGTGGCCCTGGCCGCATACGACGCGACGGGTACCCCTGTCCTCGACCAGGTCGGCGAACTGGTCGTCACTCGGCCCATGCCATCCATGCCGCTGTACTTCTGGAACGACCCCGACGGCAGCCGCTACCGCGACGCCTACTTCGGCGCCTACCCCGGTGTGTGGCGGCACGGCGACTGGATCACGCTCACCTCGCACGGCTCGGTGATCGTCCACGGCCGCTCCGACGCCACCCTCAACCGCAACGGCGTGCGCCTGGGCAGTGCCGACATCCACGACGTCGTCGAACACCTCCCCGAGATCACCGAGGCCCTCGTCATCGGCGCGGAGGAACCCGACGGCGGCTACTGGATGCCGCTCTTCGTGGTCCTAGCCGACGGGGTCGCCCTGGACGACTCCCTGCGCGACCGGATCCGCGCCGCCATCCGCACGGGCGCCTCACCCCGCCACGTCCCCGACGAGATCCTCGCCGTACGGGCCCTCCCGCACACGAAGACCGGCAAGAAGCTCGAGGTTCCCATCAAGCGCCTGCTCCAGGGTGCCCCCGCCGAGCAGGTCCTGAACCCCGAGGCGGTCGACGATCCCGACCTGATCGCCTACTTCGCCCGCCTGGGCGCGGAGCGGAACAAGCGGTCGGCACACGACACATGACGTCGGTCAGGGAACCACAGGCCCGCGTGACAGCACCGGGTCCTTGTGCCCTGCCCGGTTCCGCAGACCCCGTCCCCAGGGGGTGGGGGGGGGGGGGGGGCGCCCCCCCCCCCCCCCCCCACACACCAAAAAAAAAAAAATAATAATATATAGAAAATAAGCCCCGCCAACCAGACGCCCAG
>NZ_JBHXSK010000023.1:104035-171435 GCF_042716195.1 Streptomyces sp. NPDC058683
TTTTGTGGTTATGCAACCCCCGGGCGCGCGTCACCGCCCGGGGGGGTTGGCCCGGGCCCGTTCCCCCCCCCCCCGCCCCGGGGGGGGGGGGGGGGGGCGCCCACCCCCCCCCCCCACCACACACAACCGAAATAAATAAGAGAGAAATGATGAGCATGACCGACCGCGAACAGCAGGCCCTCGATGTCCTCGACGATGCCGGACGAAAGGTGCTGTTCACCGAGGCCCGCACCGCGAACACCTTCGCCGAGGTGGCCGTTGCCGACGACGAACTGGCCTTGATCTGGGAACTCGCCCGCTGGTCGCCGAGCGCCGCCAACGGCCAGCCACTGCGTGTGCTCTTCGTGCGCACCCACGAGGGCAAGGAGCGACTCGTCCGGCATCTCGACGAGGGCAACAGGGCCAAGACGCTCAGTGCACCGGCCGTCGCGATCCTGGCATACGACGTCGACTTCCACGAGCAGATGCCGACCGTCTTCCCGGCCCGCGGCGAGATGCTGCGAGCGGCGTTCGCCGACCAGATCGACAGGCGCGAGAGCCTTGCCGCCTACAACTCGGCACTGCAGACCGGGGTCTTCCTGCTCGCCGTCCGCGCGGCGGGGCTGGCGGCCGGTCCCATGGCGGGCTTCGACAAGGCCGGCGTGGACGAGGAGTTCTTCGCCGGTACCAGCTGGCGCTCGCAACTGGTGGTCAACATCGGTCACCCCGGAGCCGACCCGTGGTTCCCGCGGCTGCCCCGCGTGCCCGTCGAGGACGCCCTCGCCTGGGCCTGACGGCACTGCCGCCGCCCGGTAGGTGAGAGGCGTCATGCCGTGCGCGCCGGTGCTCTTCTGAGTACCGGCGCCCATTTTTCACCGAGCCGGCTGTGACGGATTTCCCGCAGAGGAGTCAGGACACGAGAACGAGGCCAGGGCGCCGACCGGCACCGTGACACTTCAGTGCTGGGCGTCGTTGTTGCTGCCGAAGTCGGGTACATCGGCGGACAGCAGGTGTTCGGCGCCGCCTTCGAGGGCCTTGGCCGTCTCGATGGAGCGGGGGAGCATGGTCTTCTCGTAGGTGCGGATCGCGTCGGCCACCGTGGCGGCGTTCGCGAGAGCGAGGGCGCGGGCGAGCCTGAAGAACTCGTCGAGCAGACCGGCTTCGCGCAGGGCGATCTGGCCGTTGTCGGCGTGCAGGTCGAGGGTGCCGCCCTGGTTGCGCGCATCCGGGCCCCCGTCCCGGTCGTAGACGGTGACCGCTATACCGCGCCGCTGAAGGATGCGGGCGCAGGTCAGTCCGCCGGGACCGGCACCGATGATGCTGATGCGGGCCCGGGCGGGTTCCGGGGAGTTCATGGCTGTCCCTTTCGGTCGGCGAAGAGAGGCGAGCAGACCGGGCGCCGTCGGCCTCGGCACCGGATGTGCCGCACAGAGGGGCCTCTCAGATGAACAGGCCGGCGCGGTACAGACGATGACCAGGCCGACAAAGACGTGCTGCTCAGTGCTCGCAACGCCCATAAAATCAGAGCGAGTAGAAAAGTGCAACGACTCTACTTAGCGACTGATTCGACTATCGGGTACGCTCCAGCCATGACCATGCCCCCCGCCGGCCGCCGCGACCGCAAGAAGGCGGCCACCCGGCAGGCGATCGCCGACGCCGCACTGCACCTCTTCCTGGAGCACGGCTACGACCAGGTGAGCATCCGCGACATCGCCGACGCCGCCGACGTATCGACCGCGACGGTGTTCAAGCACTTCAGCGGCAAGGAAGCGCTGGTCTTCGACCAGGACGAAGACCGAGAGGCACAGTTGACCGCCGCGGTGCGGCAGCGCCCCTCCGGCCAGAGCATCCTCGATGCCCTTCGACAGCACGTCCAGGACACCTGGCCGTCGATCGAGGCACATCCTCAAGCGGCCGAGTTCACCAACCTGGTGAACTCCACGCCGGTGCTGCGCGCCTACGCCGAACGCATGTGGACCCGGTACACCGACAGCCTCAGCGCAGCCATCGCTGACGAATTCGGCGTTGACCACGACAACCTCACATGCGTGGCGCTTGCCCGATTCGTACTCGAGATCCCGATGCTCGCTCGCGGCCGGCAGGACCGCCGGACCGCCGTCGACGCGATCTTCGACATCCTCACCCACGGCTGGAAGCCACCAAGCAAGCCACCCGCCCAGTAGCGCCTGGGCCGTTTCCCGGGCCCGACCTCGACCAGCCTCGGCCTGCCTACGCGCTTCGGTCGCAGTCACCCGCCGCGTGATCCCGGTCCTCAGCGAGCCCGCGCCAGGGCTGGCACACTGAATCTGTGGTTCCGCTGATGACCGCGACCGAGCAGGCCGCGTCCTCATCACTCACAGGCGCCGGCGTGGTGTCGGCCTGCGCACTGCTCTTCACCGTGGCGTCGTTCTGGTGGCTCAACGCCAGACAAGGGCACCTGAGGACGTGGGAGCCTCATGCCTTCGCAGCGATTGTCCACTCATCGACGACCCGTCTGCGGCTCCCGCTCGTCCTTCATAACACCGGCCCCAAGCCGATAGTCGTACAGGACCTCATCCTCACTTTCCCTGACGAACCCGCATCTCACCTGCCGCTCCTGTGGGTTTCCTCACCGTCTCGCCTCCAGCCGGGGCCGGACGAGGATGCGAAGCTGCCGGCCGGCTTCGTCGTGCCCGGCAGAGAGGCGCAACAACTCTTCCTCGAGTTCGAGGCACCGTTCTCCGGGTTCATGCCGGAAGCCCGTGACTACAAGGTCCAGCTGCAAGCCCGGGTCGGTCACCGCAAAGGGTGGCGCCGCCTGCTGACGTTCACCCTGCGGGCCGCCAACATCATCGATCCGAATCGCTACACCGTCTACAACAACGCACCGGTCGAGCTAACCAAGGAAGATCAAAAGAGGGCGGATGCCACACTCCTTGAACTGTTGGAAGAGCAAGGGGACGACTCCGCTCCGGGCGGCAGGAGACAGCGGGATTCTCCCGATGACGATGGCGATACCGGTACGAGCCGCTAATGCAGCACCAGCGACACCTGTCGCGCCGCGTCACCGGTTCGACGCATCTTCGGCGCGCAAGGCTGCCGCGTCAGTCGGTTACGAGCCGGTCTTTGTCCCGATGCCGTGGGCGAGGAGGCTCTCGGCGGTGTCCGCGATGGTGTCCTCGATGGGACGCGCTCGCCACCCGAGAAGCTTCTCCGCCTTGGTGCTGGTGGCGTCGAGGTCCCGGCCGAGCTGGTGTTTGAGCAGTCGTAGTTCCGGGTTCACGAGGCCCAGGGTGCGGGCGACCCAGACGGGCAGTTCACGGGTCGGGGCCTTCGCAGCGCGCTCCCCCAGGCGGTCATGCAGAATGCGTGCGATGTCGATGACGCGCAGGCTGTGCCCGGCGATTGCCAGGAAGCGTTCGCCGGCGGCTGCCGGATCGGTCATCGCGCGCAGATGCAGATCCGCGACGTCGCGCACGTCGACGAAGCCCATCCCGAAGGGAGGGCACGCAGGTACCTGTCCCTCAAGCATTCTGCGGACCAGACGCAGGGATGGCGGGTCGTCCAGACCGAGCAGTGGTCCAAGGACCCCCACGGGATGAACCGCTGCCAGTTCCAGACCACCACCCTCGTCTTGGACGAACTGCCAGGCCGCGCGTTCAGCGAGTGTCTTGGACCGCTGGTAGGGCGGGATATCGCTGTCGACGTTGGTCCAGTCCTCCTCGGTGAACGGGGTCGAGCGCGGGGGGTGTCCGATCCCGATGGCACCGAAGGCGCTGGTCAGGACGACCCGACGGACACCGGCGTCGCGGGCGGCGCGCAGCACCCGCAGGACGCCCTCGCGTGCCGGGACCACCAGGTCGTCGTCGTTGGCCGGCGTGTGGCGCAGGGTCGGCGAGGCGACGTGGAGGACGAATTCGCAGTCGGCGACGGCAGCGTCCCAGCCGTCGGAGTGTTCGAGGTCGGCGCGTACGACGGTGAGACGGTCGTCGTCGAACGGTGTGGCCGTGTGCAGCCAGGAGCGCAGTGCCGGCTCGCGTTGCAGGTCGCGGACCGTGGTGCGGACGGTGTGCCCGGCCTCCAGCAGAGCCTGGATGCACCAGCTCCCGATGAAGCCGGTTCCTCCGGTGACCAGTACTTGTGTCATCTGTCTCTCCTTCAGCTGTTGGCTCGTGCGGTCAGGGGTGCCAGCGGGTGCGTCGCACGGTGGCGCTGGGTGGCGGCCACGCTGCTTGCGAGGAGGGCGTGGCCGATCATGATCGGGTAGATGACGGCGCGTTCGAACAGGCCGATGTTCCACATCCAGCCGGTGAACACGTCGGTCATGAAGAGGGGGAACGCGATCAGTCCGGCGGTGCCGAGCGCGGTGCTCGCGATCGAGCGGCCCCTGGTGAGGCCGATGCGGGTTCCGCCGGCTCCGACGGCGATCGCCATGATGGTGCCGGCGAGCATGACGCCCTGCGCGCCGAAGGCGTGGAAGGCGATCAGGCCCTTGCCGACGTTGGCGTTGGAGCCCTGGAAGATGCCGACGAGTGAGACTCCGACGCCGGCGAGGACGGCGAGGATCATGATCCTGATCGGACGGGCGCCCTTGCGCGGGTCGAACAGGAGGAACGTGCCGATGATCAGGAGGGTGCCGTAGATCACCCAGCCGGTGTCCATGACGGCACCGAGGGCGGAGTTGGCGACCTGTCCGAACGCGGTCTGCGGCGGGCCGGTCAGGCCGAGGTGGCTGACCCAGTCGTACAGGGGCGAGTACGGCGGGTCCTGCCATGCGCCGGCGGTGATGAACTCGGCGCCCCAGGACACTCGGCGCCCCAGGACATGAGCGGGCCGAGGAGGATGAGGAGGGCTCCGGCGCGGGCAGCGGCGCCGGAGCGGACGACGGGGTTCAGGCAAGTGCCATTCCGGGCACGCGCTTGCGGATGGCCTCCATCTCGGCTTCGTCCGAGACGCCCTGCCAGTCGTAACGGGGGGTGTACGGGGATTCCAGGGCGCGCACTTCGTCGTCGGTGAGCTCGATGTCGAGGGAGGCCACGGCCTCGTCGATCTGCTGGACCGAGCCGGCGCCGACCAGCGGCGCGGTGACGACCGGCTGGCGTCGCAGCCAGGCGAGCGCGACCTGTGCGCGGCTGACGCCGTGTGCGGCGGCGACCTTCCCGACGGCGTCGATGATCGCGTGGTTGGATGCCTCCTGCTCGGGCGAGTAGAGAGTGTCCGCGTAGGCGCCGTCCGTCTCGGAGCGCGCCGTCGAGCGGGCGTCGTCCCACGCTCGGGCGAGGCGGCCGCGGGCCAACGGCGACCAGATGATCGTGCCCACGCCCTCGTCCAGGCACAGCGGGATCATCTCCCGCTCCTCCTCACGGGCGAGCAGGTTGTAGTGGTCCTGCATCGACACGAACCGCGCCCAGCCGTTCTCCTTCTGCAGGCGCAGCGCCTTCGCGAACTCCCACGCGTGCATGGACGAGGCGCCGAGGTAGCGGACCTTGCCGGCCTTCACGAGGTCGCTGAGCGCTTCGAGGGTCTCCTCCCAGGGGGTGGAGTGGTCGTTGCGGTGGATCTGGTAGAGGTCGATGTAGTCGGTGCCGAGGCGGCGCAGCGAATGGTCGACCTCGGTCATGATCGCCTTGCGCGACAGTCCCCGTCCGTTGGGTCCCAGCCGCATCGGATGGCGCAGCTTGGTCGCGATCACCACGGCGTCGCGGTCGGCGAAGTCCTTGAGCGCGCGGCCGAGGATCTCCTCGCTGGAACCGTTGGAGTACATGTTCGCGGTGTCGAAGAAGTTGATCCCCGCCTCCAGCGCGTGCTTGATGAGCGGGCGCGCGTCCTGTTCGCCCTTCGACCAGACGGGGTGGCCCCGGTCGGGTTCGCCGTAGGTCATCGCGCCGATCGCGATCGGGGATACGTCGAGGCCGGTCGTGCCGAGCTTGATGTAATGCATGACGCTCCTTAAAGTATGTGGAGAGCTCTCCGGATAACGTAGTGGAGAACTCTCCACTTAGCAAGGTGAGGTCCCGTGGTCCGTTCAGACGCCCGTGAGAACAGGGCGCGCATCCTCGCCGCCGCACGTGAAGCGCTCGCGGCGGACGGCAGTACGTCGATGAACCAGATCGGCCAGCGCGCGGGAGTGGGCGCGGGCACCCTGTACCGCAACTTCCCCACCCGCGAATCACTGGTCCTGGCCGTCTACCAGGACGAAGTGGCACGCATCACCGGCACCGTGCCCGACCTGCTGGCCCAGATGCCGCCACTGGAAGCGCTCCGCCACTGGACGACCGACCTCGTCGAGGCCATGCGCAGAAAACACGGCCTCGGCGACGCCCTCGGCCCGGGCGCGCACCAGGCGATCAGCGAGCAGAGCTACGGGCCGGTCATCGCCGCGATCACCCAGCTCCTCGACGCCGGCAAGAAGGACGGAAGCATCCGCCCGGACGCCGACCCAGGCGACTTCCTCCAACTCACCGGCGCCTTGTGGCGCGCCGCGTCCAGCCCCGAGGACCGGGCACCCCACATGCTCGCGCTCATCCTCGACGGACTCCGCCCGCACCGGTGAACGACGCGCACGCGGCAGGGCCCGCCAGATGAACGACTTTTCTGTGGAGTCGGATTTATCATGCTTGCGCCGCTTTGCCCCGTCGGACGTCGACGATCGGTAGGAGCTGAGCCGAGCCGAGTGCCGTGATCTGCCGGGGTGTTGGCCCGGCCGGGGTCGGGGTATCGGCGAGTCTGCCGAGGAGTTCGTCGATCGCGGTCTGACCGTCGGTGAGCGGGATCGAGGCGGCCATCTTCTGCAGGTTGCCTTTGGCATCGAGGAGTTGGGCTCTCGTGGAGTCCTTTGGCGAGTAGAGGTCGCAGCGGGCGCAGGCCATGCGGTGCTGGCACTGTTCGAAGAAGGTGTAGGTGCAGTAGCCGTGTCCGAGGTCGTAGTGCCGCTGGAGACGGTGCGTGCGCGGTGGGAGAACAGGAAGTCGACCTGTTCTCCGGTGCGTTTGTCGGTGCGTTTGGGCTGGCTGGGGCGGAGTGCCTGCCAGGCGTTGATGGCTTGTCCGAGCAGTGGGTCGACGGGCTTCGTGAACGCCGTGCCGGTCTTGTGAGCGGGCACGTCCAGGAGACAGACGGCGTCCCGCGCGAGGATCTGCGTGGAGTCGCCGGCCACGGGGTCCCCAGTTGTGCTGCCATCGGATGCAGCCTAGGCGCAGGCGCGCGATCTCGTTGCTGCGCTGACCGGAGAAGAGCCAGGTCAGTGTGACGGCACGGACCAGTTCCACGGGGTAGAGAGGACCGCCTTTGCCGCTTGGGACGTCGTCGGCCTCCAGGTTGAGCCCGGCCCACAGCAGCTTCGCCCAGACGTCGTCGGCGATCACGCACGGTCGGGGGCCGATGAGTGCGTTGATGCTGCGGGGCAGGGCGAGAGCGCGCTGCGGGTCGAACCGGCGCGGCAGCCACTCCCAGTCCTGGGTATCTCGGAAGAAGACTCGTACGGCACGCACAAGGCCGGCTTTCGATTCGGCTTGCAGCGGCTGGCCGTGGCGCTCCTGGTAGCTACTGGTGCGCAGGACGTAGTCGCCGATCTTCATGCGGTCGACGGCCGCGATCCAGGCCGCGCAGGTCTGCCGCGTCCACGCGGCCGGATCAGCGGCTTCCGGCTGCTGCGCCGCGACCCACCGACCGGCTTTCAAGAGTGCGGCCCGGCTGTTGAGACGGGGGCGGTGCGTCATGGTCGTCGTGACCGTCCACCGTTCCACCCACTCACCCCACATCGGTGGGACCCCGGCGTGGCTGGCGGCGTCGAGTGTCCGGGCAAGCCCTGTGTCTGGACGGTCAGGTCGGTCTGTGTCCACGCCCCGATCGCTTCACAGCCCGGTTCGCCCTCGGCGTGCCCCTGCCACCGCAGAGCTGACACCTCGCCGCACGCCGCAAAGCTTAAATATAGGGAGCGCATGCTGTGGACACGTCACCGCTGGAGGTGGGGCGACGTCCGCCGCCGGTTCACCACCCCCGCCGGTCGGTGGCGATCATCACGGCAGACGGGATCGAACTGTTCCGCATCGCCTCGGTCACGGTCAGCCGCTACCGATACCGGGCCAGCACGATCCTGTGCTGCTCTACTCGCCGGTGACACCGTCGGCGAGTTCGCGGACTATGTCGAGTTGGCCGACGTGGCGGGCGTACTCCTGCAGCATGTGGAACAGGATCCAGATCAGGGCCGGGTGGTGGTCAGGGGGGTTGAAGCCGCCACCACTGCGTGCGGGTTCCTGCAGTTCGGCGCCCGACACGATCTTGCGGGACCGTGCGCACTCGTCCAGGAAGAGGGCTCGGATCGCCTCTGTCGACTCGTCGGCTCCGATCTCCCACTTTTGGGTGTCAGGATCTTCCTCGCCCCAGATGGGATCCACTTGTTCGGCGGCGAACCCCCAGCGGAACCATCGCCGTTCCACGAACGCGAGGTGCTTGAGCAGGGCGAGTGGGACCCAGCCGGACGGGAGCCTGCTGTTGCGCAGGTCCTCCTCGGACATGCCGTCGAGCTTGCGCAGCAGCGCGGCACGGTAGTAGTCGAGGTAGGCGAGCACCAGCTCGCGGGGGTCGGTCAAGTTGTCCGGCGGCTCAACTGCGGGCTCAGGGGAAGCGACCATGCGTCGGACGGTAACGCCGGGCGAGCTCGGCGGACCACCCGATATCGCCGAGACGGCGGGCTTCCCACGGTACCGTGATCTTCACTGGGTTGTTTCAGGCTGCCCCGGCGAGCAGGCGGCCGCCCCAGCGGATGCCCTTCTCGCTGCGGATACGGGCGCGCTCCTTGCGCTGGGCGGCCAGCACGTCGAGGTGGCGGGCGTTGGCGTTGCGCCAGCGCAGGTACCGCTGGAGCTCGCGGGTCTGAACGGTGTGGTTGGGGTGGTGGGAGTTGGCCAGGGTGAACTGCCGCAGCGGCCCGAAGCGCGCCTCGATGGGATTGGCCCAGGAGGCGTTGGTCGGGGTGAAGCACAGCTCGACCTTGTGCTTCTTCGCCCAGCGGCGGATGTCCGCGCCGGTGTGGGCGGAGAGGTTGTCCAGAATGATGTAGATCGGGGCACCGTCCGGGCGGGCGGCCCGGATCGTCTTCAGGGCCGCGAGCCCAGGTCGTTGACCTCCTCGGCGGCCTGCCAGTCCAAGCGCTGGCGCAGGCTGCGGCGCATGAGGACGAGGACCGAGGCTGTCCAGGCCGCGTTGCCAATCCGAGGCGTCGACAGCCACCCTCGCAGCCGTCCGAAGAACAGCGCGCTGCCCCTGCCGTCCGGAACGACGACCACGGATGCCCAACCGGACGATCAGAAGCGGCCCTTGACCGATGAGTACAGGGTTTCCACACTGCGCCGGGTGCCGTCACTCCCGCCGATGAAGTTCGTACGAGGGTTCAGACGAAACGTGCTGCCGTCCGCGCGACGTATGCGGACGTACGTATTCCCGGTGTAGGCGCCGCTCATATGAAGCTCAATGGGCCTGCCGCCCAGCGCCACCTCGTCGAGCGGATCCGCCCACAGGAGCCCTTTGCCGCGGGTCGACCAATAGGCGCTCCTGACCAGGAGAACCCGGCGGTCCGTCACCCCGAGGACGGCACGCCGGAGACCGGCACCGAGGTATCCGGACAGGGCCACCTTCAGGGTCTCCTCATCCAGATAGGGGTGCAGGGCCCGCTTCAGCTCGGACTCACTCATGACTCTCCTTCGTCAACCGGTCCTCAGCTGCCTGCGGTACGAGGTGATCGCGGTCAGCGCGAAGACCAGAGGCACCACTCCCAGGGCCACGAGCGGGTGCACCATCGACGTCACCACCAGCACCGTCAACGGGATGAACGCCAGCATCGTGGCGCCCGTGCCTGCCCACAGGGCTTTCCGGCGCGCCTGCCCCTGGCCGATGAGGACTGCGGCCTCCAGATCCGGCGACCAATCCGCACCGCGCAGCTCCTGCCACGCCGTCACCAGCACCGCGAGTTCCCACTCGACATCGACGTGCAGATCGTCGACGAACGGCAGCAGCACCCTGCGGCCGTCCCGGCCGTAGACGTACACGACCACGCCAGGCGAAGGGCTCTCCGCATGCGTTGCCTCCGCCTGGATGTCCTGGACGTCCTCCCAGGCCAGCCGTCGGCGCCTGATCATGCCGCGCACATGGATCGCCTTGATGTCCGCCGCGGTGGAACAGCGCAGGAAGGCGTAGCAGAACCACCCCCCGAGCGCCACCCACACGACGGCGACGGGGAGGACCACCGAGGCGGACACGTCGTCGTCGGCCAGCATCCCCCCGGGGAGGCTCACCGTGGCCCCGAACAGCACCAAGAGGAACACGAGCATCCGGGACCGTCTCATCCGGTACTCGCGCGGCAGTAACTCGTCCCCCACATCCCACCCCCTGCTCGGCGGCACTATGGTCCCAGCCATCGCCGGGCACTATGGTGGCGCCCCAACTCCCTTATGTCGAGCGCAACTTGAGACTCACCGCCACCAGCGACTCCGTCGTCGCCCAGCACCACCCGATCAGTACCTCCGTCCGTACCGCCAACCAACACGTCCCGTCGCGCCCATGCGCGGCAAGCTCTGTAGTTGTCGGTTACGGAGAAGAGCTCAACGCATATCAGAGGGTGGTATGCGAGTTGATAGGTGATTTATCGTCACCTGAACGCGTGAGGTTGCGGCACCACAACTGGTCAGCGGGCTCGGGCGCGCTGGGCTGAACCCCGTGCGCGAGCGCAAGCCCTCCAAGACTGAACCTGTGACGAAGCAGCGGGCGCTGATCGAACCGGTGATCGCCGCGTGGAAGGCCGCGCGCCCCTCGGTCAGCGGTCACCAGGGCCGGTACGAGATACGGGAGATCCTCAGCGCGCTCCCCGACCAGGGCCGCACCGGCTGCCAGTGTCCGTTGAGGGGGTTACGGACTTTGCAGGTCAGGCGAGCAACGTTTACGGAGGGGAGCCGGAGCCAAGGCAGTGGACGAGTCTGCGTCCGCGTCATGCCTCCTGCAGGCTCGCCGCCAGCCGAACGACTGCGTCGACCTGCCTGTTCAGCGCCACAAAATCCTCCGGCCAGCCCGCGTACCGCACGCACAGTTCCCGGCCGGCCATCGCCACCGACTCCACGTCCGGCGGCAGGCCCAGTCGCTGTATCTTCCGGTATTGCACCCGTGCAGGCGAATGCTCCTCGCGGAGGCGGACCATGACCGTCATGTACCAAAAGGATTCCGCCTTGGGGTCCTCGCTCGTGGCGCAAGCGATGCCCACCTCGACGCCCTCCCGGTGGCCCACGGCCAGCAGTGCGCCGCGAAAGAGCGGGCTGGCCGGCAGCTCCCACCCTTCCCCGTCGGTGGTGAACGCAGCCGGGTCGGTCTCGCAACGCCCCCCGTTGAGGCAGGCCCAGGCGAGCAGGCTCACGCGGCTGCTCTCCCGCCGGTCCGCGTCGCGCTGTTCGTCGCCCAGCGGCACGGCGCCGAGCAAAACCCCGAACACGAGCATGCCAGCGGCGAGGGGCACTATCAGCTGCCACGGAAATCGCCAGAACAACTCGAAGACGAGGAGGAGCACCGCCCCGCCCCCTCCGACGACCGCACCCATCAACAGCGTGTCCCGCGCATCGTCCGTAAGGCGCATGTAATGCAGTAGACCACCGCTTGCCGTCAATTGCCCTGCCCTGGGCGGTTGTTGTGCCGAGGGCGGATGGTCGGGCAGCTTCGGGGCCGGCGGTGCGGGCAGGGGGATTGGACAGTTCCAGCAGCGTTCACCGGAATCAGCGCAGCGGCAGCAACACGCCCAGAGTTGACGTTGACACAGAAGTGGCGAGGAAGGAACTGCACGGCTTGGGCCGGGTCGAAGCTCTCAAAGGGGTGGGTGATCACGGGCAGGGCTCCTGCTGGAAAAGTGCGGAAGGCCGAGGCTGGGGGCGCGGCTCAGCGAGTGCGAGCGCCACTGCGTACGACCGGCGGAGCGGGAGCCGGGTAGGCGGTCCGGCCTGCGGCGCGGCTCGGCGCGGACGGGGTCCAGGCGCCGGGGAACCAGACGGCGGTGTACTGCTCGATGGCGTCGCGCAGCCCGGTGAACACGGCGCCTTCCCACGGCGGTTGTCCGGGACGGTGGTACTTGTCGAATGTGCCGTACTTGGAGCTGTTCCAGGGAGTGCTGTGGGCCTCGTCGCGGCGGTGGAAGGTGCCGTGGTCGGCGAAGCTGAGTGCCACCGTGTCCATCTCGCCGCGGTCCGGGTGGACGACCGCCAGGCGCAGGCCGCCGTAGGTGCCCGCGTAGATGGTGCGGCTGAAGTCGATCCGCAGCCGCAGGGGCGTGCCTGGGGTCGGAGTGGCGTAGTAGGTGGTGCCCACGACGGTGTGGTCGTGGAAGGGGAGGCACAGCTCGGCGAAGAACTCGGGAGCCTCCAGTCGGCCAGTGAAGCGCTGGCGCAGGCGGTGTGCGGCTCGTTCGGGGTTTTGCCGCCTGCCACAGCCATGAGGCGGCTGGTGTCGTGGTTGGCTGCGAGCGGCCAGTCTTGGGCGGCGCGACGAAGCTCGGCCGCCGTCAGAGGCCGTGTCTGCACGATTTCCAGGGCGTGGTGCATCGTCACCGATCTCCCAACCGGCGTGCCGGGGTGTACGGCAGGCGGGTGCGGATGTGTGCCGCGTGCAGGAGGGGGTCGAAGACTGCCAGTCGGCGAGGGTGAGATCGGGGGCTGTTCCGGTGGCGTGGCCGGGGCAGTGCTGGGCGCGCCAGCGCAGTTGGTGGGTGTAAGGGCAGGTGGCTGAGGTCGTAGACGGCCATCGTGGTCTCGGGGAGAGCGAGTTGGCCGTGGTGGGGGCGGTCATCGTGGCGGAGGTACCAGTCGTTGCGGTTGCCACAGTGACGGCAGCGGCCGGTCTGCCCGGCGCGCAGTAGCCGGCTAGGGCTGGTCGGGGCGATCTGCAGACCGCGGCGGCGGGGAACGTGGCGGGGGCTGCCGTCCCAGTGACGGTCCGCGGGCAGAGGGTGGGGGCGCATGGCGGTGACCGTGCCAGGTGACACGCCGAGGGCCGGTGGCGGCTTTCGGTGATGTCACACGATCAGCCCCACGCACGGGAACGCCTGCCCGACATGTGGATCATTCGTTCGATGCCGTCCCGTCCGGGCGGGTGATTCTTTCCGCGGCCGGTGAGCGGTTGGCGGTGCGGCCGGGGCAGGGCCAAGGCGTGCCAGGGACAGGGTGGCCCTCGCACAGAGCGGTGAGGAAGCGTTCGATGGGGACGTCGAAGGCGTGGGCCAGCGCGTGCCAGGTGGTGGCGGTTCCGGTACTGCGTCCGTGTTCGAGGTCGATGAGGGTGCGCCGGGCCAGGCCGCTACGTTCGGCGAGTTCGTCGTAGGTCCATCCGCGCTCGCCCCGCAACCGCACGAGTTCGACGCGCAGCGCGTTGAGGTTGGGGTCGGGCGGGATGATCGTCACCCCACTATCCGACGGTGCAGACCTCTGCCCCGCCAGTGCGGGTTTCTGCACTTTCTTCTCGTGGGCTCGCGCGACCGTGGTGCAGGAATCTGCACTACCGCGCGTCCGTCCGGAACGCCTGACCACAGGCGTTCCGGCCCTACGGCACGGACAGACAGGAGGACGGTCGGCCGATGAGGCTCGGCGGTGCCGCGGTGCGGCGCACCTGGACGGTGGAACTCCACCCGCGGGCAGGCAGGCCCAACCTCGTCTGCGCCCAGTGCACCACCCGCACGCCCGCATGCGAGGCCGCCTCCGCACGGTCCGCCGCCCTGGCCCATCTGGCCTGCCACGCGCGCGCCCACGCGCTGCCCGGGCATCTGCGCACCTGCCAGTGCCAGCCCAGGGCTGCAGCTGGCATCCGCGCCACCGCCGCTGCGCCGGCCCGGTCCTGCTCGCCCTCACCCAAGGCCGCGCCGGCCGCGCCTGGCGGCTGGCCGACACCTGCGCGGCCTGCGCGGCCGCGACCAGCCATACCGCCATCGTCCCCGACTCACCGCTCGGCAGACCTCGCTCCCCCGTCCCGCCTGCTCCTGCGCGCGGCACGCACCGGCCCGGGGTGGAGGAACGCCTGCGGGTACGGGAGACACTCACCTATCTCGCCGCCGCTCTGCCCCAGTTCACCTCCCCCGCCGCCCGCATGCTCGCCGTGCAGTGCGCGCTGCGCGCCGACACCCGAGGTCGCGCCCTTCTCCCCGCCGGCCTGCTGCGCGGCATGCGCCTGCACGGCCGCACGGAGATCTGGGAGGAACTGGCCTGCGGAGTCTGGCTGCAGCACCCCGACGTCAGGTCGGCCCCGGTGGACGTACAACTGCTCGACGCAACCGTCCTGGACCAGATTCCCGGCCGGCGCACACGCTGCTGCGCCGCGCACTGGGCACTACGCCCCACACCCTTGCACCTGCCCACGACCTCACCGCCGGCAATGCGGCTGATCACTCTGATCCTCGCCGCACACATCACCGATCTCGCCCCGCACACCGTCGACACGGAGGCGCTCACCCGCCTCAGCGGCCACTCTCGGCAGCAGACCGCCGAGCTACTCGACCGGCTGATCGCCGTCCGCGTGCTGACGGCATGGCGTCAACACCAGGACACCGACGAAGTGCTGTGGGAACCCATCACGCCTCAAACGACGACCCGGCCCTGATCGCGGCACACATCACCCGCCACCCGTTCGCGGCACTCTCCTTTCGGCCCCATGCCCACCCCAGGACAGAATGTGTCGTACGCACAGGGAAACCAGGGTTTCCCACCCGTAATATCGCTACGCCGAGGCACACAGCAGCCGACGTTTCTTTCCGAACGTGCCGCAGTATGCCCGCAGGCTTCGATCCGGCCACGCCCCGAGGAGACAGCAATGCCCGACAGCACAGCTCACATCACTGAGTTGACCTCGCAGTACATCAGCCAAGTGACCAACGACCTCGAACGCAACGTCAAGGAGCAGGAACGCATCACCGAAGAACTCGCTGTACTGCAGCAACAGTTGGCCACCCTGCAGCAAGAGCACACCGTGCTGGTCAACGTGCAACAGGCACTCGGCGCACCGGCCGCAGCCCCCGAACCGGCCGGCACCGACAGCGCCGCAGTGCCCTCCCCCAGGAAGAAAACTGCCCCCGCAACCGGCACCCGCCGGCCGGCGAAGAAGGCGCCGGCACAAGAACCTCAGGACAAGAAGGCAGTCGCGAAGACAGCTCAGACCACGCTGGTGGACCTCATCCACCAGCATGTGGCCGGGCAGGGCAAGCCGCGCTCCGCCGTGGAGATCGCGGAGGCGCTCCGGCAAGCACACACCGAGCGCACCATCGACACGAAGGTGGTGCGTACTACTCTCGAAAACCTAGTGGCCAAGGGCCGTGTCCACCGCGCCAAGCAGGGCTCCTCGGTGTTCTACACAGCCGCCGGTGCACCGGAGCAAGAGGCAGCTCCCACGGGCGAGACCCAGCCCGAAACTGCCACGGCATAGGGACATCGCCTACTTCATCACCACGGCACCGCCGCCGGCCCGATTCGCAGACACCGGAGGCGGCGGCCGTCGTGAGCCGAGCGAGCTTGCCATGGTCTGCTGGGATGCAGAAGCGGGTGATGCCGGGGGTGTCCGGTCGCGATCGCCCACGGGTCATCCTGCAGTGCGGGATGGGCGGCAGCTGGCCTACGCCCCCAGCACCATTGCGAGATCACAGAGGCGGCCGTCATCCGGGACCCCGTCCTCGTCCGTCGACGCCCCTCGCATCTAGCCGGACGCCGACCGTGGGCAGCGAACGAACCGGGTCCGACGCGATGTTGCGTAATGGCTCACGCACGTCTCCCCGTTGGAAGCCATACCCACTACCGCCGTGGGTCCCAGGGCGGCGGCACCTGGCAGATGAGCCATCCGCAGGCGGGACGTCTGAAGTTGCCGTTACGAACGGATCCTGCTCGCCAGCACTGACGGCCGACTCCTTGTTGTGCACCACGCTTGATCCGGGCATTCCATGCATGCAGGAACTGCTCCGACTCGCCGACCCCCTTCATGCGTAGCGAACCACCCCTGCCGAACAGCCCATCATCAGGCAGGTGTTCCCTGCAGAGGTGCGTGTGCCGGAAAGACGAAACGCCGTTGCTGCAACGTTGGCTTCGTGTACCGACGCAGTCTCGGCGCGGGGTCACCCTCGTCAGCTTTCGCGTCTGCTGCAGTAAGTCGCTTCGAACGACGTGCCATTCCCGGCCCTGGACGGCTGAAGAGGCGCCAGCTCTACGGAGGGGCCGGGACTCTCGCCCAGACCGTCTTTCCGGTGTTCTACGGCAGAGAAGATCCCCAGGATGAGCTGATTGCCTCGATGATGTGCAGGCCTCGCCCTGATTCGCTGAACTCGCCTGGCCGCTGGGGCTGACGAGCACAAGGGGCTCGGATCCGCCACGACGCATATGACAGCCTGGTGTCTGCGGACGAGGCCGAGCCAGGCCGTCGGAGCGGTTTCGCTTGTGGCGCTGGCCTCGAGCGCGTGGCGGGCGGCGTTGGCGATAGGTCGAGACGGCCATCAACGCCGTGCTGACGAATCCCGAGGTGCGCCGGCTGCGGGAGGCGATCGAGTGGGAGGAACGGCAGGCCGGTGCCGAACTGGCCCCCGCCCTGCGGGGGTTGCAGGACCGCTACGACCGGGCCGTGCGGGAGGACGACGTCGACATGCTCCGCCGGATCTGCCCCGGCAAGCACGGGCGCTGGGGGCGGATCTGCCTGCTGGACTCGGGACATGAGGCAGCAGAGGCGCACTGGGGGATCACGGGGGAGGGCCGGCCCATCGGGTGGGCGGGCAGCGCTCCGGACGACGTCTGACCCCTCCGGCTGTAACGCCTCACGTCAGTGGCCCCGCCGATCCCCCGTGCCGACCAGCGGCAACGCTCTGGTCTGACGCCCCGTCAATGACACCGGTCCGCTGACACCAGACCCGTCACATCGCTGCTCCCGGCGTATCCCGTGAGATCACTCGGTCGTTGGGTGAGTCATGAAGAAGATCATGCTCGCGGTACTTCCCGCTCTTGCCCTGTCCCTCGCGGCTCCCGTAGCTCACGCTGACAACGACTCCAACTTCGCGGGGCCGGTGAACGCTGCCGACAACTGGAACTTCTCGGCGGGTGTCGTCTGCATGCAGGAAGTCGCCATCGTCCCGGCCCTCGCCGGTACCCCTGGCTATGTCGGCGACCAGGACAACAACTGCTCGAACGGCAACGTGATCGACCACTCCTGAGTACCGCGTCTGATCGAGAGGACGCAGACCAAACCGGTCTCTTCGATCACGGGCTGGCGGAAGCCGAAACTGATCACCCACCCGTCGCCCTGGGCGGCGTCGCGCGCCAACTGCGAGACTTCGGAAGCGGACCGACGTGCCCGGGCTGTGCGGACGGACCTGGCCCGGTCTGTGAGCGCGGGGAGTGTCGGCGGTGCATGGGCCGCCTCGGCTCGGCATCCAGGTGCGTGTACTGCCTGCACCGGGCAGAGCCCTCGCTGCCCGGTGCACACAGGCGTGACGACGACGCCACGCCGTCGTTGAACAACACGACTCATTCGCCGGGCCCGAGGATGTCGTCACTCCCCTGGGCCCGTGGTGTGTCCGGCCGGCGTCACCGGAATGCGAGGGGCTGTACCGACCGCAGTACAGCCCGTCGGTCATCGCCTCCAGGAGCCCTGGGGGTTGCGTTCGGGCATGCGGCTGGGGTGGGTGAGTCGGCCCGTCGCCGCCTGGGCGAGCCAGTCGGCCCACCGGTTGATGAACTCGTCCAGGTCCCCGATGACGAGCGGGATGACCGGCAGCACGAGCTGGCCCCGTACTTCGCGGGTCACCGATTCAGGTCTGTGTGCACCCCGGTCCGCACCCGATGCAGAATCCCGTCGATCACCTGTCGATGATCACGCCACCGGCCACACCGACCGTTGCTCGCCGGCAAGAACGGTCGCGGCCGCTCCCATTCCGCATTCGACAGCCCACCACGCCGATCCCCACCCATGCCGGGAGCAACGACCGGATCAGCTCTTGGCTCTGTGCCGCGATGCCGGCCAGGAAGATGTCGACGCCGGTGATGAACTGATCGCGGTCGTCGTGCTCGCGCAACCGTGTCGTCGCCGCGTATACGAACGGGTACCGGCTGGGGCCCAGTTACGCCCATCGTTCGGCGGCGTTGTCCAGGAAGGCCGCTCGGTCCGTGTCGCTGCCGGCGCGGCACCGGACGTTCGCGGCGTTCTGCCCGGCTACGCCCATGACGGCTTCCACGGAGGTGTCGGCAACACCGAGGTGATCATCGACCGGAGGACCGGCACACTTCTGGAACTCGTCGAGCCGTGGCGAAGCGAGAAGGACCAGCGTCGGGCGACCTACCTGTCCGTCGGACTGACCGACAGGATCGGCTGACCGACGACGCGGCCACGGCGCACGGCCCGGTCCGGACCGTGCGCGGTGGCCCCGGGGCCTTCGCCCGTCGTGCGCACGACCGGGGCGGGCGACTACGCGCGGCCGTAGAGTGGAGCCGTGCCGGCGGGGTCCGGGACGTGCGTGAGGGCGGTGAGTGTCCTTGTGGTCAGGTCGCGGAGCCAGCGGTGGCCGGCGTCGCGGTCGTGGCGGGCGTGCCAGGCGACGACGAGCGGGACGGGCTCGGCGGGCTCCGGCAGGGGGTAGGCGCGTAGTCCGGCGGGGAGGGAGTCCGTGCCGAGCAGCGTCGTGGCGACCGTGATCAGGTCGTCGTGGGCGGCCACCGTGCGCAGCGCCAGCGCGAGCGTCGGCACCGTGAAGGCGACCTTTCTGCGCAGGCCGTGACGCTCCATCAGGTCGTCGAGCCGGGTGCGGGTGCGACCGCGCCGGGAGACCACGACGTGCGTCAGCGCGGCGAAGCCCTGCCAGGTCGTGGGGTCGTGCGGCAGGTTCCGGTGGCCGACCACGACCAGGGTGTCGGTGAGCAGGGTGACCGAGCGCGTGTCGGCGTGGTCCGGGGTCTCGTCGGAGATCTGGAGGTCGACCGAACCACGCCGTAGCTCGTCCACGGTGGCGGCGGCCTCGCCGAGCACGCGCAGGCAGACGCCGGGCGCGGTGGCGGCAAGCGGGGCGGCGAGATGCGGCAGCAGCGCGCCGGCCACGATGTCGTTGCACTGCAGGGTGAAGGTGCGCTCCAGCGTGGCGGGGTCCACCTCGGCGGTCGGGGCGAGGACGACCTGGGCGCGGGTGACCAGGTGGTGGACCTCCTCGCGGATCTGCTCGGCGTACGGCGTGGGCAGCATCGAACGCCCGGCGCGGACCAGGATCTCGTCGCCGGTCGCATGCCGGATCCGGCTCAGCGTGCGGCTCATGGCGGGCTGCGAGAGGTGCAGCCGGTCGGCCGCGGCGCCGACGCTCCCCTCGTCGAGTAGGGCGTCCAGCGCGGTGAGCAGGTTCAGATCCAGATGCATACAGGTAATCCTAGGCATCGGAAGTATGCATTTGAAGTTATCTGTTGCCCGGCCTTCACTGGATGTCGGGCGCCGACCGGTGCCTGGTAGCGGAAGGAGCGAGTCATGCGCACTGTCATCGCCGGAGGCGGCCTCGTCGGGCTCACCACCGCGGCGTCTCTCCAGTCGATCGGGCACGACGTGACGGTCCTTGAGCAGGCACCGGAGGTACGGGCCGCCGGGGCGGGCATCGGCCTGTGGCCGAATGCGCTGCGGGAGTTCGACCACATCGGCATCGGCGCGGCCGTCCGCGGCATGGGCAGTGAGATCGACACCTGGTTCTTCGACGCCGCCGGCCGCCCGATACGCGCCGCCGGCTCCAGCGCGAGCGACCACCGGTTCCTGCTCGTGCCGCGGCCCGCGCTGAACAGCCTGCTCGCCGATGCCGTCGGCCGGGAGCGGATCCGCCTCGACGCCCGCGTGGCCGGGTACACCGAGAAGGAGTCGGAGGTCGTCGTCCATCTCGCCGACGGCGAGGAACTGCGGGCGGATCTGCTGATCGGCGCGGACGGTGTGTACTCCCGCGTACGGGCCCAGCTCGTACCCGGCAGCGACCCCGTTGAGCACGCCGGGCACTACGCCTGGCGCGCGATCGTGCCCGCCGGCGACGAGCGTCCGCAGGGCTCTGTGCTCACGGTCGGCCGGGACCGCACCCGCGGCGGGTACGCCCGGGTCGCGGCGGGGCAGACCATGTGGATGGTCAACCAGTTCGAGGCCGGCCCGCTCACCGGCAACAAGCGGGAGCGTGCCCTGCACCGCGCCCGGAACCTGGCCGAGGCGGGCTGGCACGACGACCTCGTGGAGATGATCGCCGCCACCCCCGAGGACGCCATCCTGGAGAACCAGATCATGTTCGTCCCCCCACTGCCGTACTGGACGAGCAAGCGGATCGCGCTCATCGGGGACGCCGCGCACGGCCTGTCCCCGCACATCGCCGCGGGCGGCACCCTCGGCATCGAGGACGCCGGTGTCCTTCGCGCCATCCTGTCTGCCGAGCCCCATCTGCCCCAGGCACTCGTCCAGTACGAAGCCGCCCGCACCGCCCGGTTCGACGACGTCCGTGAGCACGCCGTCGCCGTCGAACAAGCCACTGATGCCGCCGAGTTCGCGCTACGGTACACCGCCTTCAGCCACTGGATGCTGACCACGGCACCCGCCACCTGAGTCGGCCCGGCCGCTGACGTGGCCGCTCGACCCAGCAGCGTACGGGCCGGCACAAGCCGGGATGCCTGCGGAACCGGTGAAGGGTGGACTGCCGACCTGGCACGTCTTCAGGAACCGGGCATGACGCGACTAGGCCTGACGAGTTGGTGCGTGATAGCGGGTGAGGCGTCGTGTCTGGGTGGTGGCGTGATCCGGCTGTGGTGATCATGGTCAATCGGGCGGTGCTGGCGCATCGACTGTTCACGGGGGTCTCTCGCCATCATCTTGCGCACCTGATCGAGGAGTTGGCGGCCCCGTGGCAGGCCGGCCTCGAGGGCCGCCGTCATGCTGCGCGAGGTGGGGTCCGGAAGCTGGCCGCGGGTGCCGGCACCCGGCATCAGCTGGTGTTCGTCGACCGACTCGTCGCCACGCTGATCCATCTGCGGCACGACCTGCCGCATTCGGTCCTGGGCCTGCTGTTCGGCGTGGACCGCTCCACCATCACGCGCGCGATCGGAGAGATAGGTCGGCTCCTGGCGGAGCGGGGACGCGCGGTCGCCGATCGCCCTGGCCTGCGTCTGCGGTCGCTGACGGATGTGTTCGCCTACGCCCAGGCCGAGGGCATCGAGCTGCGCCAGGACGCCACCGAGATCCAGGTTCGCCGGCCACCGGCCGGACGTGGCGGCCGGCGCGCGTTCGTCTCGGCCAAGAAGCAGCAGAACACGATGAAGGCCACAGTGATCGCGGACCGGCGGGGCCGCACGTTATGGACCGATGCCCTGCGCCCTGGACGTATGCACGATGCTACGGCCGCCCGTATCGAAGGCATCGGCGTCTGCTTCCAGCACTTCCCCTATGTCGAGGTCCTCCTGGACGACGGCTACTTCGGCCTGAGCCGTGACCACCGCGGGCACGCCATCACACCACCCAGAAAACCCCGGCCTGGAGCACTGCCCGACAGAGTCGAACAGTGGGAACGTGACCGCCACTGGCACTCCTGCGACCGCATCACCGTCGAACACGCCCTCGCCGACCACAAACACTGGAAGCAATTGACGCGCTGGACCCACCGCCGCGACCGCCTGCCCGACACCTACCGTGCCATAGCCAGCCTCAGCTCCGACCGCACCAGCATCACCTGAACATAGTCCACGACCAGGCGAAACGCGCCTCACCCGCTGTCACGCACCAACTCGTTAGACGACATTTCACTTGGTGAGTCTGCGGTAGCAGATGAGGCTGCAGGTGATAGCGGTGAAGGCCAGGAAGTGCTCGGCCTTGCGTTCGTAGCGGCGGTGCAGACGGCGGCAGCCGCCCAGCCGGGACATGGTGCGCTCGATCGTCCAGCGGTGCCGGCCGAGCCAGGTGGAGGACTCGAGCCTTGTGGGCGATGCGGTGCGGGATGCCTCGCTTGCGCAGCCAGCTGCGCCTGGAGAGGGACTGCAGGTCGTGGTTGCGCCACAGCTGCCGGCACTCGCGCCCGGCCTCGCATGATCTTTCGTACCGATGCCGCCGCAGCGATGGCGGGTTGAGCTTTACGCGGCCATCCGACGTGACGTTCTGCACCGGGACATCGAACCGTCGCGGAGACCCTGTGCCGACGAGATGGCGCGTGGGCCTCGCGGCGTCGACTTCATCACGATGGACGGGAGCGTGCCCGAACACCCCAACCGCTCCAAAGCATTAGCAAAGCATTAGCCAAGACAGGGCCAGGCCGCCGGGAATTGCCGTCCGTTGCGGTGACCGCCATCTGGCGTTCATACCTGTCTCACCGCTCCGGTCGACCGTGCTTCCTAGCGTCCGTGAGTGCGCGCACCGCTGACCTGTCGGAGCCTCCTGTCAGGTTCGGAGCGCTGCTGTCCGGTCGGTGTGCGACTGCACCCGACGACGCGAAAGGCCCCTGGAATGTCCGAAGAACCCAAGCAAACCAGAATCTCTCGTCGCAACGCGCTCGGCCTGTTCGGCGCGACAGTGTCCGGCGCCGCCGCCGGGCCACTGGTCCTCGGCGCCGGAACCGCCGAGGCGGTCCCGGCGAGGTCGGAGGTCACCGGCCTCACCACCGGCTCGGCCACCACCCCCGTCCAGGGCCTGCACCTGACCTTCGGCGCCGACCCGCGCAGCCAGATGGTCGTCTCGTGGGTCACCGACGCGGCCGTCAAGAACCCTCGGGTCGTTTACGGCACGCTGAATGGCGGCTTCGGCTCCACAGCGCACGCGACGACGAAGACCTACGTGGACGGCACCTCCGGGCGGACCGTCTGGGTCCATCACGCGCTGATCAGCAAGCTCAGGGCCGACACCGACTACCTGTACGCGGCCCAGCACGACGGCGCCACCCCCGACGCCGGCACCTTCCACACGGCGCCGTCCGGCCGAGCTCCGTTCACCTTCACCAGCTTCGGCGACCAGGGTGCGCCCAGTGTGACGTGGAAGACCGGAGCGAACCCGGCCGACGCCTCGGGCCGGGACTTCGAGCCCAACGCCACGCCCGCCGCTGCCGACATCGTCACCGGCGTCGAGAAGGTCGGCCCGCTGTTCCACCTTCTCAACGGTGACCTCTGCTACGCCAACACCGGGCCCGACCGCATCCGCGTCTGGCACGACTTCCTCGCCAACAACAGCCGCTCGGCGCGATTCCGCCCGTGGATGCCGGCCGCGGGCAACCATGAGATCGAGCTGGGCAACGGCAAGCTCGGTCTCGACGCGTACCAGACCTACTTCGAGCTGCCCTCGACCGAGACCCAGCCCGAGCTCGACAACCTCTGGTACTCCTTCACGGTCGGCGCGGTGAAGGTGATCTCCCTGCAGAACGACGACATCGCCCTGCAGGAGGGCGGCGACATCTACATCAACGGCTACTCCGGCGGCCGGCAGCTCGCCTGGCTGGAGAAGGAGCTCAAGTCGGCACGGGCTTCGAAGGACATCGACTGGATCGTCATCTGCATGCACCAGGTGATGATCAGCTCGGCGACCGCCGCGAACGGCCCCGATGTCGCGCTGCGTGCGGCGTACGGCCCGCTGTTCGACAAGTACGGCGTCGACCTGGTGCTCTGTGGCCACGAGCACGACTACGAGCGCTCGTTGGCGGTGCGTGGCGTCGTCCCCGGCAGCGTCACCCTCACACCCAACCCGAGTCAGACCGCACTCGACGTGATCGACAGTGCGCACGGCACGACGCACATGGTCCTCGGCGGTGGCGGCGTGTCCGGCATCACCAACAACAGCTTCACCACCGACGACGCCGACGGTCACGGGCATCACTCGGCATACGTCCAGATGGAGCACGTAGGCAAGTTCAACTCGGTCAAGGAGAAGGAGACGGCGGTCTGGATCGGCGTCCGCGACGCGGAGCATCCGTACGGCTTCGCCGAGTTCTCCGTCGACCCGGGCCGACACCCCGGTGACATGACCCGCATCCACGTCACGTACTACAACATCATCACGCCCACAGGTGAGCTGTCGGTCTTCGAGAAGTTCACGCTCCAGCGCCGTCGTAGTGACGGCGGCCACGGCCACCACTGACCCTCCGCGACCAGCAGCAGTAGTCGTCAACGCCTGGGGCCGGGACGTCGTCCCGGCCCCAGGCGTTGCCTGCCAGGAGCCCTTGGCGTGTGGATCTCGAACGCCAAATCGAGACGCGACGTGCTCACCGCAGACCAACTCGCCGCACTCGGCACGAGATGGGCGTAGCGGTGGGTGTCGAGGGCGTGGGTGGGTGTGCAGGTGGTTGATATTGGCGTATCGCGAGCTCAGGTCACCTGCGAGGGTATTCGCCTGATAGGCCGAGTACCGTCAGAGCTCTCCTCGGAGATGGGGGCGTGGGCGCTGGAGCACGGGAAGGGAATCTGGTTCAGCCCTGCAGGCGACCTTTCCTGGCCAGACTTCGAGTTCGATCGAGGGGCCCAGCGCGCGGGCGATACCGTCGTGAGCTGGGCCGTGTTCTTCAATACAGGGGACATCGCGGGATCCTCATGGGACATCAATCCAGGAGAGATCTGGCACCACTGGTAGATCGCCCCCGCTTTGGATCGCAACTGACGGCTGTCGTGGCGCTGGTTTTGCGCTCGTAGCGACGGTGCAGACGCCGGCATCCGGCGAGCCAGGCCATGGTGCGTTCGATGGTCCAGCGGTGCCGGCCCAGGCGTTGGCCGGAGTCTGTGCCCTTGCGAGCGATGCGAGGCGTGATGCCACGGGCGCGTAACCATCGGCGCAGGTGGTCGTAGTCGTAGCCCTTGTCGCCATGGAGTTTGCCCGGCTTGCGGCGTCGGCGGCCGCGTCGGGAGCGGATCGGCGGTATGCCCTTCACCAGCGGGATGAGGGCTTGGCTGTCGTGCAGGTTCGCTGCGGAGATACCGACGGACAGGGGCTGACCGCTCCGGTCGGTGATCGAATGGATCTTCGATCCGTACTCCCCCGGTCTACAGGATTCGGGCCTGTCAGCTCCCCTTTTTCAGCGCGCGCATGCTCACCGAGTCGATGGCGCAGCGGGACCGGTCCAGCTCGCCGCGGGCGCCGAGCTCGTCGTCGGACGACACCGCGCCGACCTGCGCGAACCCCTCACCGTCCGAGCCAACCAAGACGACACCTACCCGCCAGCGAGCGTCCACCCCACCACCCTGGGCGAACTGGACATGCAGGGACGACCTCGGCCGCTGGTCGCCTGCACCCCGGCGGGCCGAGCGCAAGAAGGCAACGCACACGCCCTGGTCCACGAGTTACTCGCCCAAGGCCACTCCCGCCGGGCGATCACCCGACACCTGGGCTGGGGCCTCAACACCGTGCTCCGGTAGGCGAACGCCACACGCCGGCAGGACACCTTTCGCGAGAACCGTCCCCGGCCCAGCAGGCTGGATCCCTACAAGCCCTACTGGGAGCGACGGTTCGCCGCGGGATGCACCAGCGTCACCCAGCTGCACAGCGAACTGCTTGCCGAACACGCCCCCGTCACCTACGCCATGGTCCGCCCCCCACATCGCCACCCTGCGCACCACACCGCCAGGCACGCCACCCCCACCGCCGACGATGCGGCAGGCGACCGGCCGGCTCACCCGCCACCCCACGGCCCTGAACGAAGAGGACCGCACCGATTTGAAGGACGCAAGATGATCCTGCTTCAGTAACGCTCCGCGACCACTCCCCAAGATCTGTGCCAGAACCAAGATTTAGCAACGCTGAGGGCCCGTCTCCACTGACCGGATAGCTGTCAGCCCCGGCCTCTACCATGCTCGGTCATGACCGATGACGTGCTCGACTACTCCCGGCCCGGGCCCTTTACGAGCCTGGACGTGACACAACTCCCGCTCATCGAAGGGCTGCCGGATGATCCCGTGGGCATCTGCGCCGCAGTGCAGAGCCTGGTCATTCAGCCCACGGACGCCGCAGCCTTGGGGATCTCTGAGGACCGGATCGTCGAGAAGAACATCCGGCCGGTCAACGAGCTGGTCACCGTGCTGACTGGCCTTGATCCCGCGCCGCTTCATCAGGCCCGAACGCCGAAGACGCGAGTGGTCGGCACCTGCCGTCACTTCGCCACCATGGCCTGTGCGTTCTTGCGAACGTGGGGCATACCCGCTCGCGCCCGGTGCGGTTTTGCCACCTACTTCGTGGAGGGACGCGGCCTCGACCACTGGGTCACCGAGTACTGGGACGCTGGCCAAGCCCGCTGGGTGCGTGTCGACTCCGAGATCCTCGGCAAGGGCCACGTCGACCGCCCCGAGGACCTCGCTCCCGGCGAGTTCCTGACCGGGGGCGAGGCCTGGGCCCAATACCGCAACGGCTTGATCGACCCGCACACGTTCGGGGTAGCCGGCACCGATCACGCCTGGGGATGGGCTGAAATCAGCGGCAACGCCGTCCGAGACCTTGCCTCGCTCTGCAAGCTGGAAACGCTGCCCTGGGACGAATGGGGCCGCATGACAGCAGCGTACGAAGACAGGACAGGACCTGAGTACGACCAGCTGATCGACATGGTCGCCGCTGCCTGCGCCGAAGACGATCCGCTGGCCCTGACCCGCCTGTTCGCCGACGAGGACCTGTCCGTTCCCCGGCGCATCGTCGGGTAAGGAAAGCAAGAGCACGCCCATGCTCCCTCCGTAAGCCTCTTGGTGTTGCCGAAACTCGCCGACGCCCACACCTCTCAACCCGGGGTGTTCTCGGCGCTCAGCGACACCCGTTCCCTAAACTCACCGACGTACCCACCCTCTACATGGAGGAACGTCGAGAGGGTCTGCGAGCCGGCGCAGAGCGCCAAGGCGGTTGGGGAGCGGTTCGCCGGGACACGCTCGACCGCTCGTGGTCCGCATCATCACTTGGACTCACCGATTTCTCCCCCGGTTTACGCTGACGGGACACACCGGAACCGTCGGCGCAGCCGACCGGCTCCGGGCGCTGCCCACTCCGATCACTGCGGTCGGCGACTGCCAGGACCTGTCGATCCCAGGCTGGGGCGGGCGCCCTCGTCGGCCGGGAAGGAGGTGCGGGTGAGGTTCTCGGAGATCTGCCAGATGCGTTTGGCGTCGTCCTCGCCGCGAAGCCGGGAGTAGACGGCCTGTTCGGCGGGTGAGACCGTCAAGCGCTCCGACCTGGCCGGATGGGCCCAATACGGGTATGCGCCAGTCACACACGTTACTTCTGGGGACTGCGGCTGCACCTGGTCTGCACACTGCACGGCCTGCCCGTCGCCTTCGCACTGACCGGAGCCAAGGCCAACGAACGCGAGACCCTGCTGGACCTGCTCGACGCCGAGTCCCAGCTCACGACAGAGCGCCCTGGCCACACGCTGATCGGCGATAAGAACTATTTCGGCCACGGGTTCGAACAACGGTTGGCCGAGCTGGGTGTCCGGCTGCTGCGGCCGGCCCGCAAAGGCGAGGCCGAGCGGTCCGGGTCGCAGCTGTTCAAGCCGCTGCGACAGGTCATCGAGTCGGTCAACGAAACCTTCAAGGGTCAACTCGACCTAGAACGGCACCGCAGTCGCACTCCTGGCGGAGTGGCCGTTCGCGTCCTGCAACGCATCCTCGCCCTCACCGCCGCAATCTGGCACAACGGCCACACCGACCAGCCAGTCCTGCGTGCCCTGACCGCCTACGACCACTGAACCCCTTTGGCTCCGACAGCCGTTCGTGGCCCCTCTTGACGGTCAAGGCTGGCCCCACCGGCGTTGACAGCAAGGCGATATGGGCGCGGTGTCCCGTCGGCGGCTATCAGGAACGCGACTCCCGAAACGACCGCGAGCGACCGAACGGGGTCGCACGGCCGCTGAGACGATCGCAGCCTCGGTCGGCTCCGGGCGGCATGTCGCCTCGCCCGACGCGCGGTGGCGTTGCTGCCGGTGGTCTTCTCCCGGGTTCGCCGAGGCCACCACCGCCGTCCCGGGTCGGCATCTGTCGGGCCTCTTCCCGCGTCGTGCCGTCTCTGGGATGATCACCGGTCATGGCCGGGGCGAATGAACTTCACGGGTTGTTCGAGGCGTGGGTGCGGGAGACACCGGACCGGCCCGCAGTCATCACCGAGCGGGCCCGGCTCACATACGGGGAGTTGGGGGTGCGGGCCAACCGATTGGCCTGCCATCTGCTGGAGAGGGGGCTCGGGCCCGGGGAGACCGTGGTCGTGTGCACCGACCAGGTACCGGATCTGCTGGTCGCCCTGTTGGGTGTCCTCAAGGCAGGCGGGGCATACGCCGTGGTCGGCCCACATCAACCGACCGGGGACATCGGGCAGTTGCTGGCGGAGGCGGGGGCGAGCACCGTCGTGACACATGAGAGGTTTCGGCCGAGCGTCGACGACGGTGCCGGCCGGGTCGTCGTCTGTCTGGACACCGACGCCGACGTCATTGACGCCTGCTCCCCAGAGCCCCCTGCCGCGCCCTGCGGGGCCACCGCCGCCGTGCTGTTCAGTGCGGGCACGACCACGGGGCGGCACCGGCCCGTCCCCGCGGGACACGCACGGCTGCGCGCCGTATACGGGTCCTGGGCCGAGGTGTTCGGTCTGAGGCCCTCCGACGTCCATCTGGTGACCGCGCCGGCCGACACGGCCGCCTTCACCTACGGCTGGATACGGGCCCTGTGTTCCGGGGGCACGCTGGTGCTGCCGGAGGGCGAGACCGGGCCCGCGCTGTGGGGTCGGCCCTTCACCGAGGGCGTCACGGTGCTCGACACCGACCCGGTGACGGCCCGTTCACTGCCCGACGGCTCCGTGCCGGTGGGTCTGCGGCTGGTGGCGCTCGGCGGGGAACGGCTCGCTCTCGACGAACAGGTACAGCTGCGGGGGCGGACGGCGCCGGGGGCGCGACTGCTCAATGTCTACGGGCCCGTGGAGGTCACCGGCTGCGGCACCTGGTTCGAGACGGACCAGCTCTCCGGTCCGGTGGCCGAACCCGGGCTGGTCAGCCTGCTCGGCCGCCCGTTTCCCGGCTGCCGGGCCGAGGTCCGCAAGGGCGAGATCTGGCTGACGCCCCCCGGCGGCCACGACGATGACGGCGCGCTCCCCACCGGTGATGCGGGAACGCTGTGGGAGGACGGGCTGCTGGAGTTTGGCGGACGGCTGGCACACCGGGTTCGCGTCCGCGGCCGTACCGTGGATCCGCACCGCGCCGAAGCCGCGCTGGCCGCCCACCCTCGAATCCGGGAGTCCGTGATCACCGCCGTGGACGAGGATCGGCTGGTGGCCTACGTCGTACCGACGGCTCCCGGTGCCTCTCCGGACGCCGACGCGATACGTATGCATCTGACGGGTGTGGTGCCGGATCAGGAGATTCCGGCGCAGGTGGTGACCCTGGGGGCGCTGCCGCGCAACCGGGCCGGGAAGGTCGACCGGCGTCTGCTGCCCCTGCCCGCGCAGCGTGCCGCGGCCGGCGGGGTGAACGGCAAGGCGGGTGGCGCGACGGCCCCCGGCCCGGAAGGGTTTCTGTACGGCATGGGGTGCGTGATGCTGGTCGTGGCCCTGCCGCTCGCCGTGTTCTTGACCGATGTGTTCTGGCCGGGCTCCACCGACCTCGCCGACGTTCCCACACCGTGGTCGTGGCTCTTCCGAGGTCTGTACGCCGCCGAGTTGCTGGCCTTCAGCGTGGGCCTCGCTTTCCTGGTCGCCGGGCGCCCTCTGATGCGGCGCCAAGGTCGCTCACGCGGCCTGACGACGGCGGCCCATCTGGCCATCGTCTGGCTGTTGGTCTCCTGGTGGCCGCAGGACAACTTCTACCGGCTCGCCGCGAAGACGGACTGGGAGCGGCAGGCGGCACTGGTGTACGTCTTCAATGTGCCGTTGATGATCGCGGCGGTGGTGGTGGCGGTGTACGTGACGCGGCGTCCGGGCACCGCGGCAACGGAGTGACCCCCGGCCCTGGGGCTAGGGAGTGAACATCCGCCTGGTGTCCTGGGCGGCGGCACGCACCAACGCCTCGGCCGCGTCCAGGCGTTCACGGGTGTGCGCGGCCAGGATGACGCCGAGACGGGGGGCCGGTTCAAAGGCGGCGGTCGGGATCGAGGGCACGAGGACGGCGTCGATCCCGGCGCACCGCTTCGCCGTCTCCCGCAGCAGGGCGGACAGTTCGGGGCCGGGCAGCCGGGCGCCGAGCGGGATGCGGTCGACGGTGCGGACGAGGTGGTCGCCCCCTCGGATCTCGTCGAGCCGTGCCTTGACCATGAAGGCGACGGAGGGACCCGTCATCCGGAGGTTGATCTCGGTGGGCGCCGGGCGGCCCTCGGGGCCGGCCACGAAGTCGACGTCGAACCACCCTCGATAACCGCTTGCGGCGATCCGCTCGCCCACGGCCCGGCCGAAGCGCGCCAGGAGTTCGGCGAGCGATTGCGGGACGACTCCGGGGCCGACGGTGGCGCCCTGGTAGGCGGTGCCCTCGACGTCCATGACGGCGACTCCGACCTCGTGTACCCGTCCTTCCGCGTCCACGAGGCCGTCGAAGGTCAGGTCCCTGGGCCCGGTTTCGCCGACGACGAACTCCTCCAGGAGCAGGGGCCCATGGGGCAGCGGGGACCTCAATCCGTAGTTCCACAGTCCGTAGTTCCACAGTCTGTCGTCCCGGATCACCCAGGTACCGGATCCTCCGGCGCCGTGCTCGGTCTTCACCACGGTGGCCCGCCCCGCGCGGCTGCGCGCCCTGAGCAATCGCACCGCCGCACGTCGGGTGGCCGTCTGCCACTGCTGCGGCACTCTGATCCCCGGGTGGGCGGGCTGGAGCTGTGTGAACAGTTCGTGCGCGGCCCGCTTGGACTCGTAGCGCAGAGCGTCCGGGCCCGGTGTCGAACCGGTGAGTTCGGCGAACGCGGGGGTGTGGCCCCACGGTACGAGGGGCAGGCCGAGGGACTTCAGCCGCTCGGTGAGTGCGGGGCGGGAGAGGACGGCGCGGCTGAGACCGCCGGTCGGCCCCGCCGTCGGCGCCGAGGGGGCGCGCGCCGTGCCGGGGAGCAGCCGGCGGACCGGGCCGGTGCGGCGGCCCCGATCCGCGCTCGACGCCGGGTCGGGCTCTGCCAGGCCGTCGTACACCTCCACCTGTCCCCAGCCCAGGACGCCGGCGACCATGTCGATCCAGTCGCGCGGAACCGCCCGGGGCAGGATCAGGACGGCCGGGTGCGGAGAGATGAAGGCGGCCAGGCAGGAATAGTGCCCGGCCTCGGCGGAGGCGGAGGCCGGGCCGAACTGGGACTGGAACTCGGCGACATTGCCGAGGTGGACCGCGCGACGGCCCCCGGTCCACGCGTGGGTCCAGCTGTCGCGCCGGGGCGCGAAAACCACTTCGAGGAGGGGCAGTTCACGCCCCGGGATCGAGCCGGAGGGGGTACGTCCGACGGGTCGGGCGCCCATCCGGCGGTAGAACGGTTCCGCGTTCGGGTCGGAGTCGATGGTGATCCGGGTGAACCCGAGTTCGCGGGCGGTTCCCATCACATGGGCGTACAGGAGACGGCCCACCCCGCGGCCGATGGCACCGGGTTCGACGAAGCACAGGCCCACACAGCCCTGGGGCGCCGAGCCCTCCAGGGAGGCGACGCCGAGCACTCCAAGGTTCGCGGCCTCGGCGACGACGATCCGGCGGACGTCGATCTCGTCCGGCCGGATGGTGAGTTCCGCACGGCATGCCTCAAGGAACTCCGCGTCATACCCCCAGTGCGCCTTCGAGCGCAGGACGAGTTCGGTCAGCGCCGGCGCCTCTTCGGCACGCGCGGGTCGGATCCGCACCTCCACCTCCGTACCTCCTGTTCTTACAGCCCTCAGAAGCTCGGGTTCTTCTAGGGCTCAAGTCGGTTGCCTGGAGGCCTTCGCGTCACCCGCCCCGTGCATCCGTACGGCATCATCCAAGGTGAACGGATGGAAAGACGTGGGGGCATCCGGGTGCTGGGGGGCCGGTCATTCCTCTGCGTCGCGAACCAGAAGGGCGATCTGCACCCGGTTTTCGACCGCCAGCTTGGCGAACAGGTTGCCTGTGTGCGCCTTGACGGTCGCGATGCTGATGTGCAGCCGCTCCGCGATCGCCGGGTTGCCAAGACCGTCCGCGATGGCCCGGGCCGTGTCGAGTTCTCGTTCGGACAGCGCGGACAGCTGTTGCCGCGCGGCTTCGCGGGACGAGCGGCGGGCCTCGGAGGAGCGCGGCCCGGTGGCTGCGGCGATCACTCGTGCCGTGGCCGCCGGGGACAGCACGGGGTTCCCGTCCGCGACGGTCCGCACCGCGTCGAGAATCCGCGCCGGCGGGGTGTCCTTCAGGACGAACCCGAGGGCTCCGGCGCGCAGCGCGCCGAGCACCAGGTCGTCGGAGTCGAACGTGGTCAGCATGAGCACCCGGGGCGGCGCCGGCCGGGTGAGGAGTTCCCGGGTCGTGCTGAGGCCGTCACGGCCGGGCATCCGGATGTCCATCAGGACGACGTCCGGTCGCTGCTCGTCCACCACGGTGATCGCAGCGTCCCCGCCGGCCGCCTCCGCGACGACGGTCAGGTCCGGTTCGCCGTCGATGACGAGTCGTAGTGCAAGGCGCACCAGTTGTTCGTCGTCGACGATGACGACACGCACCGGCTCCCGCTCGCTGTCCACTCAGCTTCTCTTTTCGTGGTCGTGGTTCGGCCAGGGTAGGTGCGCGGTGAGGACGTATCCGCCGTCGGGTGTCGGGTGATGGCTGAGCTTTCCGCCGGCGAGGGCGATGCGTTCGGCGAGGCCGAGCAGGCCGAATCCCGATGCCGGCGGTTGAGTGGTCGTCGTGGTGGCCGGGGTGTTGTGGACGTTTACGCGCATTTCGTCGCCGGCTGTTCCTTCGACGGTGATGTGTACGTCGGCGCCCGGGGCGTGTTTGGCGGCGTTGGTCAGTCCTTCCTGGATGACCCGGTAGCAGGTTCGTCCCACGACGTCGGACGGCTTTCCCGTCACCGTGGTGGTGAGCGTGACGTCCAGTCCGGAAGTGCGGGCGTCGGCCACCAGCTCCGGGATGCGGTCGAGGGAGGGCTGGGGCGGTTCCGGGCGGCCCGGGTCGGCGCGGAGCACACCGAGGACGTCTCGTAGTTCTTCCAGCGCCTGGTGGGAGCCGTCGGCGATGCCACGGATCAGCGTACGGTTCTGCTCAGCGGGCAGGTCGCCGCGGTGGTCCAGCACCCCGGCCTGCATGGCGACCAGGGAGATGCGGTGCGCGAGCACGTCGTGCATCTCCCGGGCGATACGGTTCCGTTCCAGGGCCCGTGCCTGCGCTTCCCGTGCGGTCTGTTCCCGCTCCGCGCTCTCCGCCCGCTCCCGCAGGGACCGCATCTCGCCGCGGCCTGCGCCGATGGCCACGCCCATGGCCACCGCAATGCCCGCGCTCAGTGTCGGGAGTGCGAGTTGGAGCCATAGCGAGCCGGGCGGGCTCTCGATCGGGTAGAGCACGAGGATGAGTTGCGACGCGGCCACGTAGCCGAGCGCGACAACTCCGATCTCCACCGGACGGCGACGAGTGGAGATCGAGCAGAGAGCCAGAAGCGCGGCACCGACGGCGAGTGTCGACGCGCCCGAGGCGATGGCGACCGCCAGGGCGACGGCGAGCGGGAACCGTCGCCGCCACAGGAGCGCCGTCAGGCAGCCGAGAGCCACCAACGGATCACCGGTGACGATCCAGGAGCACGTGTCGCTCGCGCACCCCCGCGGCAGCGCCGCACCGGTGGCGACCCAGAAGGGAATGCCCAGGGCCGCGGCCGCCATCAGCCGCCATGTCTGCTGCCACTCCCCGAGCCGTGGCGCGACGTCCGCGTTCATCCGGTCATTGTCGCGAAACCGTGCGGCCGGTGCAGCAACCCTGGGTCCAAGCCCGCCCTCTCCCAAGGTCGGATCACCACCTCGACTTTGGTCTAGGGCGACTCGGGCCGGCGGGCCGATGTGCCGGTGACGCCGGATGCCCAGACTCGTACGTGTCACCCGATCGTTTCGGCGCGCGACCTCGTGCGCATGCTCAGGAGGACACCAGATGCGCAAGACCTTGTCCCTCGCCCTCGCCGCCACCGCAGTCGCGGCGGCCGCGATTTCGGGAGCGTCGGCAACTGCAACGGCGACTCCGGGCACGGTGACTGCCACGCCGGATTCTCTGCGGTGGGGCCCGTGTCCGCAGAAGGCCGCATCGCAGAACGCCGACACGCCCCGTCTTGAGTGCGCGACCCTCGACGTCCCGCTGGACTACCGCGATCCCGACGGCCGGCAGATCGAGATCGCCGTCTCCCGCCTGGCGAGCAAGGACCCTTCGAAGCGCCGCGGTGTGCTGCTGACCAACCCGGGCGGCCCCGGTGCCTCAGGGATCGCCTACCCGGCCCAACTCGCCGACGCCGGTCTGCCCAAGGACGTCCTCGACTCCTACGACGTGATCGGCTTCGACCCGCGTGGCGTCGGCCGCAGCACGCCGGTCACCTGCGACCTGACACCGCAACAGCAGGCCCGCGGCAACTTCCCGCCATACGCGCACACCGCGGCCGACGTCGCCAAGGAGGCGCCGTACGCGCGGACCATCGCCGAACAGTGCGCCACGTCGCGGACGGCGTGGATGCTGCCCCACACCACCACCGCGAACACCGCGCGCGACATGGACCGGATCCGGGCGGCGCTGGGCGAGCCGAAGGCCTCCTACTTCGGTACCTCCTACGGCAGCTACCTCGGCGCGGTGTACACAACGCTGTTCCCCGAGCGCGGCGACCGGATCGTGCTCGACAGCAACCTGGGCCCGGGCGGCTACGCCCTCGCGAGCTTCCGCCTGCTCGGCCGCGGCATGGAGGACCGGTTCCCGGACTTCGCGGCGTACGCGGCGACGCACCCCGAGTACGGTCTGGGCACCACACCGAAGCAGGTGACCGCCAAGTTCTTCGAACTCGCGAAGCGGCTGGACGCCGAACCGGTCGGCGGCATCGACGGGAAGCTGTTCCGCGGGGTGACGTTCGAGCGCCTCTACGTCGAGGGCCTCATGCCCCAACTGGCCGAGGAATGGCAGGCGCTGGACAAGGGCAAGCCGCTGCCGACTCCGCCGCCGACCTCGGAGAACCTCCTGGCCAGTCATTTCTACGTGACTTGCGGTGACTCACGTTGGCCCGGCAAGGTCCGGGACTACCAGCGCAATGCCGCGATCGACCGGCTGAAGTACCCGATGCTGGGCGGGACCACCGGAAACATCAAGCCCTGCGCGTACTGGCCGGACAGTCGGGTCGAGTCGCCGGTGCGGATCGGTGACCGCGGCCCGTCGAACGTACTGATGGTGCAGAACGAACGCGACCCGGGAACACCCCTGTCCGGCGCCATGCAGCTGCGGCGGGCCTTCGGCGACCGGGCCACGATGGTGACCGCCGACCAGGGCGGGCACGGTGTCTACCCGTTCGGCCGCAACATGTGTGCGAACAACGCGGTGACAGCGTTCCTGGCCGACGGACAGCGCCCGGCCGAGGACCTCGCCTGCGCGGTGGAGCCGAACAAGCTGGTCGAGCCGAACAAGTAACGGGAGCGGACGCATGCTCAAGGAGTGGCGGCACCGTCGTGCCGTACAGCGTGTCATGCCCGGGGACGGGCGAGCGTTGCAGCGTTTCCGCTGGTGGCAGCTGCCGTTCCGCGCGCTGTTCCATCTGCGGCTTGCGGGCGACGACGGCCACGAGGCGGTCTACGCCGTCGACGTCAGGCACTGGCAGAACCAGTCGTCCGGCAACGTCAAGGCCCACCTGTATCTCGACGGCAGGCTGCACGCCGTGTCCAAGCTCCCTGCCGTCTTCCCCGTCCAGGGCGGCACCGTCGAAGTGAAGATGAGCGGATTCGGCCTCAAGCGCTGCCACTACGTCACCGACGAAGGCCGCGAGTGCCAGCTGGTACCGGACTCCGCCGAGGGCCGCCGGGCGCGCCTCGACCGCGCGCACCCCGCGCTGAGTCGCGCCCTCGGTCTCCTCTCGCTGTGCGTGCTCGTCGCCGCCCTGACCGTCCTCGTCCCGCAACTTGCCGAACAGCTCACCAAGTCCGAGGGCATCGCCCAGCACACCGGGACCTTCACCTCGCCCATCGACGTGCCGAAGTGGGGCAACATCGCGATCGGGGTCGCCACCGTGGCGGCCAGCACAGAACGGGCACTTCGACTGCGCCACAGCCACCTGCTGGACGGCGCAGCAGGCTGATCCACCCGACCACCCGAGCCGCCGCGGGCGAGCGGCATCCACCCCCACATCGCGACGCCCCAGCCGCCCGGCTGGTCCAGTGCCGCATCAGGCAACGTTCGCGCTGTCACCATCGACCGCATGGCTGACGTAGCCGTCATTCCGTACGCGAGGTCCTTTGATTCGGGAACTCGCGTACGGGTTCCTGCGGTCCCGCGTCCAGGAGATGGCAGCGTATGCCGGTGTGCCGCCCGGCCGAGCCTGGCTCTCCCCGCTGACACTCTGGCCCGCCGCCTCGCCTTCGTGCTGCTGTGGCAGGGCTGACATTCGTGTGCCCGGTCGGCCGACTCGGGGCCCTCTGGCTCGCCTGCTGGAACAAGCTCGGCCCGGCCGGGCGCCACTGTCTTCGAGCTCAGATCTGGTTCAGGCCGCCGTCGACGTACAGGCTCGAACCGGTGATGAAGCTGCTCTGCTCAGAGGCGAGGAAGGCCACAGCGGCGGCGATCTCCTCCGGGCGCCCGAGTCGGCCCAGTGGAACCTGCGCCGCCAGGTGTTGCCGCAGGCCGGCGGCGTGCTCCGGATCGGGAGCGAGTCCCGACAGGCCAGGGGTGTCCGTCGGGCCGGGCGTGACGGCGTTGACCCGGATGCCTCGGCCCTTGAGCTCGTTGGCCCAGGTCCGGGCGAAGGACCGGGTGGCGGCCTTGGAGGCCGCGTACACGCCGAACGCCTCCGCGCCGACGTCCACGTTGGTGGAGCCGTTCAGGATCACCGAGGCGCCGTCGTTGAGCAGAGGCAGCGCCTTCTGGACGGTGAACAGTGTGCCCCGGACGTTGATCCCGAAGAGCGTGTCGAAATGCTCCTCCGTGATCTGCTCCAACGGGACGAACTCCGCGACGGATGCGTTCGCGAACAGGACGTCCAGACCCTGTCCACGGTCCCGGACCGCCTCGTAGAGCCGGTCCAGATCGGCCAGGTCCGCGATGTCGCCGATCACGGCGGTCGCCGAGCCGATCGATTCGACGGCCGCGTCGAGTTCCGCCTTACGCCGACCGGTGATGAACACATGCGCCCCCTCGGCCGCCAGCCGCACAGCGCTGGCCAGACCGATACCCGTGCTGCCCCCGGTGACGAGAGCGGTCTTTCCTTCCAACAGTCCCACGGCGATAACCTTCCCAACTTTCCGCATCGATCGCTACAGAATTCGAACGTAGCACTTCTGCAGCGATCAATACAGAAGGAGTAGTCTGTGAAGGGTGGGCACCAGACAGAGCCGCTCCGTCGGCCGACCGCGGGGATTCGACACCGACGAAGCACTCGAGCGCGCCATGCTGGTCTTCTGGGAGCACGGCTACGAGGGCGCCAGCCTGGCCACCCTCACGGAAGCAATGGGCATCTCCACCACCAGCATGTACGCGGCCTTCGGCAACAAGGAGGAGCTCTTCCGCAAGGCCCTAGGGCGCTATACCGAGGGCCCCAGCGCCTACCTGGAGCGCGCCCTCAAGGAACCAACCGCGCTGGGCGCCGCCACTGCGATCCTGAACGGCACCATCCGGACCACCACAAGCCCGGCGCGCCCCCGCGGCTGCATGGGAGTCCAGAGCGCCCTGGCCGTCGGCGACTCCGGACGAGCAGTCCGTGACCTCCTCGCCGCCTGGCGGAACAACGGCTGCTCCTGCCTACGGCAGCGGTTCCAGCAAGCCGTCGAGGACAGCGACCTGCCTCCGCAGGCGGATCCAGCGCTCCTGGCCCGCTACGTCACCACCCTGGCCTTCGGCATCGCCGTGCAAGCCGCGAGCGGCGTCAGCCGTGCAGAACTTCAGGCGATGGCTGACGCCGCGCTGCGAAACTGGCCACTCTGCTAAGGACCTCCTGGCATCGGAGACGGAACACCTACCCAGCCGGCGCCTGCCGGGTGCCGGACCTTCATGCATGCCAGCCCTCCCCTCACGCGAGGCGACCAGGCGGGTGCCCACCCATACGCCGTCGGCTCACGGATGCCAGGTCGCCGCCACTCTGTGCCTGCGGCGGGGACGAACGCGTCTCACCCGCGCCGTCGACGGCGCGCCGTGCCGCATCGGCGACGACCGCGACCTTGTCGTGCGGTCCACGCCTGTCTCTTTCCTGAGAGCTTCGGTTCTGCGCCTGTCCGTACGGTCGGGACGTACGGGCGATGCGGGCCCGTACGGGTCGGGGTGCTTCTGACATCTGTCAACGGCGGTTGCGCTTGACGACCATGTCGGTGGGGGCGAAGTGGCGCATGAAGATCTCGCGTCCCTTGCCACCGCATCGCGGAAGGGCAACCGGCACGTCTCCCGGAGCGACTTGTTGGCCGCGATCAGGGCCGGCTCCGAGTGCCCTACGAACTGCTGCACCCACTCGACAGCGTGGTTGACGAATCCCTCGGCCGGGAGAACCGAGTTCAGCCAGCCGACCCGAGGTGAGCTTGTTGGCGTCGACCTGTTCCTCCAGCGTGGACGTCAGGTCGGCGTTGGAAGCGGCGCTCCAGCTGTCGGTGGTGCGGCCGAGGACGTCGTAGGCGATGACGGTGACGCGTCCCGCGCCGTCCTTGGTCCACGAGGTCTGGTCGAGATTGGTGTAGCCGGTGGTGGCTGTGCCCTTGTCGGGGTCCGTACCGCCGAGCCGCCGGCGACGGCGGTGGTGGCGGTGGCGGTGGCGGTGGAGTCACCGTGCAGGTGCTGGACGTGGACCATTTCTGCTCGCCGTAGACGAGCAGGGTGTTCGACGTGGGGCGCTCTGCTCCGTCGAAGACGACCTCGGTCTACGGGCGCCTCGCCGTACTCCGCCCGCGTGTAGGTGCCGGACGGATACGCCGTCGAGTCGCAGATGTCGGTTAAGGTCTCGCACGCTAGGCCGCGGATGTCGTACCGAGTGTCCGTCAGCAGCCTTCCGCCGACCGCGGTCGGTGACTGCGTCTGGAGGGCGCGCAGCATGGAGGCGTAGAGGGTGTAGGTGGTGTTGTACATGGTGCCCTCGGTCTTGAGCGTGGCCGTGGACGTCCAGGACGGGGCGTCGTTGGTGACGGAGTGGTCGTAGGTGTAGTTGGCGCTCTGCGACAGCGAGTGTGAGCGGTTGGGCAGCCAGGTGGCGGCTTCGCGGCCGAGTGCGTCCTACGTGCTCTCGGTGATCTTGTTGTTGACGTCGTAGGCCTTGGTGGGTGTGCCCCGGGCGTAGTCGGCGTAGGTGTAGATGTTCTGGGACTTGGGGTTGGTGACCTTGGTCCGGGTCAGCGGGCCGGCTGCGGTGGGGGTGTAGACCGTGGTTGTGGTGTTGCTGCCGGCGTCGGTCGAGGCGAGGACGCGGCCGAGTGTGTCGTAGGTCAGCTTGGAGAGCGTCTGCCAGGAGTTCGGGGCGCGCTCGCCGCTGGTGGCCGTGGTGTCGTCGTAGACGGTGGCCATGTAGGAGAGGACGTCACCGCGCGTGGCGGAGGAGGCCGGCAGGGACAGGGAGCTCCCGGTGACCGAGTACGCCTGGCCGACCTTGCGGGTGTGGGAGACCAGGGAGTTGACGCCCAGGTCGTCGTTGCGGGCGTACCAGGTGCGGGTTCAGGTCTCGTCGCCGGTGAAGGCGGTGTCGCCCTCGTCGTGGACCTTGGTGGGCATGCCGTAGTCGTCGAAGTCGGTGGTCGAGGTGGCGCTGGTACGCCATTTCGCCGCGGCGGTTAGATTGGTGTGGGTGTAGGTCTTCGCGGTGCGGACGTAGTACGCCTCGGTGTCGGCGTATGACGTGTGCTGGGTGGCCGTCTTCTTCAGCCAGGGGTCGTCGACCTTGACGGTCACGGGCGTCGAGCCGTTGTAGGTGATCTGTTCGCGCAGTTGACCGGTGTAGGGGTCGGTGTCGGACCGGTTTCGCTTGTGCCTCACCTCGTCGGTCTCACGCCGCCGCCGCGCGGGCCGCGCCCATCAGTGCGGCGTCCCCCGCGGGGTCGGCAGGTTTCATCTCACGAGAACGCCGTGCGCCGGCCGCCGAGGCGTGACCCGGGCCAGGGGGCGCGTCTCCTGCGGGGCGCTCCGGGGCTCTGGGAGGCAGTGAATCCGCGTCGGCACGTGGGTCGTCCGGCGTCCAGCCCCCGGTCACGAGACCGGTGGACAGGGCGGGGGCGACGAGGTCCCAGGAGCGGGCCATGGAGCCTCCGACGACCAGGGCGGTCGCCCCGAAGCCCACCAGGCGCGGGCCCAGCACGACGCCCAGTCCGGTGAAGACGTCGTCCAGCACCCGCCGGGCCCGCTCCTCCCCCGCTCTGGCTCGTCCGGCGATGTCGTGCACATCGGCGGCGGGGTCGCCGTAGCGGGCGAGGATCGCCCGTCGTGAGACGGTGTCCTCCAGTGGCCGGCCATCGATCTCGGTGAGGTCCATCCGCCCCTCGAGTGGTACGCCGGGACCGTTGTCGCAGATGCGGCCGTCGGCGAGAAACGCCGAGCCGACACCGGTGCCGAGCGTGATGCCCACGGCGCGACGGTGCCCGCGGACGGTACCCGCGGACCACTCGCCGGTCAGGAAGGCGTGGGCGTCGTTGAGGAACACGACGTCGCCGGGACGCTGCCGCAGTCCGTCGAGGAGTGCCGCTCGCAGGTCAATCCCGTACAGGGCGTCGAACTTGCCCACGCCCTTGAAGAGAGCAACCCCCCTCGCGTAGTCGAACGGCCCGGGCACCGCCACGCCCCACCGCGCACCAGGAGGTACCGACAGCCCGTCGGCGCAGTGTCGTACGGTGCCGAGGATGCCCTCGGCATCGCCGTCCGCGTCGAGCGGCTTGCGCGTACGGCTGGTGACGCGACCGTCGCGCAGGTCGACGAGCGCCGCGGTGACATGGGTGCCGCCGATCTCCAGGACAGGAATCAACGGACCAACGCCTTCACGACACGCACCGGGCCGCCACCGACCGCTCGCAGCGTGTAGCGGCCGACCGCGGCCGGCACGGTGAGCGTCTCCGCGTAGGCGAGTTCGTGCCGGTCTCCGGCCGCCGTGTGCACCGTGACGCCTTCCCCTTCCACCACGTTCAGGATGTGGAACCGTCCCTGCGTGTCGTCGGCCGCCTCGGCCCCGGCGTCGAGCACGAACCTCCTGACCTCGTAGAACATCTCGGCCAGCGCGCCGATGACCTCCTCCCGCCAACCGGTGCCCTCGCGCAGCGTGCGCGGCTTTTGAACCAGGTCACGGGCGACGGCCTCACCGCGTCGTCCGGTCTCCAGGTTGGCGAACCCGTGCTCGTAGGGCAGGGGGCGCGGGTTGCCATCGGCGCCGGGCCGCAGCCAGTCGTAGAACCTCAGGCTGTACAGATAGGGGGTGGCGCTGATCTCCAGCACGAGGTTGCCCGCGCCGCTGGCGTGCGGGGTGCCCGCCGGGATCATGAACAGCTGGCCCTGCTCGGCGGGAAAGGCCAGGACGTGGTCCTCGGGGTCCATGGGCACTCCGTCGGTGACGGCCCTCTCCACCTCCTTGCGGAAGGCGTCGACGTCGGCATCCTCACGCAGGCCGAGGTACACCTTGGTGTCGGTGCTACCGCGGGTCAGGTAGTACGTCTCGTGCTGGGTGTAGTCCCAGCCGAAACGCTCTCGCATATATGGCTCCTTCGGGTGGCAGTGCACGGAGAGGCTGCCGCCGCCGACGGTGTCCAGGTAGTCGAAGCGGATCGGGAAGGACGTGCCGAAGCGGGCGTGCACCTGTGCCCCGAGCACGTTCTCCGGTTCCAGCACGCACATGAGCTGGAACGGCACCTCGGCCTGGGCCTGCGGTCCGGTGCCGATGAGGATGCCGGCCTCGGGCGCGATCAGTTCGTAGCCGAGCGCGGTGTTGCGGGAGTCGGGGTTGAAGCCGAGCTCGCGCTGCGCCCAATGGCCGCCCCAGGGGGTGGAGTTGAAGTACGGGCGGGTGCGGACGGGCTTGCGGGCCAGGGCGCCGTAGGTGGCGCGCAGGCCTGCTCCGTCGATCCATGCCGGGTGGTCAGGGCGCTGCATGTCGAGCCAGGCGTCGAGGCGGGGTGCGAGCGCGTCGCGGTGCTGGTCGATCATCGGCCAGTCGACGTAGAACAGCCGCCTGAAGTCGGGCTTCTCGCCCGGCAGACCGAGGTTGGCGCCCGGCTCACCCGCGCCGACGGCGGCCTCCGCGTATCGCTTGGGCACATCGGCGTACCAGAGCAGGTCGTGATCCACGAGGGCGGCGCCGGGCCCGTAGACGAGCAGCAGCCCCTCCTGAGGTGGTGTGGATACCGGGAGGATCTCGAAGAGGTCGTCGAGGGGGTTGTCGGCGAGCTTGCGGAAGTAGGGGTCGTCGGCGTCTGCCGGCCGTTCGGTACGGCTCCTTATGTGCTCCGGCCGTGCGTAGTGGCTCCGTACGTCGAGCAGGGTGACGGGGGTGCCGCGCCCGGTCAGCTCGTGTGCGAGGCGATCGCCGAGAAGGGACCAGTCGACGGACGGAGGACCGTCGACGGCCACCACCGCGAGGCCTTCGGGGAGTTGGGAGGCCACTGCCTGCCATCCCGTGTGGAAGATGGCCTGCGGGGCGGGGGCGTAGCGCGGATCGAGCCGGTACACACGGTCTCCTTTGCGGACAGGGTTTCAGTGAGGCGGGAAGACGGCACGGTCGTGACGAGGACAGGCGGCCGATGACCCTCTGCGGTGGCTGTGGGCGATCGCGGTGGGCGAATGGACGGCGCCGTGGACGCACGTGGCGAAGGGAGCGGCGCAAAGCCGCTCATTCCTTGCTGGCTCCGGCGAGCATCCCGGACACCAGCGTGCGCTGCGAGAAGACGAAGAGCACCAGCACGGGCAGGATGGCGATGATGATGGCCAGGGCGAGTTCGGGGATGGTGATGTTCAGTCCGGCGCCGGCGACGGGGTTGAAGGACGGCGTCGAGGTGAGCAGTTGGTTCAGGCCCACCTGGACGGGGAACTGCTCGCTGTTCGGCAGGACGAGGTACGGCAGGAAGAAGTTGTTCCAGTTGCCCACGAAGCTGAAGAACGCGACCAGTCCGACCACCGGCTTGGCGAGCGGGAGCGCGATGCGGGAGAAGAGCTGCCATTCGGTGCAGCCGTCGATCCGTGCGGCCGACAGCAGGTCCCTGGGGAGGCTGCTGCCGAAGTAGATGTACACGAGGTACACACCGAACGGGTAGAAGGAGAAGGGCAGGATCACCGACCAGACGGTGCCGATCAGATGGAAGCGGTTGAGCTCCAGGAAGACCGGCAGCACCAGCGTGGCCTGCGGCATGATCATGGTGACCAGGGTGATCACGAGGAGCGTCTTGCGTCCCCGGAACTTCGTCAGCGCCAGCGCGTAGCCGGCCGGAACGCTGACGGCCAGCGTCAGGATGAGCGAACCGCCCGAGTAGACGGCCGAGTTACGCAGCCACTTCATCATGGCGCCGTCCTGGAAGGCGAACAGGTGCCGCCAGGCCGTGCCGATCTGATGGAACGAACCGAAGGAGAGGGGGTTGTCCCGCACCACTTCACCGGCGGTCTTCGATGGTGCCAGCAGCAGCCAGATCACCGGCAGCACGAAGAACACCAGCAGCAACGCCAGGAGGAGTCCTACGACCAGGAAGGGAAGGGTCCTGGACGGACGGACACGCCGCCTCATGGCCGTCAGGAAGAGATCGGTCTGTGTCATTTCTCATCCAACTTGAACAGGTTCGAGCGCGCGACCAGCAGCCCGGCGGCGAGGAGTCCTACGGCAAGGAGGACGACGGAGATGGCGGCGGCGCCGTTGAAGTCGCCCTGCTGAAAGGCGTAGACGTAGGCCAGTTGGTTGGGTGACCAGGTGGGGCTGACCCGGCCGAGGCTGGCGGTCTGGAGAAGCTGGGGCTCCACGAACAGCTGGGTGCCCGTCGCAAAAGCCATGATCGTCATGTAGACGATCCACTGCCGGATCATCGGGATCTGGATGTGCCAGGCGGTCCGCCACGGGCCCGCGCCGTCCATCCGGGCCGCTTCCAGCACCTCGTCGGGGATGTTGTTCAAAGCCCCGTACATCACGACCATCCAGCCTCCGGCGCCCGTCCAGAAGGCGATCAGCATGAGGATCAGTGGCAGGTTGCCGGGCGCCAGGGCGGCGGCGAACGTCTCCAACCCCATGCTGGTGAGCAGCCAGGACACCGGGCTGACGTCGGGGTCCAGCATGAACAGCCAGACCAGAACGCTCGCCACTCCGGCGAGGGCGCCGGGGATGTAGTAGAGGAAGCGGAAGAGCGCCGAGGTGCCCGGACGCACGCGGCTGCGCAGAACCACTGCCGTCAGCACGACCAGGACGACGAGGGTCACCAGCCACATGACCAGATAGATCAGCATGTGGGTGAAGGCCGGGGCGAAGCGGTAGTCCTGGATGACCTTCACGAACTGGTTGAGGCCGGTGAACTGGCCCCGGTCATTGGTGAACGCGAGGTAGAACGCGTACCCGGTGGGGAAGACGCCGAACGCGAGCAGCAGCAGCGCGTAGCCGGCGACGAAGAAGTAGCCCGCGCGACCGCGACCCTCGCGCCGCGGCGTGGTGCCGCGGCGCAAGGGGGAGACGGCGACGCGCTCGGTCTCCAGCAAGGTCACTGATCGACCACCTTGTAGCCCTGGGTCTTGGCCTCGTCGGCGATCTCCTGCTGCCAGGCCGGCAGCGTGTCGGTCAGGCTCTTTCCGGAGGTCAGAGCCGGGAGGACGACGCTGGACCAGGCGGTGGAGTCCGAGAACCTGGTGTTCGACCAGCCGGTCCACACCTCGTTCGCGGCCTGCTCGAACGGATCGCTCACATCATTGGCGAAGTAGTTCCTGTTGGCGGGGTTGGCCAGCCAGGCCTTCGCGGCCTGGGTGTAGGCCGGATAGGTGGGCGCGGTGGCCTGGTTCTCGTCGGAGGTGGTCAGCCAGGTGACCACGTCCGTGGACGCCTTGAGGTTGGCGCTGTGCGAGGACACCATCCACACGCCGCCGCCGACGTTGCCCGTGGCAGTCGTGCTCTCTCCCTGCCAGGTCAGCGGGGGCGCCGCGGCGATCTGCTTGGCGGGAGTCTTGAAGCCGGCCTTGAAGAGGTACTGGCCGTACCAGGAAGGGCCGTAGGCCATCAGGACCTTGCTGCCGCTGTTCTTGGCGAATCCCTGGCTGAAGAAGCCCTGCGTGGCGATGGCCTTGGCGCTGATCAGGTTGTCCAGCAGCTTCGCCATCCGGGTGCACTTCGGGTCCTGCAGGTCGGTGCGCAGGGTGTCGGGCTTCACCAGGTTGAACGCGGGGCACTGGCCCGACCAGAAGTACGACTCGTGGGAGTTGGTGTCGCCGACCGAGCCGACCAGATAGCCCGGATGCTCCTTGGCGACCTGCTTGCCGAGGGCTTCGTACTCCTGCCACGTCGCGGGGACCTTGTAACCCCACTTGTCCATAAGGGACTTGTTGTACCAGAGGAGGACCTGCGCGATGTCATTGCGCATGCAGTAGGTGTGACCGCTGAACTGACAGGGCGTCAGCGAACCCTTGGCGAATCCGTCCAGGGTGCTCTGCGGTACGAGCTTCTCGTCCAGGGGTGCGGCGAACGGCCGCGCGCCGGGCTTGGTGGCCTCCGACGCCCAGGTCACGTCGGTCGGCGTGCCGAACACCACGTCCGGCCAACCGCTGCCGGTCCTGTCGAACAGCTGCACCTTCGACTGCAGATACGTCGATCCGTCGGCGCCGCCGTCGTACGTGACGATCTTCATCTTCACGTCGGGGTGCGACTTCTGGTACGCCTGCACCGACGGCAGCCTGGTCGAGTCGGCCCACACCGTTATCTGCGAACCCGCCTTCTGCGCGACCGGCTTGAACGCCGACTGCTTGGAGGAGGAATCGGTGGTGGTGTCGGCGCTGGCACAGCCCGCCAGGGCGGCCGCGGTGGCCAGGGACAGCGTGATTGCCGCCGCGCGGAGCAGCGAGTGACGCCGGCCGGTTCTCGGAGATCGGGAAGACTCCATCGTCTTTCCTTGCCTTTCTGTTCTTGCGCCGCTCAGCGCGGTTGCTCGACGAACGGCAGGAGTTGGCTGCCGTAGCCGAGGTCGAGGGGAAGGGCGATGCCGGGTCCCGTGGGGGCGTGGACCAGGCCACGGTCGTCCACGTGGCGTTCGCGGACGACCGTGGTCGCGGTCACCAGGGACTCGTAGTAGGTGGTGTTGGAGATGGCCATGCACAGGTGGTGGTTGGGGATGTCCGAACCGTGCACCTCGGCCCGCAGCCGGTAGGCGTCGGCGAGATGCGCGGTGCGCATGGCGCCGGTGATGCCGCCCCGGAGGGTAGTGCCGGCGCGAACACCGAAGGTGGCGGCACCGGCCCGGATGAAGTCCGCCGCGTTCATGTGCGCTCCGTCGGAGGTCTCCGCCACCAGCAGCGGTACGTCCACGGTCTCGGCGAGCCGCTGATAGGCCGAGATGCTGAACTCGCGGATCGGCTCCTCGTACCAGAGATAGTCGGCCTCGGAGAGTGCCCGCCCCAGCCGGATCGCGTCGGGCAGGTCGAAGCCCGCCGAGCCGTCGTACATGAGCGGGACGTCCGGACCGACGTGGTCGCGCAGGGCCAGGCACAGTTCCGCGTCACGGCGGGCGTCGCCCCAGGCGTGCAGTTTGATGCCCCGGTACCCGAGAGCCAGGCACTGGTCCGCGACGTCGAGGAACTCCGCGGTACTGGCGAACGTCGAGGTGGAGGCGTAGGCGGGTATGGCGTCCCGGAAGCCGCCGAGCAGGCGCCAGACCGGCTCGCCGTGGTAGCGGCCGGCCAGGTCCCACAGTGCGATGTCGATGAGGCCCAGGGTGGGGAGCGGGAGTTCGTGGATACGGTCCAGCTCCCACACCCGGTGCCACAGCCATTCCCGCTGGAACGGGTCGGCTCCGACCAGTTCCGGGCGGAAGACCCGGTCCACCAGGTCCCGCAGGACGAGGTGGGCGCCCGGACGGGCGAACAGCGCGACTCCTTCGGCTCCCTCGTCCGTCCCGATGTGCAGGACCGCGCCGTCGCCCACCGGAGCGCTGCCGCTCAGCCCGTCGCGCCAGCGGAAGGGCGGACTGGCTGCCGGAACATCGATCCGGTGTACTTCGACATGGGTGATCTTCATCCTGGCTTTCGTCTTCTGTAGGGAGAAAGGTGTCGGCTCGGACGCGGGGTACTCGGCGGCGGAGTGCTCAGAAGCCGCCGTACGCCTGGAGTCCGTAGACGCTGCCGCCGTTGCCGCTGGAACCGGTGACGGTCAGGCGCAGGTAGCGTGCGGTGACGGGTGCGTCGGCGAAGGAGTAGACGGTCGACGACGAGGTGGCGTCGGAGGTGTGGTCCTCGAACAGGGACCACGTCGTGCCGTCGGTGGAGTACTCCAGGCGGTACTTGTAGCCGCCGGACAACTCGAAGGTGGTCACCACGCTGGAGACGGCGGTGTCCTTGCCCAGGTCGACCCGGATCCAGGACGGATCGGGCAGGCCCGCGCCCTGCGCCCAGCGAGTGGAGAGATCCCCGTCCACAGCCTTCTCGGGCGCGTAGTCCGCGGAGTACGACGACGAGGCGGTGACCGGCTTGTCCAGGGCGAGGTCGTGGTCGGCCGGCGTGGTGACGACGGCCGCCTTGCTGGGGTCGGAGGCGTTCAGCGCCTCGTCGCGTGCCACGACGGTGAAGGAGTACTCCGTGCCGGCGGTCAGGCCGGAGACCCGCAGGGTCGTGGCGTCGGTGACACCGATCCGCTTGCCGTCCTGGTAGACGACGTAGCTGGTCACGCCGGTGTCATCGGTGGCCGCGGACCAGCTGACATCCACCAGGCCGGGCAGCAGCGGCTTGACCGTGGGCTGTCCGGGTGCGGTCGGGGCCGTGTGGTCCGTGACGGTGCTGGGAGTGCCGTAGACCTGGAAGTCGTAGATGCTGCCGCCGTTCCCGCTGGATCCGGTGACGGTCAGTCGTACGTAGCGGCCCGCGACCGGAGCGTCCGTGTGGGCGTAGTCGGTCGCCGCCGTGGTGTTCGCGGCGGTGCGGTCCGCGAGTGTCTTCCAGTGGACCTCGTCGGGTGACACCTCGATGCGGTACTTGTACCCGCTGGCCTTCTCGAAGGTCGTGATCGCGCCGTTCACGTCGTACGACGCACCGAGATCGACCTGGATCCAGGACGGATCGGGCAGGCCCAGGCCCTGGGCCCAGCGCGTGGACAGGTCTCCGTCCACCGCCTTTGCCGGGGTGTTGGCCTCCGAGTACGACGAGGCGGTGATCGGCTGCTTGAGGGCGAGGTCCGTGCCCGAAGGCATGGTGACGCGCAGCGTCGGGCTGGGGCCGGACTCGTTGCCGGCGGCGTCACGGGCGGTGACCTTGAAGGCGTACGTCGTCCCGGCGGTCAGGCCCGCTACGCGCACCGAGGTGTTGCCGGTGGCGCTGATCAACTTGCCGTCCTGGTAGACGGAGTAGCCCGTGACCGCGGTGTCGTCGGTGGATGCAGCCCAGGTGAGGTCTGCCACCGTCGGGAAATCGGTGACTGCGGTCGGAGTGCCGGGCCTGCTGGGCGCCTGGTGGTCGGGGACGTCGGGGCCCGGGTCGAGGTGGCGGTAACTCGGCTGGAGGCCCGCGTTGTTGACCACGGAAGCCGGTAGCTGGGCGCAGGAACCCACGGTGGTGTTGCCGCTGATGGTGCTGCCCGTGCTGTTGGCCTGGGCGGAGTAGGCGGGCTGGGTGGTGAAGTTGCCGGTGGCCTTGATGTCCATGCCGTGGTTGAGGAACAGCCACTGGTAGGCGACGTCACACAGAGCGTTGCCGGTGTTCGTCCAGTACCGGCTGCCTTCGTCGTGGTAGATCGCGCCGTAGGCGGGCGACGGTATGCCGTGGATGTAGTTGCCGGACACCACGCCGCCGGGGTTGGTGCTGAGTGTGTAGATGGCACCGCCGTCGGCCTGCGACTTCATGATGTCGTAGATCTCGTTGTCCGTGACCTTGGTGTCGCGGCTGGTCGTGGGGGTGTCCCAGATCGGTACGCCCAGATTTCCCGGGGCGTAGTTGCTGTTGCCGCCCTGGTCGGTGAGACCCCAGCCCCAGCCGACGGAGATGCCGGTGTAGGGCAGGTCGTAGACCTTGTTGTGGGTGATCGTGGTGTGGTCGGTGTAGCCGGCCAGGATGCCGATGGAGCCGTTGTACTGGTCGGCGACCTTGGTGACCACGTTGTTGTCGACCCTGGTGTCCTTGGTGATGTCCCGGGGGTCGTCGGGGTGGGCGTCGATCACCTCGACCCCGCCGATCTGGATGCCGGTGGCGGCGATCTGGCGGAAGACGTTGCCCGTGATGTCGGTGCCCTGGGTACCGGTGTTCAGGTTGAGCCCGACCGCGCCGAGATGGGTGAAGGTGTTGCCCTCGAAGCCGATGCCGTGGCCGTAGTTGACGTTGACGGCGCCGGGCGTCTTCTGCCACTTCAGGCGGGTCGCGTCGAAGTCGGGGTCGTTGCCGACCATCCGGAAGCCGGCCTGGCCCTCGATGAGGCCCTCGGAGGAACTGGGCGCGAGCCAGGTGGAGTAGGAGAAGGTGATGCTCCGGAAGGACACGTTGCTGACCGGGGCGGTCCTGGTGCCGTTCAGGTCCACCAGGTCCTGCACCAGCGGCACGGTGACGGTCGCGGTGGACAGGTCCTGGCCGGCCTTGGGCATGTAGTAGATCTCGCCCTCGCCCTTGTCCAGGTACCACTCGCCGGGCGTGTCCAGCAGTTCGCGGGCGTTCTCCAGCCAGGTCGGGTTCTGGATCTCCTGGCCCTGCTGGAGATGCGCGTTGTGCCAGCAGGGCTGCTGCATGGTCATCTTGTTGTCGGCGATCGACTGCACGGGGCAGCGCATCAGCTTCCAGCCCCAGGAGCTGACGACCTCCAGATCCGAGGGACGCTTGTAGGCGTTGAGACTGGAGTCCGTGAAGGTGTAGCCGGTGGACGTCTTACTGAAGCCGGAAGGGTTCTTGGCGCTGCGCGCCCGGGTCTCCAACTCGCCGTCCACGTAGAGCTGGCGGGTGTCGATGTCGCCCACCTTGGCCTTGTAGACCCGTCCTGCTCCGTCGGCCGGAACCCAGCCGGTCACCCGCTCGCCCCCGCTGATCACCGGGTGAGCGCCGGGGGCGGCCTCGTAGACGATCCTGTGTCCGTCGCGGCCGGAGTCCCGGGCGGTCAGGGCGAAGGTACGGCTGAGCCGGTAGGTCCCGGACATGAGCCGGACATGGATGTCGCCCTTGGCCTTCTGCTTGACGTCGCGTACGTAGTCCCGCGCATGGTCGAGGGTCCTGAAGGGGTGGGCGACGGTACCCGAGCCCACGTCCCGGCCGGTCGGCGAGACATAGACATCGAGGTCCGGCGACCGGGGAGCCGCCTGGGCCGGTACGGCATTCAGCAGGGCTGCCACCGCGGCCACCGAGACGGCGGCCGTGAGACTTCTTCGCAGCGGCGCGAAGACGCCCCTGCGCGCAGACGGATGAGACACACGTATCCAATCGCCTGAGGGAGGTTGGTACCTGGGAGTCCCGGTCGTCCACCGGGACTGTCAGGGCGTCGGGGGGCTCGACCGCTGTGCCGCGGCACATGCGGGGTCGGCCGGATGACGAACCGCCGTCTCCGCGGACGGCGGCGGAGCCCCGGAGCTGCCGCTCCTCGAAGGCTCCGGGGGCACCTAAGGGATCGCGTCGGCGCCGGGATTGAACAGCCGGTTGCGAATCTTCTTCTCGAACTGGCTCTGTGTGGTGGCGATGTGTTCCACCATCAGCCGCTCGGCGAGATCGGCCGCCCCCGCGGCAACCGCCTCGGCCACGGCCAGATGCTGCCGCGCGGCGACTTCCAGCGATCCGGGCACGTCACCGTGGAAGAGCAGCACGTCGGACTGGGATGCCAAGCGCCTCACACCGGCGACACTCGACCGCAGGAACACGTTGTGCGAGGCGGCGCCCACCGCGTCGTGGAAGGCCGCGTCAGCCTTGGCGAAGGTGTCCACGTCGTTCTCCGTGGCCGCTGCCAGGGTGCTCTCCGCGCTCTCCCGGATGGCCCGGACCTCGATCGGGGTAGCGAGGGAGGCGGCGCGGCGCGCTGTCTCCGACTCGATCACCTTGCGGTAGTCCAGGAGCATGTGGACGTCTTCCATACTGGTCGGCCGGAAGTGCGACAGTTCGTCGTCCAGCAGCCCGCCGACCGAGGCGGCGACGAAGATACCGGCGCCTCGCCGCACATGGAGCCGGCCGATGGCGGCCAGGACCTTCACGGCCTCCCGGGTGACGTTGCGGGTTGCTCCCAGGATCTGGGCCAGGCCCTGTTCGGTGGGGAGGCGGTCGCCGGGCCGCAGGTTCTCCTGGGCGATGTAGTTCAGCAGTTGTTCCGCGACCAGTTCATACCCCGGACGGTAGGGATGTGACGTCGATGTCGCGTCATCTCCCTTGCCGGCAGCCTGTGTTGAGTCGCCCAAGGCGAACCCCCTCGTGCACCACGGATTAATCTGGTTCATTGGCGGTGGCCAATATGGCACTGCCGTTGCGTGTTGGGAAGAGATCAGACAGATCTTCAGACAGAAGACCTGCGAAGCTCTCATCAAAACCGAAGAAACTTCCCATACCTCTCAGGATGTTGCGCAGAATGGATCCCCATCCTTAAGGTCCTGCCTGCCAGATGAAGCAGATCCTTCCCTATGCGCTACGCGATGCCAGGCGGCCCCTGCACGCGGCGGCCAGTGGGACAAGGGCACCTCCGCCCCGGCACGAAGGAGACACCGTGGAAGTGGGAACCGGCGGCGGCCACCAGCGCCAGATATCCGGGCAGGCCTGACATGGGTGCGTTCGACGGACTCAGTGCCCTGGTCACCGGCGGTGCCTCGGGCATCGGCCTGGCCAGCGCCCGGCTGCTCGCCGCGCAGGGAGCGCGCGTCGCCGTGCTCGATCGGGCCGAAGCGGCGGCTGGGGGCTTCGCCGTCCACGTCCGGGCCGACATCGGCGACAACCCCTCGGTCGTGACAGCCGTGGAGCAGGCCGTCGCAGCCCTCGGCGGGCTGGACGTCCTGGTCAACAATGCCGGGATCGGTGCGCAGGGCGGTATCGAGGACAACACCGACGACGAGTGGCACCGGGTTCTGGACATCAACGTCCTCGGGCTTGTGCGGGTCACCCGGGCCGCACTGCCGTCGCTGCGCGCGTCGGCCCACGCGGCGATCGTCAACATCAGCTCGATCGCTGCGGCAGCCGGCCTGCCGCAGCGGGCGCTGTACTCGGCCAGCAAGGGCGCGGTGCTCTCCCTGACCCGGGCGATGGCCGCCGACCTGCTGCCCGAGGGAATCCGGGTCAACGCCGTCAGTCCCGGCACCGCCGACACACCGTGGGTCAACCGGCTCCTCGACCGGGCGGACGACCCGGCGGCGGAGCACGCGGCGCTGGCCGCCCGGCAACCGCACGGCCGTCTGGTCAGTGCTGACGAGGTCGCTGCGGCGGTCGCCTATCTGGCTTCGCCCGGCGCCGCATCCACCACGGGCACCGCGCTGGCGGTGGACGGCGGTATGGACGGGCTGCGGCTGCGGAAGGAGGGCTGATGAAAGTACCGATGAAAGTACAGCGCTTCGCTACCGTGATGCGGCTGCCTTCGGAGAAGGCGGCGGAGTACCGCGCACTCCACTCCGCCGTGTGGCCGGCCGTCCTGGCGGCGGCCGTGACGGACCCGTGCCGGCGGCCCCTGGACACCGCGGCCGAGGGACAGTGGAGGGCCCCCGCGGAGGAGATCTTCCACCTTGGCTGAGAGCTCCCGTACGCCGGAGCCGTCCGCGGGCCGCACCTCACGCGCCGGCCGCTGCGAGAAGGGCGCTCCGCGCCACGCTCCTCGCAGCGGGTGCGTGCGCCTTCCCCTCGCCAGTCCTTCTCGACGCTCAAGGACCCAACCGTGCGTATCGATGCTCATCACCACCTGTGGGATCTGTCAGTTCGCGACCAGCCGTGGACCAGCGACGTGCCTGCGCTGCGCCGAACCTTCACCGCCGCTGAACTGAGGCCGGCGCTGGAGCGGAACGCGATCGACGCCACCATCGTCGTACAGACCATCGCCGTGCCGGAGGAGACACCGGAACTGCTGGCCCTGACGTGTACGGACCCGCAAGTGCGGGCGGTCGTGGGCTGGACCGACCTGACCGACCCCGGCATCGCCGACCGCCTCGCGGAACTGCGGGAGCAACCCGGAGGATCCGCGCTCGTCGGTATCCGGCACGGCATCCAGGACGAGACCGACCCGCAGTGGCCGGCGCGCCCCGAGGTCCGCCGCGGCATCACGTCGGTCGCGGCAGCGGGCCTCGTCTACGACCTCCTCGTCCGCCCCGACCAATTGCCCTCCGCCGTGCGGGCCGTGCGCGAGCTGCCCGACGTCCGGTTCGTGCTGGATCACGCCGGCAATCCTGTCGTGAGCCCGGACGGCCTCGCCTCCTGGACCGCGCTGCTGACCGATCTGGCCGAGTGCCCGAACGTGACGGTGAAGCTGTCCGGCCTGGTCACCCGGACCGGCGGGGCCCCGGCTGCGGCTGCGGCTCTGCGCCCCTATGCGGACGTACTGTTCACGACGATGGGACCGGACCGCCTCATGTATGGTTCGGACTGGCCGGTCTGCCTGCTCGCCGCCGAGTACGACGAGGTCGTGGCCGTCGCCGCGTCACTCACCGAGGAGCTCAGCGCCGACGAACGGGAAGCCGTCTTCGGGACAACGGCCACGCGCTGGTACGGAATCCCCTCATGAAGGCCCGCCCGCTCGGTCGTACGAGCGTCCGTGTCAGCACCCTGGGATTCGGTGCCGCCCCCATCGGCAATCTCTACAGCCCGATCGACGACCGCCAGGCACAGGCCACCCTCGAAGCCGCCTGGGACGTGGGGGTGCGCTACTACGACACCGCCCCGCACTACGGCCTCGGACTGTCCGAACGGCGGCTCGGCGCAGCCCTCGCTCACCATCCACGGGCGGAGTTCACCATTTCCACCAAGGTCGGCCGCCTGCTGGAACCCCACCCGGCACCCACCGGATCCGACCTGACGGCAGGAGGCTTCGCCGTACCCGACACGCTGGTCCGCCGCCCCGACTACTCACGGGACGGTGTCCTGCGAAGTCTGGAAGGCAGCCTGAACCGCCTGCGACTGGACCATGTGGACATCGTCTACGTCCATGATCCCGACGATCACCTGGACGCTGCCCTCGACCATGCCCTGCCCACGCTGACGGCTCTGCGCGACCAAGGTGTCATCGGTGCCGTCGGTGTCGGCATGAACACGGTCGCCCCACTGCTGCGCATCGTCACGGAGGCGGACGTCGACGCCGTGATGGTGGCCGGGCGGTGGACCCTTCTCGACCGCACCGCTCGCCCCTTGCTGGACGCGTGCGCCGAACGCGGGGTCGCGGTGGTGGCCGCCGCCCCGTTCAACTCCGGTCTGCTCAGCCGTCCTCACCCCGCGAGTGACGCCACCTTCGACTACGGCCCCGCCTCGGAATCGGCACTGCGCCGTGCCCGGCTCCTTGCCGGGGTGTCCGGTCGACACGGCACCGCACTCCCCCACGCCGCACTGCGGTTTCCGCTGCGCGACCCCTGCGTGGCCTGCGTGGTCGCAGGTTTCCGTACCCCTGAGGAGGTCGTGTCCGCTGCCCGCTGGGCCGCCACCGATCTGACCGAGGAAGCATGGCTGGACCTCGACGCGGCAGCCGCGCAGGCGGCACAAGACCCGCCCCCGTAAACGCGGCTGACACACCATCACCCGCGCACATGTGACGCTACGTATGGAGATATCCCCTCTCTCCGTCGTCGGCGGTCGCCCGTGACGGTGAGGTGCCCGATGTGGCCGAGACAGGAGAAACGTATGAGCAGTCCCCCGGGCGCCGGTGCGCCGTTCGACCGGTTCCTCGCGTAACTGGACGCCGGCACGGCTGGCTCCCACCCCGACAACGACTCGGCGACCAGCACCGACCTGCCGTCCTGGCTGCGACAGTTGATCGCCGTGCTGTACGACGGCCAGGACGCCGCCGCAGCGAAGGGCTGGGCTGTGCGCCTTCACGGCGAACTGGAACGCCTCGGTGGCCAGGTGTTCTTCTTGTTGTGGTGCACGACTGGCACGCTCACGGCGTCCTGCCCATGCCGGCCGAGGCGAATGCCCGGCACGGCGGGTCGGCGGAGCCGCAGCAGGTGGCAGGCCGGCTGCACACCCGTGCGCCGGCGGGCGAGCGCATTTCGAAGGCCGAGTGGAACGCGGCACGCGTACCGGCGCTGCGGTACGGCTGCCGCCTTGCCTGCGCCTACGCGGATACCTTCTCCAAGGCCTACGCCGAGCTCAACACCACTGCCAGTGCCCGGACCTTCGCCGATGCCAACGCCCTAGCTGTTGCGGGACATGACGTTGGTGACACAGTCCAAAGCCGGTGAAACCGAGGTGCCTCGACTGACATCAGTCGGGTAGCGTGCGGGCCATGTCGAGTCCTGAGTCAGACACGGTGGGGGCTTTCGGTCACGCCGTCAGCCCCCTGAACCACTGAGCTCATAGCCCTGTCGTCGCGCCGCATCCTGCGGTGAGACGAGATGCCCTTGGGGGCCGGCCGCGGTGACGAGATGACTTTCTCCTGCTTCTCCTCACCTCGGAGCCACTCGATGCCTCTCCCGCTGTATCTGCTTGCCATGGCCGTCTTCGCCATGGGTACCTCGGAGTTCATGCTCGCCGGCCTCTTGCCGGACATCGCGTCAGATCTCGATGTCACCGTCGGGACAGCAGGCGTGCTTACCTCCGCCTTCGCCATCGGCATGATCGTTGGTGCCCCCCTCGTGGCCGCGCTTGCCCGCAACTGGTCCAGGCGCTTCAGTCTTCTCGGGTTCATCGTCACTTTCGCGGGAGCTCACGCCGTGGGCGCCCTCACCACGAGCTTCCCGGTCCTGTTCGCTACCCGGATCGTCGCCGCGCTGGCGAACGCAGGGTTCCTTGCCGTCGCTCTGACAACTGCCGCCACGCTCGTCCCGCCCGGCAAAAAAGGACGTGCTCTGGCCGTGCTGCTGTCGGGCACGACGGTGGCCACGATCGCCGGTGTCCCAGGTGGGTCGGTACTCGGCGCGTTGTTCGGCTGGCGGGCCACATTCTGGGCTGTTGCCGCTCTCTGCGTGCCCGCAGCTCTCGGCATTCTTAAGGGGATCCCAGCTCGACGTGTGAAGGAAGAAGCAACTGGCGGGCCGGCCTTGCGAGGGGAGCTCGCCCAGCTCGCGAAGCCGAGGTTGATCGTGGTGATGCTGCTGGGCGCGCTGGTGAACGCGGCCACCTTCGCCAGCTTCACCTTCCTGGCCCCCGTCGTGACCGACACCGCCGGGCTGAATGAGCTGTGGATCTCTGTCGCCCTGGTGCTCTTCGGCATCGGTTCCTTCACCGGGGTCACCGTCGCCGGCCGGCTGTCCGACCAGCACCCCGGCCCGGTCATCGCAGTCGCCGGTCCGCTGCTGCTGATCGGCTGGCCGGTCCTGGCCGTGCTGGCCGACAAGCCGGTCGCTCTGCTCGCCCTCGTGTTCGTGCAGGGCGCGCTGTCGTTCGCGCTGGGCAGCACCCTGATTACACAGGTCCTCTACGAGGCCGCAGAAGCCCCCACCATGGCCGGCTCGTACGCGACGGCGGCACTCAACGTCGGCGCCGCCGTCGGACCCCTCATCGCCGCGACCACCCTCAGCACCCCAGCCGGAAATACCGGGCCGCTGTGGTCGAGCGGACTCCTGGTCGCTGTTGCGCTGCTCATCGCGTTCCCTCTTCGCACCGTGATCGCCGCCGGCCGGAGCACCGAGGTGCTCCAGTGACGCACGCGAACGCCCCCTTGACCACTGAGGGACGCCGACAGTACGTCGAACACTGCCGCGCCCGCCCGATCGCCCACGTCGCCGCCGAGCCCGACGTCTCCCGGGCCTGCCTGTCCAAGTGGAAGAACCGCCACGACCAGTACGGCGAAGCCAGGCTGCGGGACCACCCGACTGTCCCGCACTCCTCACCGACCCAGACCCCGCCAGACGCGGTCGAACAGATCGAGCAGCTACGGCGGGACACCAAGCGGTCCACGCGCAGGATCGCACTCCAACCCGCGGACCAGGGCGTGCGGATCAGCGAACGTACTGTGGGCCGGTGGCTGACGCCTCTGGGCAGGTCCGCGGCGGCGCGCCGAGCCCGCATGCTGGTGGTGTACAAGGCCGCCGAGACGACGGCGCGGTGCGCGACGCTCAAGGCGTGTCTTGGAGCCTTGTCGCTGCCGAGGGCGTCAACCCGCGGGGAAGCCTTGCGATCACGTCGGCTGCTGTCACCGCAGTGCTCTCGGCGGCGTCCATGGCTGCACGCGCAGCCTCCTTGGCCTCGGCTTGTGCCAGGTCTTCGGCAGCTTGCTCCAGGCCGACCCTCGGCATGGCCGGCATGGCTGCGACCTTGCTGAGATCGTGGAACGCACCGGCGTACCCCCTCCAGAAGTCAGGAGCGGGCGTATCGAGCTCCTTACGAACGGCCTCAGCTACCTGGAGGGCCGTTGCCACTACATGCTGTGCGGTGGCCGGATTGTGGTGGGCCAGGTGAGCGATGCCGTTGCGGGCTTCCATCACCGCTTGATTCCTTGGCTCTCCCGCGAAGCCAAGTGTGGGGAAACGCAGCGCCCGGTCCCCATGGGCTGAGATCAACAGTGGGTCGTGGTGGCACAGGATCGCCTTCAGGCAGAACTCGGAGCCCATACCGGCATGCAGGACTGCGAAGAGACGGTTGCCGCCGCGCCAGGAGTCAAGGGCGGATCGCATCATCTGTGCAGCCAGGTCTGTGCATCGCTCGGCGTTCAACTGGAGGTATCCCCTCCCCGATTTGGCACCCATCACTACCTGTCCACTGATGATTCAGAAGACGCCGGCATGCATGCAGGAGCGGGTGGCTTCGTAACTGACGGACGACACCGCTTATCACCGAGTTTGGACAGCACTTGGTGATCACAGGGCAAGAAAATGTCGATGAGAACCGACACCGGTCATAGGCGCACTGCGGCGCGACGCTGATGAGGATCTCCGAAACCTCCACCGCAGCTCGGTTGATCCACCAGACTTGCTCCTGTTTCCCGACAGAGAAGGGACGGCCGGCATGGCGAACAGCGCACTTCTGGTGATGGACGTCCAACGGGACATCGTGGCCATCGCCGACGACGGTTCCGGATACCTGCCGCGCTTGCGCAGAGCGATCGACGGTGCCCGGGCTGCCGGCATCCCCGTCATCTACGTGGTGATCGGGTTACGGCCGGGCGATCCAGAAGTCAGCCCTCGCAACAGGGTGATGACAAACGCCGTGCGGGCAGGCCTGTTCACCGAGGGCGCCCCTGGCACCGCGATTCATGACGACGTTGCGCCGCAGCAGGACGACGTGGTGGTCACCAAGAGGCGGGGGAGCGCGTTCTCGGGCAGCGACCTCGACTTGGTACTCAGGGCTCGCGATATCGACAGCCTTGTTCTCACTGGCATCGCCACCAGCGCTGTAGTGCTGTCCACTCTGTGGCACGCCATCGACCTGGACTTCGGTCTCACCGTCCTGGCGGATGGCTGCCTCGACACCGACCCCGAGGTGCACCGGATGCTCACCGAAAAGCTGTTCCCGCAGTGGGCGGATGTCGTCGCCGTCGAGGACTGGCTCAAAGCGATCGCACCGCAATAGCGGGAGGCCGTCCGGACCCTCGCGTGCAGGGCAAGACGGCATCGCCTCCCGCCGGCAGGGCGAGGTCAGTCGGCGGCGTTCTGTGCTGCTGCCCGGGCTTGGGTGATGGCGAGGCGGTAGGAGTCGGTGCCGATCTGGATCAGGTTGCCGCCGAAGGTGCGCCGGTCGACGATGGCCGCGCAGAGCCAGGGATCGGTGAAGGTCTTGGTCCAGCCGCTGAAACTCCCGTTCGAGGCGATGGCGACACTGTTTTCTCCTCACGCTCCGTCAGAACCTGGAACAGCAGCTCAGCGCCCCTGCGGTCCAGCTCCATATAGCCCAGCTCATCGATGCACAAAAGATCGACACGGCCGTAGCGGGCGATGGTCTTGGTCAGCACCTTCTCGTCCGAGCTGGGCGAGAACCCCGCTGGCGCAGATCTTGGGGAGTCATCGCAGAGTGACTACGCCGTTCGATCGAGAGGGTGGTCAGGGGCCCGGTTGTCCGGCTAAAACACTCACCTCGTAGCCTCCGCGTATGACTGCTGATGATCCATTCCAGTGCCGCTGCGTCCTCTGCCGTGACTACGGTGACCGGGACGAAGCGGACCGCATGGATCTGACGATCACCGAGAATGTGCAGCGGCACGGATGGCACGTCGTGATGGTTCCCGAGGACGAGATCGGTCCTGGATTCGCCTACACGATCGGTCTGGCACACACTCACGGTGCTCCTGAGCTCGCCATGTTCGGACTCGACATCCATGACATGCACCGCATGCTCAACAGGCTCGGAGCGAAGTCCGCCGCAGGCGCTGTACTGGCTGGCGGCCAGAGCCACCCTGACGTCGTCGATGGTCAGCAAGTCGCGCTCAGGCAGGTCGATCTCCGCTGGTACCGGACCTTCTTCGGGCGGGCCGTCGGGTTCTACCGGCGGCCTCCTTTCCCTGTGTTGCAAGTCGTGTGGCCCGACGCGGACGACCGCTTTCACTGGGAAGAACACGCTGTGGCGAGACATCGGGACTCCCAGCCTCAGCTGTGGCTGTCCCCGAGTGAGCACCCTGTCGGGATCTGGACGACCGGACTCTGACCTCTAACGCGCCGACCAGCGACAGACCAGCACCGTCGCGAACTACTGAAGCAAGATCATTTTGCGGAGCAGTTCAAATCCGGCTCGGCCGTAGAGCTGCCTCTTGATCTTCTTGATGCGGTTCACGGCACCCTCGATGCTGCCCGAGCTCCAGTTCAGGGTGAGTCCGGCTGTCACGGCGGCGATGTCTCGGTGCAGGTGCAGCGCGAAGCCGGTGAGGCCGGGTAGCCGGCTGGCGTCGACTGCATCGATCCAGGTGGGGAGTGTGGAGCCGAGGCGGTCGCCGAGTATCTCGCCAAAGCCGCGGACATGTCTGGCGGCCTGGTCCAGTTCGGGGCAGCGGGCCAGGACCTCCTTCAAGCCGGCCCGGTCTTCCTCGGTCAAGGTCGTGGGGTGCCGGGTGAGCCAGCCGGTCACCTGCCGCACCAACGGCGGCCGGGGCGGGGCGCCTGCCGGAGTCCCACGGAGGGTGACGATGTGGGCGCGGACCATCTGGTAGGTGACAGGCGCGTTGTCGGCAACGAGTTCGCTGTGGAGCTGAGTGACGCTGGCGCATCCCTCGGCGAATCGCCGCTCCAGGTAGGACTTGTAGGGGTCCAGCCGGCTGGACCGGGGACGGTTCTGGCGGAAGGTGTCCTGCCAGCGTGCGGCGTTTGCATACCGGAGGACGGTGTTGAGGCCCCAGCCCAGGTGCCGGGCAATCGCCCGGCAAGGCGTACGCGGTCTCGCGCACCCTGCCGCCTCGCAATCGAACACAGGGGTAACGCTCTGCGACGACTCCTCAAGATCTGTGCCAGAACCCAGAACTCACCGACAAAGCCGAGCGGGAGACGACCTCTCTCAAAGTGTGCCGTGACGCGATAGTTGGAACCGGTCGACTGCGGTGACCTGAGCTTCCTCGCTATGCGTGACACGCCGGTTGGAACCGCTCAGTCACGATTCCCGGCACCAACCGCTCGCTGGCCACTCTGACTGGCATCGGTCCGGCGCGCTGGCGTCGTCGTTCCGGCCGTGTGCCCTCCGATCCGGCCGTCGGTTCCAACGATCTTGGCCAGGTTCCAACTAACGCGTCCTGGCTCACAAAGCCGGCAGCGGGCAAGGCCGTCGATTGGCCAAGTAGCTCCGCGAATGGCCAACTATCGCTGCTGTCCCGGGTCAGTGAAGGTTGATCAATGAGTCTTCGCCATCTTCGAACATGCAGGTCGGAGGCTCTGGCGTGGCGCTCGCCCGGGATACTCATCCTGATCTCGGGCGGGAGTCTGCGGTCTTGATCATCCGTCATGTCATCGGTCGAGGCTGTCACATTGGGGTCATCGAACCCAACCCAGCCAACCGGGTTGTCAATGTCAAACAGCCGCTCGCGGCGGCGCGGCCCGAAGGGCACATCAGCCCCCAGCGTCATCTCCCGGTGCGGTACGCTCTCGCGGCCCACGGCCGGCGACGGCGTCCGCGAGGGTCACAACCAGGTCTCCGCTGTATGTAGTGTGCGGAAATGACAAGAAGCGAGCGACTCGCGGACCAGCTGGACCGGCACTGGCACAAGAACCTGCGGCCGCGACTGCACGGTCTTGCCGATGAGGAGTACTTCTGGGAGCCGGTGCGCGGCTGCTGGAGCATCCGCCCACGTGGCACGTCGGCCGCACCGATGTCGGCAGGTTCGGGGGAATGGACGATGGACTCCGCGTCCCCTGACCCGGTGCCGGCGCCGGTGACCACGATTGCCTGGCGGCTGGCGCACATCATCGTCTCCTGCCTGGGCTATCGGGTCGGATGGCACTTCGGCGGCCAGGACGTCGACTCCCAGACATTCGCCTACGCGGGGACCGCTGACGAGGCGCTGAAACAGCTCGATGAGATGTATGGGAGATGGAACGCGGGGGTCCGCGAGCTCTCGGACGCTGACCTGGAGAATCCGCCCACGGTGGGTCCCGAGCGGTTTCCCATGGAGGGCATCGTCCTGCACGTCAACAGGGAGTTGATCCATCATGGCGCCGAGATTTCCCTGCTGCGCGACCTCTACCGCTGGCAGGACGGAGCCGTACCGCGCCGAATATGACTTTCCGGTAACCGGCGATCGAGCTTCGGAAACCTACGTGGACTCCGTGACGCTCCGTGGCTGCGCGCTTGTCACCCGGGCGACGTTCTCGTGCACGATCGCACGTTCGTCGTCGCCCAGGGTGCGATCCCGCAGCCCGGGAACGGTGCGGCCGGCCGCGGCGACGAAAGAATGGCAGGCGGTGACCAGGTCCAGGCACTCGACCGTCCGGTCAATGTGATGGACGGCCGGGCGACGGGGCTGGTCTCCTCGAAGTCCTCGCAGACTTGTCGGCCGGGTTCGTTCTGCGCATGGTTGACCTGGAAGCTCGCGGTGTCTCTGTTGACCGGACTACCGGACGACACTCCGAGGCATCGGATGAGTCGGGTACGGGCTGACCGATAGATCTCACGCAGTTCGTCTATTCGGTCCTCACCCCGGCGCCGGAGCAAACCCCCGGATCGGGTCGAACCCGTACACCACTTCCTTGGACGCAACCTCATCGTCGCAGGACAACCTTCAGGCGACTGACCCATCGGCCTGGTAGGCCGGCCGCGCGTGCTGGCTCCTCCATTCCGTGGTGTGAGCCTCCCGGCTCCGGAGCGCTGCGGAGGAGAGGACGCCGAGGCCCCGCGAGTGCGCGCTGCTGACGGCACCGCGCGGCGACAGCGGTCGAGTGGCCCCGTGTGGTGCGTCCCTTGCGTGGCCTGCTCCTCGGTGGCGGCGATGGCGGCAGGTTCGTGTGGGGTGGCGGTCATGGTGAGGTGAGCGGTGGTGCCAGGGCATGTGCCCCGTCGGCGAAGTCGTCGATGAGCCGGGAATGGCGGGTGGCGGGCCAGGCCAGGCAGACCTGCCCCGGGGCGAGGCCCTCGACTGGCCGGGCGACGACGTCGGGGCGTGTGTAGAAGGTCGCAGTGGACAGCGGGATCACACAGATGCCCGCGCCGACGGCGACCAGCTCGAGCTTTTCCTCGACGCTGTGGATGGGTGGAATGTCGGAACGTTCGCCGGTGCGCAGTTCCTGCGCGATGTCGCGCCACTCCGGTACGGCGTCCGGGTCCTGGAGGAGGTGCTCGCCCGCAAGGTCGGCGACGGTGAGGGCCGGCTTGTCGGCCAGCGGATGGTCCGTCGGCAGCACCACGACGCGCGGTTCGCTGAACAGGGGCAGTACGCGCAGCCCCTTCTGATCGATCGGCAGACGCACGATGCTGACGTCGGCCCGTCCGTCGCGCAGGACCTCGACCTGGTCCTCCCAGCCGGTGCGCAGCAGCCGGACGCCGAGTCCGGGATGGCGGGCGGTGAGCGCCCGCACGGCGGGGGTGACGGTGATGCCGGGCATGAAGCCGATGGTGAAGACCCGTTCGGCGGCGGCTGCGGCGGTGACCCGGCGGACCATGGCCTCGGCCGCCGCGAGGAGCGGGCCCACATCGTCGAGGAGCTGGGCTCCGGCGGGCGTGAGGACGGTGCCCCTGCGGTCGCGGCGCAAGAGCGTGACGCCCAGGTCGCTCTCCAACGCGCGCACTTGGCGGGAGAGGGCCGGCTGGGCGATGTGCAGTCGCTCGGCGGCGCGGCCGAAGTGCAGTTCCTCGGCGACCGCCGCGAAGTACCGCAGTTTCCGCAGGTCGATGTCCATGCCGTTGCCGTGTCCCGTCCTGATCGGTGTCCCTACCCCTCCTGATACCCCATGGGATCCAGCGGGGTGCCGCTCCCGGCGGCAGCTCCCCCGGTCGGCGAGGGGACCGGCCACCGGGGGCGTGGATCAGTCCTGGGCGAGGACGGTCAGCGGGTCGGTGTGCATCGGGGTCCAGCCGAGCTGGTCGCGGGCGCGCACCGGGGTGAACTGCTGGTCCAGGGCGAAGGCGTCGGCGACGGCGCCCATGGCCGCGCGTGCCTCCTCCAGAGTGATGGAGACGGTCTTGCCGCCGAGACCCGCTCCTCGGCTGATGGCTTCAGCGCACTCCCGGGCCGTGGGATCGACTCCTCCGACGCCGGCGTAGACGGCGCCGGGTCGGGCGCGCAGCGTGGCCACGTACAGTTCCGCGAGGTCGTCGACGTGGACCAGAGCCCAGTGCTGCGAGCCGTCTCCGATGTAGGCGATGGCGCCCGCCGCCATGCCCGGACGGGTGAAGAAGGCATCGATGAGCCGGTTGTCGCCGCCGTACAGCAGGCCGGGCCGGACCACGACGGGACGACCTCCGCGCGCGGCGCGGGCGAGGACGGCATCCTCGACGGGGCGGCGCCAGGCGACGAGGGCCGGTGGATCCAACGGGGCGTCCTCGTCGACGACGCCGTCGGTGTCGCCGTAGACCCAGGTACCGCCGGTGTGCACATAGGGGCCGGCGCCGATGCCGTCCTGCATCGCGGTGGCGGCGGCGAGATCCTCCGCGCCGGTGGCCGCCTGGGCGAGGTGAATGACGGCTTCGGCCTGCGCTGCCGCCTCATTGAGCACGCCCAGGTCGGCCAGGCTGCCCGTGACCGGATCCGCCCCGTGCGTCCGTACGGTCCGGGCAGCGTGCTCGTTGCGGGCCAGGGCGCGCACGGTGTGGCCGTGCCGTGTCAGCGCGCCGATGGTCGCCTTGCCGATGTAACCGGAACCGCCGGTGACGAAGACCTTCATGACGTTGTTCCTCTCGTTTCGGGATCGCTTTCAGCCTGCGGCGGCGCCGGCACCGGCGTCCAAGACCTGTTCAGGCGCCTGTGATGCCGTCCGGGCATCACGGTCGGGGAGGCGGTCGAAGCCGCCCGGCGAGCGCCCTCGTCGTGAGCGGCGGAGGGGCGGGACAAGCGCGACCGCGATCGGCAGTCCTGCGAACGGCGCGGCGGTAGGCGGTCGGCCGCGGTGACGACGCCGGCCGGATGGGTGGTGGTGACTACGCACAAGCGGTCATCCCGCGAAGGCATCACAGCGCACGGAACCGGTCTTGGACGTGACCCGCACGCCACCCGCAGGGTGGAGGCGGAGGAAGACATCCGAGCAGGACCTGTGTCCTGATCACCGGAGGTACAGCGCCGACAGTCGACCTCCTCGAACGGAAAGGCTGAGCGAGAGCATGCGACACGACATCGAGTTCGACGCCGAGGGCGTCACGCTGCGCGGTTGGTTCTACGAGCCCGAGCAGGGCACCGCTCCGGCCCCGTGCGTGGTCATGGCGCACGGCTGGTCCGCCACCCGCAGGATCTACCTGGACCGTTTCGCCGAGGTGTTCGCCGCCGCCGGTCTGGCCGTCGTGGTGTGGGACAACCGCGGCTTCGGCGACTCGGACGCGGCTCCGGGGAAGCCCCGCTACGAGATCGACCCCTGGGAGCAGATCCGCGACTACCAGCACGCCATCACGTACGCCCAGAACCGCCCCGAGGTCGACCCGGACCGCATCGGCGTGTGGGGCAGCAGCTTCTCCGGCGGACACGCGTTCGTCGTCGCCGCGATCGACCAGCGGGTCAAGGCGGTCAGCGGGCAGGCTCCCCTCATCAGCGGACGCGCCACCTTCGCCAACGTCGCCCGAGAGAACAACCAGGTCGTCAACCCCTCGATCTTCTCCGACGACCGGCGGACCCGAGCGGCCGGCCACTCCCCCACCATGATCCCCGTGATCGGCGAGGACCCCGCACAGGTGACCGGCATCCCCACCCCGGACGCCCACGCCTGGTTCACCGACGCCCACGAACGGCTCGCCCCCGAATGGCACAGCGAAGTCACCCTGCGCAGCCTGGAGTTGCTCCGAGGCTACGAGCCCGGCTCCTACCTGCCGCTGATCACACCGACGCCGCTGCTCATGATCGTTGGCCAGGACGACAGCCTGACCGGCGGCAACCTGGCCGCAACCGCCTTCCAGACGGCCGCCGAGCCGAAGAAGATCGTGTTCGTACCCGGCGGCCACTTCGCGGCCTACACCGGTCACGGATTCGACATCGCCGCCACCGCCTCCCGCGACTGGTTCGCCGACCACCTGTGAACCGTCTCGCCGATCTGGCGCAGGGACAGCCGTTCATGGCCGAGCGAGTCCGGCTCGCCGGCCTCGGACGAGTCCTTCGCCGCCTGATTCAAACGAAACCGCCTAGTAGGACTCCGTTAGGTCGCTCTTGATCTGGGGGTGGTGTGTGGCCTGCTAGGCAGGGGTTGTTGGCAGGTGGTGCAGATACCGGTCCAGCACTTCAGGATGTCCTGGAGCGCATCGAGGATCTGGTAGGAGCTGAGGCCGATGCGGGTGCTTTTGGGGCCAGGCGCTGTTCGGTGAGGAAGGCGTGGGCGGCGGTCACGAGGGTGATGTGGTGGTGCCAGCCGGGCCAGGACCGGCCTTCGAAGTGGTCCAGGCCCAGGCCGTGCTTGAGTTCGCGGTAGTCGTGTTCGATGCGCCAGCGGACCTTGGCCAGACGGACCAGAGTGGTGATCGGGGTGTCGTCCGGCAGGTTGGACAGCCAGTAGTCGGTGGGAGCCCCGGCCTCTTCGGGCCACTCGACCAGCAGCCAGCAGTCCGGCAGGACCCCGTCCCACCAGCCCTGCCCGGCGGAGGCGGCGGCTCGGATCGGACGCTCGACGGCTTTTCCGGCGGGGCGGACGCGCACGGCGGCGAACCGGGACCGTAGCTGTCCTCGCGAGCCGGTCCGCCAGGCGACGGTGGTGAACGCGTCCTGGCCGAGACCGGCGGCGAGGTCCGCCACCGACGGTGCGGGATGGCGGTAGCGAGGCTGTGGCCAGCATCCGATGGGCCCGTTGCGGGCCGGGGCCACGGGCCTGGCGTCGAGCGGGTGGGCGGTCACGTCCCCGCGGACGGCGAGCACGTAGTCGATGCCGCGCTCTGCCAGACCGGCCCGCAGGTGTGCGTTGGTGCCGTAGGCCGCGTCGGCCACGACGGCCGGCGGCCTCATGCCCCAGCCGGCCAGCGTGTCGAGCATGTCCAGAGCCAGCCGCCACTTCTCGCGGTGGGTGACCTCGGGTGGGACGCGGGTGACGGTCCTGCGGCCGGTGTCCGACGCCCACTCCCTGGGCAGGAACAGCCGCCATTGCAGGGGGCAGGAGGCAGTGTCGGTGGCGGCGTGGACGCTGACCGCGACCTGGCAGTTGGCGCGCTTGCCCAGGGCCCCGCAGTACTGCGGGGTCACCGCGACCGACATCCGGCCGTCCTTGGGCACCGACACGTCGTCGACCACCCAGGCCGTCGGGGCGATGAGGGGCAGCATCCGTTCGCAGATCCGCCGCTGCACCGGCACCGGATCCCAGGTGGACTGGTTCACGAACTGCTGAAGGTTCTGCTCGTCGCCGTCCGGAAGCCGCGAGGCCATGGCCTGGACGGACTTGCGGCGGCCGTCCAGCATCAGGCCCCGCAGGTAACAGTCGCCCTTGGCCCGCTGGTCCTTGCGCGGCACCGAGGCGAACACATCGGCGACGTATAACGCCAACGTCGCCCGGACACGGTTCACTTGATGTGCGTCCACATACCCAACATGCTCCTGAACAGGCCCAACGTGAAGACCTAACGGAGTCCTACTAGTGTGATGCGCCAGAAATCCTGAGGGTTAGTTCTGCTCTGTTTTCTGGCCGGTGGTTCCGACCTTGGTGAGGTAGTGGGCGAGGGAGTTGAG
>NZ_JBHXSK010000024.1:0-170344 GCF_042716195.1 Streptomyces sp. NPDC058683
CCCCTGGAAAAGACGGGGCTGCGCCCCGCTTTTGGCTTTTAGGGGCGCGGGGAACTGCGCGAACGGCCCCCACGCGCCCGCGGCCGCCGTACGACCGGCACCACCCCGCCCCTCGGGCGAGAACGAACGGTCAGGCGAAGACGACCGTTCGTCGGCCGTTGAGCAGGATGCGGCGCTCCGCATGCCACTTCACCGCCCGCGCCAGCGCCTGGCACTCCACGTCCCGCCCGACCGCGACCAGCTGGTCCGGGGTGACGCCGTGGCCCACCCGCTCGACCTCCTGCTCGATGATCGGCCCCTCGTCGAGGTCCGCCGTGACGTAATGCGCCGTCGCCCCGATCAGCTTGACGCCCCGCGCATGCGCCTGGTGGTACGGCTTCGCGCCCTTGAAGCTCGGCAGGAACGAGTGGTGGATGTTGATGATCCGGCCGCTGAGCTGCTTGCACAGGTCGTCCGAGAGGACCTGCATGTACCGGGCCAGGACCACCAGCTCGACGTTCTCCTCGCGGACGAGCTCGAGGAGCTGGGCCTCCGCGTCGGCCTTCGTCTCCTTCGTCACCGGAATGTGGCGGAAGGGCACGTGGTACGACTCCACCAGCTCCGCGAAGTCGGTGTGGTTGGAGACCACCGCGGCGATGTCCACCGGCAGCGCGCCGATCCGCGCGCGGAAGAGCAGGTCGTTCAGGCAGTGCCCGAACTTGCTGACCATGAGGACGACCCGCATCCGCTCGTCGGCCCGGTTGATCTGCCAGTCCATGTGGAAGGAGTCACCGACCGCCGCGAAGCTGGCCCGCAGCTTGTCGACCGTCACCGGCGCCTCGGCCGAGAAGTGCACGCGCATGAAGAACAGACCGGTGTCGTGGTCCCCGAACTGCTGGCTGTCCTCGATGTTGCAGCCGGTCATGAACAGGTAGCTCGACACGGCGTGCACGATGCCCTGCTTGTCCGGGCAGGACAGGGTGAGGACGTACTGGTCGGCCAGGGCGGCCTGGGCTCGGGTGGGCTGATCGGTCATGCACCACAGAATCTCATGCCCGGCCGCCCCCGGCGGTCAGCGTCCGCCCCGCGGACTCACGCCGCCCGCGTCATGATCCGCAGCACCTCGAGGCTGCGCGGCGGGATGTCCGGGTCGTCGCCGTCGCTCGCCGCCAGGCGTATGTGCGCGTCCCGGGCCGCCCGGACCGCGTCCGGCCACGCCTGGTGGTCGAGGTACGCGGAGACCGGCGCGTCCGGACCGACCTGGTGCATGATCCGCAGCACCCGCAGCACGGCGGTGTCGACGAGCGCCGCCTCCTGCGAGTCGCGGAATATCGTCCCGACGTACTTCTCCGCGGACCAGCTGTCCAGCCAGGTGTCCTCGACCAGCCGGTAGACCGCGTCGGTCACGTCCCCGTAGCCGTCCGTGCCGGCCAGCCAGACGTTCCGCTGGAACTCCGGATCGGAGAGCATGTGCAGCGCGGAGCGCACATTGCTGCGCCAGCGCCACCACGGCATGTCATTGAGTGGCATGCCGCCCATGGTGGAGGAGCGACGGCCGCGACGGGAAGAGTTCTCCGAACCTTGCACGGTCATCGATCGTACGTTCCTCGTCACACGCCCGTCACCGCCCCCCGCAATTCACCTGCGCGTCACCCCTCGTTGACCATGGGTCACTCGCCGGTTAGTGATGTGGGGGAATCGTGCGTGTCCATGACCGGCAGGCGCCCCACCTTCAGCACCCTCCTCCCCACGACCCACCGGCGCGTCAGAGCCACCGCTCTGTCCGTGGTGGCCATGACGGCCTGTGCGTCACTCGCCGCCGGCTGCGGGGTCGTCCCAGGATTCTCGGGGTCGGGGGACGACGAGATCAAGGTGATGACCTGGGCGCCGCAGAAGACCACCGCCACCAACAAGCCCGGCATGCCCGCCATGGCGTCGGCGATCGTCCGCTGGCTCAACTCCCAGGGCGGCATCGGCGGCCACAAGCTCAAGCTGCTGACCTGCAACGACCACAACACCAGCGTGGGCGCCGCGAACTGCGCCCAGAAGGCGGCCGACCAGAACGTCGTCGCCGTCGTCGGCTCCTACAGCCAGTTCGGCGACTCCTACTTCGCCCCGCTGGAGGGCGCCGCCATCCCCTACATAGGCGGCTACGGGGCGTCGAACGAGGAGTTCACCAGCCCCGTCTCCTACCCGGTCAACGGCGGCCAGCTCACCCTGCTGTCCGGACTCGGGGAGGCGCTGGCCGACAAGTGCGGCCCGGTCACCCTGGTCCGGCCGGACACCATCGCCGGCGACCAGCTGCCCCAGCTCCTCGACTCCGGCCTGAAGGCCGGCGACCACGCCAAGTCGGTCGACCAGCTCGCGGCCGAGGACCTCACCGAGTACGACAAGCAGTCGCAGTCGGCGCTGGAGAGCGCCACCTCGGACTCGCTGAAGACGGGCTGCGTGGTGCCCGAGCTCGGTGACCGCACGGCCACCTTCATGGACAACTTCCAGCGCGCCCGCCAGGACTACCCGAAGGTGAAGACGGCCGCCGAGGTCGGCAGCGTGGACCAGACGGTGATCAACTCCACCGGCGGTGCGTCCGGCCCGTACGAGGGGTCGTACGTCACCGGCTGGTACCCGGTGGCCTCGGACGCGCGCTGGAACGAGATGAAGAAGGTCATCAGCAAGGAGGCCTTCGGCGACAACCGGATCGACCCGGCCGACGCCGGGGTGCAGACGACCTGGATCGCCTACAAGGTCCTGGCCGCCGCCCTGGAGAAGATCGGCGGCGGCGAGGTGTCCGCCGACAGTGTGCGCCGCACCCTCAACGACGGCCTGAAGGTCCCCACCGGCGGCCTCACCCCGTCGCTGTCCTGGCCCTACCAGGGCAAGCTGTCCGCGGCCGGCTTCTCCCGGCTGGTCAACACCGACGTGAACGTCCAGACCGTCAAGGGCGGCCTGCTCCAGTCGGCCAACAAGAAAGCCCTCGACATGACCGAGACCCTGGAGACCGCGGACCTCAGCTGACCGGCCGGCTCGTGCGGCCGGCCCGCTCTCACAGCTGGGTCGGCTGCCGCTGGGTCAGCCCGTACTTGCTCGCGATCGTGTTCCACAGCGCGGCCGCCTTCACCTTCTGGGAGCTGGCGGTGCCGCTCTCCTGGTTGCCGGCCGCGGTCTGGCCGGTGGTGCGGGCCTGGCCCTTGCGGCAGCCGTGCTTGCCCTTGACCTGGTCGGCCCAGGCCGCGTAGTGGTTGTCGGCGTTCGCGGAGGCCTGCCAGGCCTTGGTGAGGGCGGTGGTCAGCTCGGCGTTGGCCGGGAGCTTGTCGACGGAGAGCTTCGCCAGCCGGGTGACCAGCGCGGCCCGCTGCGTGGCGGCATTGCGCAGGTCGGAGGCGGAACCGTCCAGGTCCTTGCACTGCTTCACCTGGGCGACGGCGTTGATCACCGAGGCGCGGCTGCTGCCGCTGTCGGCGAGCAGCTTGTCCAGGGCGGCGGCCTGCGCCTTGGCCGGGTCGGCCGCGGCGGACCCGGACCCGTCGGTGGCGGGCACGGACGCGGCGACCGTCTTGTTGGCGTCGCCCGAGTCCCCGTCGCCCCCGCTGAACAGGGCACCGGCCCCGATCCCGAGGACGGCGATCCCGATCCCGACGGCCGCGATCAGCGGCACCTTCGACCGGCCGCGACCGCCCCGGCCACCGCCGTCACCGTCGTGATCGTGGTCGTAGGACGACGGGGGCGGGGTGTACGCCGGCGGCTGCTGCTGGAAGCTCTGCGGCTGCTGCTGGTAGCGCGGCAGCTGGGCCGTGGACGCGGCCGGGGGCTCGCCGCCCGGCGCGCTGCGGAAGAGGTTGTCGAACTCGGCGGGCGGCTGCCGGTCCCCGCCCTGCTCGGCACCGGCCTGGTACGGCGGGATGTACTGCGTGGCCTCGGCGTCGGAGTGCGCGGCGGGCGCGGACTGCCGGCCCAGGAAGGTGGTCTGCTCGTGGGACCTCTCCGGCGGCAGCGCACCCGGGCCGATCGGCGGTATCAGCTGGGTGGCCCCTTCGGGGGCCGCCGCCACCGGCGGTATGTACTGCGTGGCCCCCTCGTCCGCCGGCGCGGCGGGCACCGGCGGGATGTACTGGGTCGCGCCCTCGTCGGCGGACGGCAGGGCACCGGGGTACCCGCCGTGGCTTCCGTGCGGGACGGCGGGCGGCAGCGCGGCACCCGGGGCGCCGTAGGGGTCCTGGCCGCCGGCCGGGGGCAGCGGGGCACCGTACGACTGCTGGGGTTGGCCGCCGTAGCCGTACGACTGGTCGTAGCCGCCGCCGTACGACGGGGCGGGCGCACCCTCCGGCGGGAGCGGGCCGGCGCCGGGGGCGGGGGACTGGTAGTGGTCGGCCTGGGACTGCGCGGCGTGCGACTGGGCGTTCCAGGCGGGCGGCAGCTCGGGCGCCGGCTCCTGGGTGTTCCACTCCTGGCCGGCCGCCTGCGGCCAGCCCTGCTCGGGCTGCGCCGCGCCCTGCTGGTGACCAGGCCCCCACGGCTGTCCCCAGGCCTGGCCCTCGGAGGGTGCGGTGGTCGGTGCCGGAGCCGGCGCGGGCGGCTGTGATAGGGGGGCGGGAACGCCCGTCATGCCCGGCAGCAGCGGCTCGCCACCGTCGGAGGGCAGCACGATGCCTTCGCGCGCGGGCTCGCCCTGTCCACTCTGCGTCACCGGGACTCCTACTAATGGGGGACCTTGTGAATCGTCGGCTCACGCTACCGGGTCCCCTCAGCAAGGTGCCACGCAGCCAAGGGCGCGATCTTCTTCCCTGTGACAGCAGTAACAAAACCGCCCCGCGGTGCGCTGTATATGCCGCCCCTTGCCCGGCAAGGTGTGGTTTCCCACACGTTCACGCATCCGCGGGGCATGAATTCATGCGGCCGCCTGCAGATCCAGCCGGGCGCCGAACTCCCTGACGACCGGTTCGTCCCGGAACGGCTCCAGACGCTGCTGGAAGTCCTCCAGGTACTCGGCGCCCCGGTTGGAACGGACCGTCTCCAGTAGTTCCACCGCCTTCAGCCCGGTGGCACAGGCCTGTTCGATCTCGCGCTGCTGCACCTGCGCCGTGGCGAGGAGCACATAGCCGATCGCGCGGCGCCGCGCCCGCGTCGGCGGGTGCCCGGCCAGCGACTGCTCCGCGGTCCTCGCGGCCGCCTCGGCCTGGCCCAGGTCACGGTGGCAGTGCGCCAACTCGTCGGCCAGATAGGCCTCGTCGAAGTGCGCGATCCACGCCGGGTCGTCCCCGGACGACGGGTCGGCCGCCTCCATCGCCGACACCGCGCGCCCCGAGGCGAGCTGCGCCGACCGCGCGTCGCCCAGCAGCGCGTGCCCGCGGGCCTCGGCCGCGTAGAACATGGCCTCCGCGCGCGGCGTCACGCGCCCGCGCGCCCCCTCCTGCGCCGCCCGCGCCAACTGGGCGATCTCCCGCGGGTTTCCCAGCTGTGCGGCCAGGTGGCTCATGGAGGCGGCGAGCACATAGCCGCCGTAGCCGCGGTCGCCGGCGGCCTGCGCGAGACGCAGCGACTGGATGTAGTACCGCTGGGCGAGCCCGGGTTGGCCGGTGTCGACGGCCATGTACCCGGCGAGCTCGGTGAGCCGGGCGACGGCGGCGAACAAGTCCCGTCCGACGGACTCCCGGTAGGACCCGGCGAGCAGCCCGGAGACCACGCTGTTGAGGTAGTGCACGACGACCGGGCGCACGTGCCCGCTGCCGTACTGGTGGTCCAGGTCGGTGAGCGCCTGGGTCATGGCCTTCACGGCCGCGACGTCCGACGGCCCGACCCGCGGCCCGGCCTGCCGTGCCACCTGCGCGTCCGGCGCCGAGATCAGCCAGTCCCGGCTGGGCTCGACCAGCGCGGACGCGGCGACCGAGGAGCCGGACAGGAAGTCCCGGCGGCCCACGTCACTGCGCCACAGCTCGCAGACCTGCTCGATGGCCCCCAGGACCGTCGGCGAGAACTGGAGGCCGACGCCCGACGCGAGGTTCTTGCCGTTGGCCATGCCGATCTCGTCGATCGTGACCGTACGGCCCAGTTTGCGCCCCAGCGCCTCGGCGATGATCGCGGGCGCGCGGCCCCGCGGTTGCTGTCCGCGCAGCCAGCGGGCCACGGACGTCTTGTCGTACCGGAGGTCGAGACCGTGCTCCGCGCCGCACATGTTGACCCGGCGGGCGAGCCCGGCGTTCGAGCACCCCGCCTCCTGGATGAGCGCCTGCAACCGTTCGTTCGGCTGCCGAGCGACAAGCGGCCTTGCGGCCATGGCGTACCCCCTGCGAGCTCCCTGTAGGGAAAAGATCCGGCCTTGACGATCACTGCCCAGCGGACATACCGAAAATGCGGGACATGCGAGGATTGCCGGGTAAAGGCAGCGGAATCGCGGGTACGACCGCTGCCAACCCCCCACGTGTGACTACCCGCTCACGCCCCGGTTCCTCCCGCGCGCCCCCACACGTGCATCCATGCGCCCCAGTTGCGGAAAAGATGCTCCTCCCCCGCGCGCGCTACGCCCGTAACTCCAGGTGGGTGCGGGAGTTGTGATGAACGTGGAAGAGACGATCGTCGGCACCGAAGCCGCTCAGATTCCGAAGCAGCGTGGGGAATCGCTGCTGGAGACCGCCGTACGCTACGCCGAGGAGCGCCACTGGGACGTCTTCCCTGGGACCTGGCTGGAAGCGGTCGAGGGGGTGCAGCGCTGTTCCTGTGGTGAGGTCGCGTGCGGCGCGCCCGGCGCGCACGCGGCGCGCCCGGACTGGGCGACGCAGGCGACCGGTAGTGCGACGGTGGCGCGCCGGATGTGGCAGAAGCAGCCGACGGCGTCGATCCTGCTGCCGACGGGGCGGACCTTCGACGCGTTGTCCGTCCCGGAGACTGCCGGGTTCCTGGCGCTGGCGCGGATGGAGCGGATGGAGCTGACGCTCGGGCCGGTGACGCTCACGCCCGATCGCCGGATGCAGTTCTTCGTGCTGCCGGGCGGGTCGGCGAAGGTGCCGGAGCTGGTACGGAAGCTGGGCTGGGCGCCGGCGTCGCTGGACCTCACGGCGCTGGGTGAGGGCGCGTACGTGCCGGCGCCGCCTACGCGGCTGGGCTCCCGGGGTGCGGTGCAGTGGGCCTGCCGGCCGACACCGGCGAACCGGTGGCTGCCGGACGCGGAGGAGTTGATCTCGGCGCTGGCCTATGCGTGCGGAAGGGATCGGTAGCGCGCCTACTGGGCTGCCGGGTGCTGTGGTCGTGGCGACTGCGGGCGCGATGTGGCTGGTCGCGCCCACGCGGCGGAGCCGCAAATTCAACACAGCCCCGCGCCCCTGCCGGGGCGCTGTCCAGCCGCGTCTCATCTAGCCACCCAGCTGCGGGCAATCGTGCCGCAGGGCGGCACGGGTGGGCGCTGGGGGTACCCCCTCTGGGGGAGGCGCCCTGCACGCGCCGGTAAGCGAAACCCCCGCTCCCACGCACCCGCACCCTCGTAGACCCGACTCCCCCATAGGGTTCTGGCATGACCGATGCCGTTCGTGTTCGTGGGCTCTGGAAGCGGTTTGGGCAGCAGGTGGCCGTCGGCGGCATCGATCTGTCGCTGCCCGCCGGGAAGTTCGTCGGGCTGGTCGGGCCCAACGGGGCCGGGAAGACCACCACCCTCTCCATGGTGACCGGGCTGCTCCGGCCGGACCAGGGGAGCGTCGAGGTGGTCGGGCACGACGTCTGGCAGGACCCGGTGGCGGTGAAGGCCCGCATCGGCGTCCTCCCCGAAGGCCTCCGCCTCTTCGAGCGGCTCTCCGGGCGCGAACTGCTCGGCTACAGCGGTCGCCTGCGCGGACTGCCCGGCGCCGAGGTCGACAAGCGGGCCACGCAGCTCCTCGACGTCCTCGATCTCGCCGGCTCCCAGCACAAGCTCGTCGTCGACTACTCGACCGGCATGCGCAAGAAGATCGGGCTCGCGGCGGCTCTCCTCCACAACCCCGAAGTCCTCTTCCTGGACGAGCCGTTCGAGGGGGTCGACCCGGTGTCCGCGCAGACCATCCGGGGCGTCCTGGAGCGCTACACGGCCTCCGGCGCGACCGTCGTCTTCTCCTCCCACGTCATGGAACTCGTCGAGTCGCTGTGCGACTGGGTGGCGGTGATGGCCGCCGGGCGGATCCGCGCGACGGGCACGTTGGAGGACGTGCGCGGGGCGCACGGCACCCTCCAGGCCTCGTTCCTCGAACTGGTCGGGGCGACCGGACGCAACGCCGGGTCGGACCTGGACTGGCTGGGCGGCGGGGCGGCCCGATGACGGACGTGACCTCCACCGTCGTACGGCTGAAGCTGTCGCTGTTGCGCAACGGGCTGCGGCAGTCCGGTGGCCGGCGGGCCGCGTTCGTCGCGTCGGCCGTGGTCGCGCTGCTGTTCGGGGCGTTGCAGCTGCTGGGGCTGATCGTGCTGCGCGGGCATGCGCACGCGGATGCCGTGGCCGTGCTGGGGGCGGCCGTGCTGGCGCTCGGGTGGGCGGTCATGCCGCTGTTCTTCCCGAGCGGCGACGAGACCCTGGACCCGACCCGTCTGGTGATGCTCCCGCTGCGGCCACGACCGCTGGTACGGGCCCTGCTGGCCGCCTCCCTGGTCGGCATCGGCCCGCTGTTCTCGCTGTTGCTGCTGGTGGGCTGTGCGGTGTCCGTGGCGCACGGGGCGGCCGGGTACGGCGTGGCGGTCGTCGCCGTCGCCCTCGCGCTGCTGGTCTGCGTGGCCCTCGCACGGGCCGTGGCCGCCGCGAACGTACGGCTGCTCAGCAGCCGCAAGGGCCGTGACCTCGCGGTACTGAGCGGCCTGGTCATCGCGATCGGGGCGCAACTGGTGAACTTCGGTGTCCGGAGCCTCGGCGCGGCCGGGCTCGGGGAACTCGCGCCGGTGGCCGACGTGGTGCGCTGGCTGCCGCCGGCGTCGGCGATCGGCGCGGTGCACTCGGCGAGCGAGGGCTCGTACGGCACGGCCGCCGCACAGCTGGGCCTGTCCGTCGCCGCGCTGGCGTTGCTGGTCGGCGCCTGGGCGCGGACCCTGACCCGGCTGATGACCTCGCCGGACGGCTCGACGCTCCAGGCGCCCGACTCGGCCGTCCGGAGCCGTGCCTCCGACGGCGCGGGCCTGGGGCGCCTGCTGCCGGCCGGCCGCACCGGAACGGTCATGGCGCGCAGCCTGCGCTATGTGTGGCGCGACCCCAAGACCAAGGCCGCGTGGGTGACGTCCCTGGCCATCGGCCTGATCGTGCCCGTCTTCAACGCCCTCCAGGGCACCGGGTCGATCTACTTCGCGTGCTTCGCCGCCGGGATGCTCGGCATCCAGATGTACAACCAGTTCGGGCAGGACACCTCGGCCTTCTGGATGGTCGCGATGACCATCTCGTCCCCGCGGGACGCCTACGTCGAGCTGCGCGGGCGGGCGCTGGCCCTGCTGGTGATCACGCTGCCGTACGCGGCGCTGGTGACCGTCCTGACCACGGCCATGCTGGGGGACTGGCCCCGGCTGCCCGAGGTGCTCGGCCTGTCCTTCGCCCTGCTCGGCGCGATGCTGGCGACCGGCGCCTGGACCTCGGCCCGCTTCCCGTACTCCATCCCCCAGGAGGGCCACAAGAACGTCGCCCCCGGCCAGGCCGGCCTCGCCTGGATCGCGATCTTCGGCGGCATGGTCTCGGCGGCCCTGCTGTGCGCCCCCGTCATCGCCCTGACGATCGCGTTGAACGTGAGCGCGGGCGGCGGGGAGTGGACATGGGTACTGCTGCCGGTGGGGGCGGCCTACGGGGCGGCGATCACGTGGGCGGGCCTGCGCCTGGCCGCACCGCGCACGGCGGCGAACCTGCCGGAGATCCTTACGGCTGTCAGCAGGGGGTGACTACAGCGCCCCGCAAGGGGCGCGGGGCTGTATTGAATGTGCGGCTCCGCCGCGTGGGCGCGACCAGCCACAACGCACCCGCAGCCGCGAAACGGCATCGCCACCCCTCCGGTCGCGCCCCTCACTCCCCCACCCGCTCCACAAACGGCTCCACGGCCGCCCGCCAGGCCTCCGGCCGGTCATACGGCAGCAGATGCCCCGCCTCGGCCACCTCGGCGTACTCCCCCTTGGAAAGGACCCGCACCATCTCCTGTGCCTCCGCCCGCCCCAGCTCCCCGTCCACCCCGCGTACGACCAGCGCGGGGCACGGCACCTGGGCCAGTTCCTCCCAGTGCGCGTCGTACACCCAGGTCTCCCGGGACTTCAGCATCTGGTCGGGGTCGAAGACGGGCCGCCACCCGTCGGCGCACTCGTGCATCACCTCGGCGTAGAACTCCCCGCGTGCCGGGTTCGGCCGCTCCACCCACGGGTCGTCCTCGCCGAACCACTTGCGTACGTCGGCGAGCGTGGCGAAGGGGACGGGCCAGGACCTGAACCAGTCGGCCCACTCGCGCTGCGAGGCCGCGCCGAGCGCGGAGGCCCGCATGTCGCAGATGATCAGGCCCCGGACCAGTTCGGGGCGCTTCGCGGCGAGCTGCCAGGCGGTCAGCGCGCCCATGGCGTGGCCGATGAGCACGGCCGGGGCGAGGTCCAGCTGCTCGATGGCGGCCGCGGCGTCCTCGACGTACGCCTCACGGGTGTACGCGGCCTGCGGGGGTTTGTCGCTCTGGCCGTGGCCGCGCTGGTCGAGTGCGACGGCGCGGTGCCGGTCGGAGAGCCAGCGGGCGGTGGAGGCCCAGTGCGAGGCGCGGCCCATCAGGCCGTGCAGTAACAGCACGCCGGGGAACGAGCGGTCCGGGTCGGCACGGTCACCGTGCGGCCGCGCCGGGTCCCCCTTCTTGGGCGGGTCCGCGAACTCCCAGGCGGCGAGGTGTACGCCGCCGGCTCCTGTCACGTCGATGCGTCGTGCCATGAGCCTGGCACCCCCCCTAGCTCCGCGTGCCTAGTGTCGCCTCGTATCGCTTCGTAATGCTTCGGTACCACTGCAGACTATCGAATATCTATTCGAAAATCGGGTCCCTGCGGGCAACACCCCTCGTTCGAGTGACCCCTTCCCAGGCATGATCGGCGCCACCAGGGGGATTTCTTCTGCGGGGGGCGGACCGCTCGGGGAAGACGGTCCGAGGGGATGACCCTGAGAGCTCGGGGCTCCGGGTCAGCACTGGGGAGGACAGGCCCCGGCACCGAAAGGTGCCGGGGCCAACCCCATGTCCATGTCCATGTCTTCGGCACATCCTCCCCGCCCCCCTCAGGTCATATGCCTCTCGCGACAGCCTGGCACGCGAAACGTTCCAGCGCTGCGATTCGGCGCACTGAATCTTGGATCCGGCACGTTCGGCCGACCCGGGAGGGACGTCGACGGGAGGCGTCAACTCCCCCGCGAGCAACGGGAGTTGAACGACCCTCCGGTCTCAGCGCTTGGCGACGAACACGTGGGAGGCGACGTCCGCCTCCAGCTCGGCCGCCTCGCCGCCGCTGCCCACCAGCACGCCGCCGGCCGCCTCCGTCACACTCACCACCGAACCCGGCTGCACACCCGCCCGCCGCAGCGTGTACATCAGCTGCGCATCGGTCTGGATGGGCTCGCCGATCCGGCGTACGACCACGGTCTTGCCGTCCGCGCCCGGGTCCAGGTCGGCCAGCGACACCATGCCCTCGTCGAGGAACGGGTCCGCGCCGTCCTTCTCGCCCAGCTCCTCCAGGCCCGGGATCGGGTTGCCGTACGGCGACTCGGTCGGGTGGCGCAGCAGCTCCAGCACCCGCCGCTCCACGGCCTCGCTCATCACGTGCTCCCAGCGGCACGCCTCGGCGTGCACCTGCTCCCATTCCAGGCCGATCACGTCGACCAGCAGGCACTCGGCGAGCCGGTGCTTGCGCATCACGCGCGTCGCCAGGCGGCGGCCCTCGTCGGTCAGCTCCAGATGGCGGTCGCTGGCGACGGACACCAGGCCGTCCCGCTCCATCCGCGCCACCGTCTGGCTCACCGTCGGCCCGCTCTGGTCGAGCCGCTCCGCGATGCGGGCGCGCATGGGGACCACGCCTTCCTCTTCGAGCTCGAGGATGGTGCGGAGATACATCTCCGTGGTGTCGATCAGTCCGGACATACGTGCCCCTCGATTACCTCTGCCGGAAGCCCGGCCGCGTGCGTGCGCTGGCCCTGTCACCAATTCTGCCGGATCCCACTGACAAGCGGGGGACGCCGGGAGAACAGAGGCCGGACATCCCGGCCCGCCGCTGCCGCCCCCGGCCATATTGACACCGAGATGGTCCAGACCGGAGGGTGATCGGCGACACAGACTTCCGTGCCCCGGACCTCCGCGACACGGGCCACGGCGTCGACCGCGCAAAGGGGCACCGCATGAGCGACGGCACACCCGCCGACCTGTTCTTCGACGCCGCGATCGGCCTCCTGCAACGCGTCCGCGACGAGGAGGCCGAAGCCATCACCGCCGCCGGCACCCTCCTCGCCGACACCGTCGCCTCCGGCGGCCGGCTGTTCGCCTTCGGCGCCGGGCACTCCTCCCTCGCCGCCCAGGACGTCGTCTACCGCGCGGGCGGCCTCGCCCTCATGAACCTCCTGGCCGCACCCGGTCTGGTCGGCGTCGACGTGATGCCCGCCACCCTCGGCTCCCGCCTGGAACGCGTCGACGGACTCGCCACCGCCGTCCTCGACACCTCACCCCTGCGCGCCGGCGACGCCCTCGTGATCATCTCCCTCTCCGGCCGCAACGCCCTGCCCGTCGAAATGGCCGTCAGCGCCCGCACGCGCGGCGCCAAGGTCATCGGCGTGACCTCCGTGGCCTACGCCGCGCAGACCGCGTCCCGGCACTCCTCCGGCACGTACCTCAAGGACCACTGCGACGTCGTCCTCGACTCGAAGATCGCCATCGGGGACGCCGAACTCACCCTCGACACCATCCCGGCGCCCTTCGCCCCCGCCTCCACGGTCGTCACCAGCGCCCTGCTCCAGGCAGTCCTGGCCACCACCGCGGCCACCCTCGCCGACCGCGGCATCGAACCCCCGCTGCTGCGCTCCGGCAACGTCGACGGCGGCCACGAGTGGAACGCCCGCGTGTTCGAGGAGTACCGCGACCGGATCTTCTACCAGCACTGAGACGCAGCCACCGGTACCGCTACTGCTGCCGTTCCTTCTCCAGCTGGGCCAGGTCCAGCGCCGTGGCGATCCGCACGGCCACGTCCTCCGCGTACGTCGCGTCCACCCGCTCGAAGCGGCTGCGCCCCGACCCGCGCAGGAACGTCAGCACGCCCAGCGTCCGCCCCCGGCTGCGCAGCACCGCGCACAGCGCGTGCACCGCGTCCCCCGGCCACTGCCGCTCCAGCGCCCACGCCCGCGCGCGGTCCGCCGGCACGCTCCCGGCGTCCGCCCGCACACTCCCGGCGCGCGCCACGCACTGCAGCGCCGGATGCCCCTCCTCGTAGCGCACCGGCAGCCCTGCCGCGCCCGTCAGCAGGCTCGGCCCCGGCGACCCGGTCGGCGTGGCCGCGATCCGCACCAGCCGTACCGGACCCACGTCACCGTCCGCCCGGGCACCGCCCACCACCCGGTCGACCACCGCATGATCGGCGAACCCGGCCAGCGCGAAGTCCAGATGGACGGTGGCCGCCTCCACCGGGTCCTCGCACTCGGAGGCCGCCCGGCCCGCACGATGCAGCTGGTTCGCGCGGAAGCGCAGCATGGCCGCCTCCTGCTCGGCCTGCTTGGCCTCCGTGACGTCCTGGAACAGCCAGCCCACTCCCAGCGGCACCGGCTCCTCCGCGAGCGGCGACGCCAGCCGCACGAACCCGGACCGCCAGCAGCGCCGCTGCTCGCCCTCGGCCGTCCGCACGCTCACCCACATCTCGGCCGGCGCCGGCGGCGCACCCTCGGCCAGCACATGTGTGAGCGCGCCCTCCAGATCCTCCACGCCCTGCGCCAGCAGCTCCCCGAGCGGGCGCCCCAGCGCCGACGTACGCCCCGTCCCGAGCGCCCGCGCGGCATGCGCGTTGACGACGGCGGGCCGCAGATCCGCGTCCACCAGGACGACACCCCAGGCCGCGTCCTCGAACAGCGCCTCGCTCAGCGCGATCGACCGCTCCAGGTCGATCTGCGTATGCACCTCGCTGAACGCGCAGTACACACCCGCGGGCTTGCCGTCCGGGCCGCGCACGGCCGCCGACTGCGTCCGTACGAGCACCCGCCCGCCGTCCTTGGTGAGCAGCGCGAACTCGTGCACCTGGCGCCCCGGGGCGTGCATGGCCGACAGCAGCCGCCCCTCGACCTCGTCGGCGTCCGCCTCGCGCACCGCCCACCCGGCGAACCCGTGCCGGCCCACCGCCTCGGCCGCCGTCCACCCCAGGATCCGCTCGGCCTCGCGGTTCCAGTGCGTGACGAAGCCGTCCGCGTCGAACGCGCACAGGGCCGCGTCCATGCCGTCGAGGAGCGCGGCGAGCAGATCCGACCCGCCCGAGTCCTCCGGACCGTCCCGCTCCGGTTCCGGCTCGGGCTCGTCGGGCCCCAGCTCGTCGGTGGTCCCACTACGCCGGGAAGCACTCACCTGGACCCCCATCAGGCTGCGTCCGCACGCACGGCGCGCCGGTTCCTCGCTGCCCTTCATTCAACTCGAACGTGATGCAGCCCACACTGTGTTCCCGCAAGATTGAAGGAATCGTTGCAAGCCGACGCTCACAACCCGAGCCGAAGATCCACCCACTCATCGTCTTCTCCGTCGAGCACATACCGTTCCACCTCGGCGAACCCGCGCCGCCCGGCGAACCGCAGCCCGTCCTCGTTGACCGCCAGCACACACGTCTCGACCGCATCGGCACCCTGCACACGCGCGTGCGCGAGCCCACGCTCGTACAACGCGTTACCGAACCCCCGCCCCCGAAACCCCGGCAGCACCCGGGCGATCACCGTCACCACCCCGTCGACCGCGGGCCGCACGGTGGAACACCCCACGAGCACGTCCCCGAGATACGCGTTCTCCAGCCGGTACCCCCGCGCCAGCCGCTCCCGCGCCTCCGCCGCCGACATGGCGGCCGGCGGTACGACGACGTTGTGCACGTAGCGCCACTCCTCCAGCGCCTCGTCCGCGCCCACACCGACGACCCGCAGCACGCCACTCACGCGTCCCCCTCCCCTGCTGCCGCCCGTCGCGCGTACACCTCGATCTCGATCTTCATCCGCGGATCCGCCAGCCCGCACACCATCATCGTCGCGGCCGGGCGCACGTCCCCGAACACCCGCCGCAACACCGGCCAGCACGGCTCGAAGTCCTCCCGCGCGGGCAGCAGGTACCGCACCCGCACCACATCCTTGAACCCGCACCGGGCCTCGGCCAGCGCCGCCCCGATGTTCCGCAGACACTGCTCGGCCTGCTCCACCACGTCCTCGGAGATGGTCATCTCCGCGTAGTCGAAGCCGGTCGTCCCCGACACATGCACCCAGTCCCCGTCCACCACGGCCCGCGCGTACCCGATCTGCTCCTCGAACACCGATCCGCTGAGAATCACCTGGCGCTTTGTCATGGCCGGAACGCTAGGGGGTGTCTCAGAAACGGATCAAGCAGCGAAGGCGACCCCGAAGAGCCGGCTTCCGCAAAAAACAGTTGAGCCTTTCCGAAGAGCTTCCTAGAGTGGCTGGTACTTCGGAAGGGAGGTGGTTCGGTAGATGTATGCATATCGGACGGAAGAGGTGGCTGCGGGCTAACGGCTCGCCACCACACGATGTGCGGTGCCGGACCAGCGTGCGCGAGATGCACGAAGCCGGCCTAATCCAACGCAGTCGCCCGACCCGCGAGCTCGCCGGTACGTCCGGCCGGCTCCTCCGCCCAGGCGGAGGGACCCGAGCTCGCGGGTCGTCTGCGTTTCCGGCCCCGCCCCGTCGGGGCCGTGCCTCAGGGGCTGAGGCGTTCCACGTGCCAGGTGCCGTCGGGGGCGGTGACGTAGCGGAGGCGGTCGTGGAGGCGGTTGTGGCGGCCCTGCCAGAACTCGACCGTGCGGGGTGCGACGCGGAAGCCGCCCCAGTGCGGGGGGACCGGGACCTGTTCGCCCTCGGGATAGCGGGCGCTCAGCTCGGCGTAGGCGGTGTCGAGTTCGGTGCGGGAGTGGATGACCGAGGACTGGGCGCTGGCCCAGGCGCCGAGCTGGGAGCCGTGCGGGCGGGTGCGGAAGTAGGCGGCGGTCTCGTCGCGGCCGGTGCGGCGGGCGATGCCGGTGACGATGACCTGGCGGGCGATCGCGTGCCAGGGGAAGAGCACCGAGACGTGCGGGTTCGCGGCGAGGTCCTGGGCCTTGCGGGAGTCGTAGTTGGTGTAGAAGACGATGCCCTGGGTGTCGTACTGCTTCATCAGGACCGTGCGTGAGCTGGGGCGGCCCTCGGCGTCGGCGGTGGAGACGATCATCGCGTTGGGTTCGTAGATCATGCCGTCGGCGGCCGCTCGCGCGGCCTGTTCGAACCAGCGGGTGAACTGGTCCATGGGGTGTGCGGCCAGGTCGTTCTCGTCGAGGCCCTCAGCCTGGTAGTGCTTGCGCATCAGCGCGGGGTTGAGGATGGGGTCCGCGGCGGCGGCGTCGGGGTCGGTCACGCGGTCATCTTGCCGTATGCACATATGGGTCCGGGCCACATGTGGGCGCACACCTGATGTGGCACTGAGTGCCGCTGGGCTCCCCATCTTTGGCACTCGGGGTTATGGTGCTGGTGCCTCCGCCGTACACCTCATTGAGGAGCCGCCCCATGTCCGACTTCGTACCTGGGCTCGAAGGAGTCGTCGCGTTCGAGACGGAGATCGCCGAACCGGACAAGGAGGGGGGCGCTCTGCGGTACCGGGGCGTCGACATCGAGGATCTGGTCGGGCACGTCTCGTTCGGGAACGTGTGGGGGCTGCTGGTCGACGGTGCCTTCAATCCCGGTCTGCCGCCCGCCGAGCCGTTTCCGATCCCGGTCCATTCGGGTGACATCCGGGTGGATGTGCAGTCCGCGCTCGCCATGCTCGCGCCGGTGTGGGGACTCAAGCCCCTCCTCGACATCGACGCGAAGCAGGCTCGGGACGACCTGGCGCGGGCCGCGGTCATGGCGCTGTCGTACGTCGCCCAGTCCGCGCGCGGGCAGGGGCTGGCGATGGTCCCGCAGCGGGAGATCGACAAGGCGCACTCGGTGGTCGAGCGGTTCATGATCCGGTGGCGGGGGGAGCCGGATCCCAAGCATGTGGCGGCCGTGGACGCGTACTGGACGTCGGCCGCCGAGCACGGCATGAACGCCTCCACGTTCACGGCACGCGTGATCGCCTCCACCGGCGCGGATGTCGCCGCCGCGCTGTCGGGTGCGGTGGGGGCCATGTCGGGGCCGCTGCACGGAGGTGCGCCCTCCCGGGTGCTCGGGATGATCGAGGAGATCGAGCGGACCGGGGACGCGGAGGCCTACGTCAAGGGCGCGCTGGACCGGGGTGAGCGGCTGATGGGGTTCGGGCACCGGGTGTACCGCGCCGAGGACCCGCGGGCGCGGGTGCTGCGGCGGACGGCGCGGGAGCTGGGGGCGCCGCGGTTCGAGATCGCGGAGGCGCTGGAGAAGGCGGCGCTGGAGGAGCTCCACAACCGTCGGCCGGATCGTGTGCTGGCCACCAATGTGGAGTTCTGGGCGGCGATCATGCTGGACTTCGCGGAGGTGCCGGCGCACATGTTCACGTCGATGTTCACGTGTGCGCGCACCGCTGGGTGGTCGGCGCACATTCTTGAGCAGAAGCGGACGGGCCGGCTGGTGCGGCCGTCGGCGGAGTATGTGGGGCCGGGGGCGCGGAGGCCTCAGGACATCGAGGGGTACGGGGACATCGCCCACTAGCCCGGATCCGGTCTCACCGGGCGGTCGGCGGGCTCGGCGGGTGATGCGCGGCCGGTGGCGCCGGGCATCACCCGCCAGGTGAACGGGTCAGTGCTTGTTGACGGCCGAGGCCCAGTCGAAGTCCACCCCCATGTCGTGGTACATCTTCGAGTACCCGACGAAGCAGTTGAACATCTTGACCTTGCCGTTCTTCAGGTACCAGAAGTCGGCGGTGGGCGCGTCGACCTTCTGGCCCTTGCCCTTGATGACGTCGCCCGTCGGCGTCTGGAGCTGGCCGTCGAAGGTGCCCTGGATCGACAGCTCGATGCTGACCACGTTGCCGTTCACGGTGATGCGCTTGAGCTCGCGGTGGACGTTGGAGAAGAGGCCCTTCATGTAGGGCAGCACGCTGCCGAGTGCCTTCCCCTTGTAGGCCACGCCGGGGACCATGTCGTTGAAGACGCCGTCCTTGGTGAAGCTCTTGGTGAACGTCGGGACGTCGATGTGGTTGCCCTCGGCCACGTAGTAGTCGCGCAGGACGATCGCGAGGTTGGCCTTCTCCTGCTTGGTCAGGTGGCGAGAGGTGAGCGGCAGCTTCGCCAGCTGGCGTGCGGTCAGGGTCGGGGCGGCCGTGCTGCTGTGGACCACTGCCCTGTCGTGGGCGGGGCTCGCGGCCTGTGACGGCACGGCGGCTATGGAAAGACCACCCAGGACAGCTACCGCGGTCGCGGCGGTGATCGACTTCCGGCTGAGCAGCTTCATGTCGTGTTCCTCCAAGTTGGTACTCAGGATTCGAGATCCGTCGCAACGGTCTCTGCCGCGTCCTTAGTAATTCAAACGCTCGCTTAACCTTATGAACGGCAGCGTGGGCTGTCAAGCCACTGTTTGAATTCTGTGGTCGCACATCGCGGGACCTGCGCGCACGGCCGCGCCGCGACTGTTGACAATGTACTTAATCGTATGTTTAAGTACATTCCATGACACGGGTGGAGAAGACGGACCTACGCCGGGAGGCCGGGCAGCGCACTCGGGACGGTCTGCAGACGGCCGCCCTGGAGCTGCTCTCGCAGCGAGGCCCGGAGGGCGTGACACTCCGCGAGATCACCGATCGCGCGGGAGCCAACGTCGCAGCGGTGAGCTACCACTACGGGTCACTGAAGGCGCTGTGCGACTCCGCGATAGAGCACGCGCTGGAACGGTATCTGGACGAGAAGATCCTGGAACTGGACTCCCTCGCCTCCACCGCGACGCTCCATGAGGTGGCGGCAGCGTTCGCCCGGCCGATGGTGCGCGCGCTGGCGGCCGGTGGTCAGGACCTGGCCGTGATGCGGACCGTGGCGCGGATCGGCATCGATCCGCCCCAGGGATGGGAGCGGCTGAACGGCAAGTTCGACCAGAGCCGCCGAGGGGCCGTCCGGGTGCTGGCGCCGAACCTTCCCGGAGTGGACGAGCAGGAGCTGATCTTCCGTACGCGCTGCGCGGCCGGCCTGCTGAACTGGCTCGCGCTGGCACCCATCGGCACCGAGCTGGCCGCCATGTCCGCCGAGCAGATCGAGCGGCTGCTGGTCCCCGTGGTGACCGGGGCGTTCCGCGGGGACGCCGCCGTCGACAGCTGACCGGGCCGGCGGCCGGTGGAGTCGCCGCCGCCCGAAGGAGCGCTCAGCCCAGGGTCTCGTCCAGCAGGGCCGCCCACTGGGCCACCACCCGTTCCCGTCTCACCTTGTCGTCCGTGAGGAGGTTGGCCAGGCCCAGGCCTCTGGCCATGTCGAGAAGGCCCTGGACGGTTTCCCGGGTGCCTGGACGGGATTCGTCGGCGGACAGGAGGTCCACGGCGATGCGGTGGGTCTCACGGCCCACCCGGGCTTCCAGTTCGGTGACCCGGGGGCGGAGCTGTTCCTCGTCGGAGGCGGCGACCCACAGATGGAGGGCGGCGCGGAAGAGGGGGCCGGTGTAGAGGTCGACCAGGGCCGAGACGACGGCCCTGCGGTCGCCCTCCGCGCCCTGTGGGAACAGGGCGCGCAGGGCCGTGGAGCGCTCTTCGGCGACGTACTCGACCGCCGCTGTGAAGAGGTCCTCGCGGGTGCGGAAGTGGTGCTGGGCGGCGCCCCGGGAGACGCCGGCGCGTTCGGCGACGACGGCGACGGTGGAGCCTGCCCAGCCGTGTTCGGCGAGGCAGGCCACGGCGGCTTCCAGGAGCCGTTGCCGGGTGGCCCGGCTGCGGTCCTGTTTGGGGGCGCGGTCCTGTTGAGGTCCGCGCGCGTGTTCCGCCGTACTCACACCACCCACGCCGCATCCCGTCGTTCGAGGAAGGCCGTCATCCCCTCGCGGGCCTGGTCGGAGGAGAACAGCCGGGCCGAGAGCGCGGTCAGGTCGGCCGCGTCTCGGTCGAATGTTTCCAGCACCCTAGCTGTGAGCAGCTGTTTCGTCTCGGTCAGGGCCTGGGGGGCGGAGCGGCGGAGGCCGTCGAGGACGGGTTCGAGGGCGGTGTCGACGTCGTCGGCGGCGGTGGTGAGGAGGCCGAGGCGGACGGCTTCGGGGGCTTCGAAGCGCTCGCCGGTGAGGTAGTAGCGGGCCAGGGCGCGGGGGTCGGTGCGCGGGAGGAGGGTCAGGGAGATGACGGCGGGGGCGACGCCGATGCGTACCTCGGTGAAGGCGAAGGTGGCCTCGGTGGCGGCGGCCGCGATGTCGCAGGCGGCGAGGAGGCCGAGGCCGCCGGCGCGGACGTGGCCGGTGACGCGGGCGACGACCGGCTTGGGCAGCTCGACGATCTGGCGCAGGAGGCCGACGAGGGCGTCGGGGTGGGGCGGGTCGCGCAGGTCGGCGCCGGCGCAGAAGGTCGTACCGGTGTGGGTGAGGACGACCGCGCGGATGTCGGGGTCCTTGGCGCAGTCGGTGAGGGCCTCGGCGAGTTCGGCGACGAGGGCGGCGGACAGGGCGTTGCGGGTGGGGGCGGAGTCGAGGCTGAGGGTGGCGACGGCACGCGCGCGTGTCTGCCCGATCAACGTCATGGGCCCTCCTCGGGTTCCGCGGTCTGCGCGAGAACGCGCAGTTCGCGGCGGAGTATTTTCCCGGAGGCCGCGCGGGGCACGCCGGCGATGAAGGTGACCTTGCGGACGCGTTTGTAGGGTGCGACGCGTTCGGCGACGTAGAGCATGGTCTCGTTCTCGGTGAGGCCGGCGGTGGGCTGGCGGACGACGAAGGCGTGCGGGATCTCGTTGCCGTCCTCGTTGTAGGCGCCGATGACGGCGGCGTCGGCGATGCCGGGGTGGGTGAGCAGGAGTGCCTCCAGTTCGGCGGGGGCGACCTGGAACCCCTTGTACTTGATGAGTTCCTTGACCCGGTCGACGACGAACAGCCAGCCGTCGGCGTCGGCGTGGCCGACGTCCCCGGTGTGCAGCCAGCCGTCGGTGTCGATCATCGCGGCGGTGGCGTCGGGCTGGCCGAGGTACCCCTTCATGACCTGGGGGCCGCGGATGAGGATCTCGCCGGGTTCGCCGATGTCGAGGTCCTTGTGCGGGTCGTCGAGGGAGACGATCCGCATCTCGGTGCCGGCGATGAGTTTGCCGACGGTGCCGGGCGGTGCCTGGTGCATGGCGTCCAGCGGGACGATATGGGTACCGGGCGAGAGTTCCGTCATGCCGTAGGCCTGTCCGACGGGCGGCAGGCCGAGGCGCTCGGAGCAGGCGGCGGCGAGACGGGCGTCCAGGGGCGCGGCGGCGCTCATGACGTACTTCAGCGAGGACAGGTCGTACTGCTCGACCAGTGGGTGCTTGGCGAGGGCGAGGACGATGGGCGGGGCGACGTACAGGCCGGTGATGCGGTGGTTCTGGATCGCCGCGAGGAAGGTCTCCAGGTCGAAGCGGGGCAGTACGACCACGGTGGCGCCCTTGCGCAGGGGCGCGTTCATGAGTGCGGTGAGGCCGTAGATGTGGAAGAGGGGGAGTACGGCGAGGATGCGGTCGCCGGGGCCGGTGGGGACGGCGGGTTCCAGCTGGGCGAGGTTGGTGGCGATCTGCCGGTGGGTGAGCATCACACCCTTGGGGATGCCGGTGGTGCCGGAGGAGTACGGCAGCGCGGCGACGTCCTCGGCGGGGTCGATGTCGACCTGTGGTTCGAGGGCGTCGCCGGCCAGCATGTCGATCAGCGAGCGGTGTCCGGGCGCGCTGTCGCAGACGAATATCTCCGCTATGCCGCCGGCGAGTTCGGCGGCCCGGCGGGCGGCCTCCAGCAGCGGTGAGACGGTGACGATCCAGCGGGCCGCGGAGTCCCTGAGCTGTTTGGCGAACTCCTCGGGTGTGGCGAGGGGATGCACGGTGGTGACGGAGGCACCCGCGCGCGTGGCCGCGTAGAACGCCGTCGGGAAGGCGACCGTGTTCGGGCTGTGCAGGGCGAGCACATCGCCCTTGCGGACGCCCGCGTCGGCGAGTGCGGCCGCGATCCTGCGGTGGAACCGGTCCAGCTGTTCGTAGGTGAGGGTGGTGCCGTCGGTGCCGTCGATCAGGGCGGGCGTGTCACCGAACTCGGCGGCCCGGCCCAGCACCGCCTCGTGGATGGGGAGTTCTACGGGTGGAACGTCTGCGTACTCGCTGCGGAACACGGTTCCTCCAAGCGGCTGCCAGTGCCAGTGCGTGGCCTAGTAGGACTTGGGAAGGCCAAGCGTCTGGTGGGAGACGTAGTTGAGAATCATCTCCCTGCTCACCGGAGCAATACGAGCCACGCGCGCGGCCGTTATCAATGAGGCGAGCCCGAATTCCCGGGTGAGTCCGTTGCCGCCGAGGGTGTGCACGGCCTGGTCGACGGCGCGCACGCATGCCTCGCCCGCCGCGTACTTGGCCATGTTGGCGGCCTCGCCTGCGCCGATGTCGTCCCCGGCGTCGTAGAGGTGGGCCGCTTTCTGCATCATCAGGCGCGCGAGTTCGAGGTCGATGTGCGCCTGGGCGAGGGGGTGGGCGATGGCCTGGTGGGCGCCGATGGGGGTCTTCCAGACGGTGCGGTCGCGCGCGTACTCGATCGCCTTGGACAGTGCGTAGCGCCCCATGCCGATCGCGAAGGCGGCCGTCATGATCCGCTCCGGGTTGAGTCCGGCGAAGAGCTGCAGGAGGCCGGCGTCCTCGTCGCCGACGAGTGCGTCGGCGGGCAGCCGTACGTCGTCGAGGACCAGCTCGAACTGCTTCTCGGCGGCGTTGAGTTCCATGTCGATGGGGTGCTTGTGGAAGCCCTCGGCATCGGTCGGGACGATGAACAGGCAGGGCTTGAGGCGTCCGGTGCGGGCGTCTTCGGTACGGCCGACGATCAGGACCGCGTCGGCGATGTCGACGCCGGAGATGAAGACCTTACGGCCGGTGAGCAGCCAGTCGCCGGTGTCGGGGTCGCGGCGGGCGGTGGTGGTGATGCGGTGGGAGTTGGAGCCGGCGTCGGGTTCGGTGATGCCGAAGGCCATCAGGCGCGAGCCGTCGGAGAGTGCGGGCAGCCAGGCCCGCTTCTGTTCCTCGGTGCCGAAGCGGGCGATCACCGTGCCGCAGATCGCGGGTGAGACCACCAGCATGAGGAGCGGGGAGCCCGCGGCGCCCAGTTCCTCCAGGATGATGGAGAGTTCGGCGATGCCGCCGCCTCCGCCGCCGTACTCCTCCGGGAGGTTGACGCCGAGGTAGCCGAGTTTTCCGGCCTCCTGCCAGAGTTCGGTGGGGGCGCGGCCCTCCGCGATGGTGCGGGTGATGTAGTCGCGGCCGTATTTGGCGCCGAGGGTGGCTACCGCTGCGCGGAGTGCCTTGTGCTCGTCTGTTTCGATCTGGGGGGTCAACGTGGCTCCTTCGCGTGCAGGATCGTCGTGGCTGGTCGCGCTCACGCGGCGGTAGCCGCACATTCAATACAGCCCCGCGCCCCTAAAGAAGGGGCACTTGTACTACTGCCAGTAGAGAGCCGGGCTCCACCTGTTGGCCGACCACGACCCGCAGTTCGCTCAGCGTGCCGGTGACCGGGGCTGTGATCTGGTGCTGCATCTTCATGGCTTCGAGCCACATCAGTGGCTGTCCGGCCTCCACCGGGGTCCCCTCGGCCAACCCCTCCGCCATCCGTACGACCGTCCCCGGCATCGGCGCCAGAAGCGAACCGGGCGCCAGCTGGGCCTTGGGGTCGGGGAAGCGGGGCAGCGCGGTGAGCCTCGTGTTGTTGACATGGACCTGGTCGCCGTACCTCGTCACCTCGAACCTCCGGCTCACGCCGTCCACTTCGAGTACGACCAGGTGCGCGCCCGCGTGCACGACCCGTACGCCGTCTGCCGTGAGGCCCTCGCGCGCGTGCCGGTAGTGGACCTCGTGTTCCGCGCCGGCCATCAGGTAGCGCTTGGTCTGCGGCTGGGAGGAGACGTTGCGCCAGCCGCCGAAGCGGGAGCGGCCGTGGGCGTCGGCCAGGGCGGCCGCGAGGGGGGCGTGCGGGTCGGCGGCGGGCGCCGTGAGGGGGGTGAGGTGGCGGTCGTAGAAGCCGGTGTCCATGCGGGCCGCGGTGAACTCCTCGTGGCACAGGGAGCGGACGAGGAGGTCGCGGTTGGTGGTGGGGCCGTGCAGGGTGGTGTTGTCGAGCGCGTGCGCCAGCTTGCGCAGCGCTTCCGCGCGGGTGGGGGCGTGCGCTACCGCTTTCGCGAGCATCGCGTCGTAGTGGACGCCGATCTCGTCGCCGTCGGTGTAGCCGGTGTCCAGGCGGACGCTGCCGGGGACGGCGAGGCGGTGCAGGGTGCCGGTCTGCGGGGCCCAGTCATGGGCGGGGTCCTCGGCGTAGAGGCGGGCCTCGATCGCGTGGCCGTGGGCGGGCGGGGCTTCGAGCGGGAGGGCGTGACCCTCGGCGACGCGGATCTGTTCGGCGACCAGGTCGATGCCGAAGACGGCCTCGGTGACGGGGTGTTCCACCTGGAGGCGGGTGTTCATCTCCAGGAAGTGCGCCCGTCCGTCGGCGACGAGGAACTCGACGGTGCCCGCGCCGACGTAGGAGACGGCGCGCGCGGCGCGCACGGCCAGCGCGTACAGCTCCTTCGTGAGCCCTTCGGGGAGCCCGGGCGCCGGCGCTTCCTCGATCACCTTCTGGTGTCGGCGCTGGAGTGAGCAGTCGCGGGTGCCCAGCGGCCACACCGTGCCGTGCGCGTCGGCGAGGATCTGCACCTCCACATGGCGGCCGCGTTCGATGTAGGGCTCGACGAAGACCTCGCCGTCGCCGAAGGCGCTCGCGGCCTCGGCGCGCGCGCCCTCCAGCGCGGCGCTCAGCTCCTCAAGGCGGCGCACGACGCGCATCCCGCGCCCTCCGCCGCCCGCGGCCGCCTTCACCAGCACCGGCAGGTCGGACTCGGTGACCTCGCCGAGCGGCGCGATCCCCATCAGCTCCTTGGCGCGCGTCTTGGACGCCATCGCCTCGATCGCCTCCGGGGGCGGCCCGATCCAGACCAGACCGGCGTCGAGGACGGCGCGGGCGAAGTCGGCGTTCTCGGAGAGGAAGCCGTACCCGGGGTGCACGGCGTCCGCGCCGGCGCTCACGGCGGCCTTCACCACCAGGTCGCCGCGCAGGTAGGTGTCCGCGGGCGTGGCGCCCGGCAGTCGTACCGCGGTGTCGGCCACGCGCGCGTGGAGCGCGTTCTCGTCGGCGTCCGAGTGCACGGCGACGGTCCGGATGCCGAGGTCGGCGCAGGTGCGGAAGACCCGGCAGGCGATCTCGCCGCGGTTGGCGACCAGCAGAGTCGAAATCATGTGATCCCTCACATCCGGAAGACGCCGAAGCCACCCCGCGCGCCCTCGTAGGGGGCGGTGTGGATGGCGGAGAGGCACAGGCCGAGGACGGTACGGGTGTCGCGCGGGTCGATGACGCCGTCGTCGTACAGCCGCCCGGACAGGAACATCGGCAGCGACTCGGACTCGATCTGCTGCTCGACCATGGCGCGCAGGGCGGCGTCGCCGTCCTCGTCGTACGGCTGTCCCTTCGCGGCGGCCGACTGGCGGGCGACGATCGAGAGCACGCCGGCGAGCTGCTGCGGGCCCATGACGGCGGACTTGGCGCTGGGCCAGGCGAACAGGAAACGGGGGTCGTAGGCGCGCCCGCACATGCCGTAGTGGCCGGCGCCGTAGGAGGCGCCCATGAGGACGGAGAGGTGCGGTACGCGGCTGTTGCTGACCGCGTTGATCATCATCGCGCCGTGCTTGATGATGCCGCCCTGCTCGTACTCCTTGCCGACCATGTAGCCGGTGGTGTTGTGCAGGAAGAGCAGCGGGATGTCGCGCTGGTTGGCGAGCTGGATGAACTGGGCGGCCTTCTGCGACTCCGCGGAGAACAGGACGCCCTGAGCGTTCGCGAGCACCCCCACGGGATAGCCGTGCAGGGTGGCCCAGCCCGTCGTCAGGCTGGTCCCGTACAGCGGCTTGAACTCGTCGAAGTCGGAGGCGTCGACGAGCCGGGCGATCACCTCGCGCGGGTCGAAGGGGATCTTGAGGTCGCCGGGGACGATGCCCAGGAGTTCGTCGGCGGCGTACTTGGGGGGCTCGGCCGGACCCGGATCCTGGTGCGCCTTGCGGTGGTTGAGGCGGGCGACCACGCGGCGTGCCTGGCGCAGCGCGTCCGGTTCGTCGACGGCGAAGTAGTCGGCGAGTCCCGACACGCGCGCGTGCATCTCCGCACCGCCGAGCGACTCGTCGTCGCTCTCCTCGCCGGTGGCCATCTTCACCAGGGGCGGTCCGCCGAGGAAGACCTTGGCGCGTTCCTTGACCATGATCACGTGGTCGGACATGCCGGGGATGTAGGCGCCGCCGGCGGTGGAGTTGCCGAAGACCACTGCGATGGTGGGGATGCCGGCGGCCGAGAGCCGGGTGAGGTCCCGGAAGATGGCGCCTCCGGGGATGAAGATCTCCTTCTGGGACGGCAGATCGGCGCCTCCCGACTCGACCAGGCTGATGCAGGGCAGCCGGTTGGCGAGGGCGATGTCGTTGGCGCGCAGGGCCTTCTTCAGCGACCAGGGGTTGCTGGCGCCGCCGCGCACGGTCGGGTCGTTGGCGGTGATCAGGCACTCCACGCCTTCGACGACGCCGATCCCGGTGACGAGCGAGGCGCCGACGGCGTAGTCACTGCCCCAGGCGGCCAGCGGCGACAACTCCAGGAAGGGGGTGTCGGGGTCGAGGAGGAGTTCGATGCGCTCGCGGGCGAGGAGTTTGCCGCGCCCCCGGTGCCGTGCGACGTACTTCTCGCCGCCGCCCGCGAGAGCCTTGGCGTGCTCGGCCTCCAGGTCGGTGAGCTTGGCGAGCATGGTGTCGCGGTTCGCCCGGTAGTCGGGGTTGCGGGTGTCGAGCGTGGTCTCGATGACCGTCACAGCAGGGCCTCCGGGATGTCCAGGTGGCGGGAGCGAAGCCATTCGCCGAGGGCCTTGGCCTGGGGGTCGAAACGGTGTTGGGCGGCCACACCCCGGCCGAGGATGCCTTCGACGGTGAAGTTGACGGCGCGGAGGTTGGGGAGGAGGTGCCGGGTGACGGTCAGCTCGCGGCTCTCGGGTATGAGGTGCCGGAAGGCGTCGACGGTCAGGGTGTGCGCCAGCCAGCGCCAGGCCTCGTCCGAGCGCACCCAGACACCGACGTTGGCGTTTCCGCCCTTGTCACCGCTGCGGGCCCCGGCCACCAGCCCGAGGGGCGCCCGCCGGGTGGGACCGGCCGGAAGCGGCTCGGGCAGCGGCGGTCCGGGCAGATCCTGGAGTACGAGGGTGTCCTGGGCCGGCGGCACAGGGATCTGCCGCCCGTCGTGGAGGACGGCCACATGGGGCACCTCGCCCTGAGGGACGTACACATCCTCGAAGACCCCATAGGGCGAGCCCTTCCCAGGTGGCGCGAGCACATGGAAGCCGGGGTAGCTGGCGAGCGCCAGTTCCACGGCGGCTCCGCTCAGCGCCCGCCCGACGGCCTCCTGGTCCCGGTCCCGTACGACGAGCCGGAGCAGCGCGCTGGCCGTCTCCTCGGTGTCCGCGTCGGCCCGGTCGGTACGCACCAGCTCCCACCGCACCTCCCGCGGGGGCGACTTGGCGAGGGCGTCGGCCATCTGCTCGCGTACCAGCGCCGCCTTGGCCTCGATGTCGAGGCCGGTGAGGACGAAGACGACCTCGTTGCGGAAGCCGCCCAGCCGGTTGCGGCCGACCTTGAGGGCCGGGGGCGGTGCCTCGCCCCGCACGCCCTCGATCCGTACCCGGTCCGGCCCTTCCTGGCTCAGCCGTACGGAGTCGAGGCGGGCGGTGACGTCGGGGCCCGCGTACCGGGCGCCGCCGGTCTCGTACAGGAGCTGGGCGGTCACCGTGCCGACGTCGACGAAACCGCCGGTGCCGGGGTGCTTGGTGATGACGCAGCCGCCGTCCTCGTCGAGTTCGGCGAGCGGGAAGCCGGGCCGCCGCAGGTCCCGGCCGGCCCCCGCTCCGGCTTCGGCTTCGGCTTCGGCTTCGGCGAAGAAGGCGTAGTTGCCGCCGGTGGCCTGGGTTCCGCACTCCAGGACGTGTCCGGCGACGACGGCGCCCGCGAGCCGGTCGTACTCCCCCGGTCCCCAGCCGAAGTGGGCGGCGGCGGGTCCGGTGACGAGGGCGGCGTCGGTGACCCGGCCGGTGACCACGATGTCGGCGCCGGCCCGCAGGCACTCGGCGATCCCGAAGCCGCCGAGGTAGGCGTGGGCGGCGAGGCTGCCGGGGTGGGCGGCGGTGAGGTCGTCGCCCTCCACATGTGCGACACGCACAGGGATGCCGAGCCGGTCGGCCAACGTCCGCACCGCGTCGGCGAGTCCGGCCGGGTTGAGGCCGCCGGCGTTGGTGACGATCCGTACGCCGCGTTCGTGGGCGAGGCCCAGGCAGTCCTCCAGCTGGCGGAGGAAGGTGCGGGCGTATCCCGCACCGGGGTCCTTCAGCCGGTCGCGGCCCAGGATGAGCATGGTCAGCTCGGCGAGGTAGTCGCCGGTGAGGACGTCGAGTTCGCCGCCGGTGAGCATCTCGCGCAGGGCGTCGAAACGGTCGCCGTAGAAGCCGGAGGCGTTGCCTATGCGCAGGGTCACGCGGTGCCGCCCTTCGGGGTGCGGCCGGTGCCGGGCGGGCCCGCGAAGGCCTGGGCGATGTCGAGCCAGCGGTCGGCGTCGGCACCGACGGCCCGCATGGCGAGGTCGGTGCGGTGGGCACGCTGGGTGACCAGGAGGCAGAAATCGAGTGCGGGGCCGGTGACGCGCTGCGGGGCGTCCTCGGGGCCGTACGCCCACAGCTCGCCGTCCGGGCCGGTGATCTCCACCCGGAACTCCTCGGCGGGCGGAGTGAGGCCGTGTACCAGGTAGGCGAAGTTCCTTGCCCGTACCCCGATGCGGACCACATGTCCGAGCCGGGCGGTCGGGGGGCGGACCACACCCAGGGCGTCGGCGATGTCCTGGCCGTGGGCCCAGGTCTCCATGAGCCGGCCGGTGGCCATGGAGGCGGCGGACATGGGCGGCCCGAACCAGGGGAAGCGGGTGCCGGGTGCGGCCTCCCGCAAGGCCCGGTCCAGCGCGGTCCGGCCCTCGCGCCAGCGGGACAGCAGTTCGGCAGGCTGGAGTCGGGCGCCGTCCTCGGCGCCCTCGTCGACGAAGGTCTCGGGGGCGCCGAGCGCCTTCTCGGCCTCCGCGCGGAAACCGTCCTCGTCCGTCACGGCGAGCAGTGCCGCGCGGTCGGTCCAGTACAGATGGGCGATCTGGTGGGCGACGGTCCAGCGGGGCGCGGGGGTGGCGAGAGCCCACCGCTCGGTTCCCAACTCGGCTACCAGCCGGTCGAGTTCCGTGCTCTCCTCACGCAGGTCGTCGATGACGGGCGTCGGCTCGGACATGGGGAGGAGCATGGCAGCGACCCGAGAAACAATCAAGCACGCTTGCATGAATTCGCGGTCCGCGCCCCGGAGCGGGAGCCTTCCCCGGGGCACCTCCTGCGCACCTCCGAGGCACCTCTGGGGCACCTCCGGGGCACCTCCGGGACATGCGTGGCCCTTCCTGAGGCATCCGTGGCCGCTCCTGGGGCATCCGTGGCCATTCCTGGTGCATTCCTTGGGGCGACCCGTCGCGGCACCGGCGCCCGTATGCCCTATGTTCGATGCGAACATCCGGCGATGAAGTGATGTGTGGGGCGTGCGGGGCGTGCGGAGGACAGATGAACTCGCCGTGGGGGCGAAGGCGACGATCGTCGTAGAGCCCACGGCAAGCGGTCGTACGACTGCCGAGGAGGTCGCGGACCCGCCCTCGCGTGAACTCCCCCGTTACTGGCCCCTCCTCCTCGTGGCCGCCGCCGTCCTCCCCGGTACCGGCCTCTTCCTCCTCGGCCAGGGCGTGAGCAAGGCCGCGTTGCAGGCCTGGCAGACGGTATGCCTCGCGGTCGTGGTGCAGGCGACGCCGTTCCTGCTGCTCGGTACGGCGCTGTCGGGGGCGATCAACGCGTTCGTGCCGGAGCGGGTGTTCACCCGGCTGCTGCCGAAGCGGCCCGCGCTGGCCGTGCCGGTCGCCGGGCTGGCGGGCGTGGTGCTGCCGGGCTGCGAGTGTGCGTCGGTGCCGGTGGCGAACAGCCTGATCGGGCGCGGGGTCACCCCGGCCGCCGCCTTCGCGTTCCTGCTCTCCGCGCCTGCCATCAACCCGGTCGTGCTCACCGCCACCGCCATCGCCTTCCCCGGCACCCCCCTCATGGTGCTGGCCCGGCTGCTCGCCTCGCTGGTGACCGCCGCCGTGATGGGCTGGCTGTGGCTCTGGCTGGGCCGCGAGGAGTGGCTGCGGCCCGCCGTACGGCACACCGGGCACCGCACGGGGCAGAGCCGCTGGACGGAGTTCCGGCGCGCTTTCCAGCACGACTTCCTGCAGGCGGGCGGGTTCCTGGTGGTCGGCGCCATGGCCGCGGCCACCTTCAATGTGGCGGTACCGCGCTCGGTGCTCGACACCTTCTCCGGTTCGCCCTGGCTGTCGGTGCTGTTCCTGGCCGCGCTGGCGATCATCCTCGCGGTGTGTTCGGAGGCGGACGCGTTCGTAGCGTCGTCGCTCACGGGCTTCTCGCCCACTGCCCGGCTGGCGTTCATGGTGGTCGGACCCATGGTCGACCTCAAGCTGATCGCGTTGCAGACGGGCACGTTCGGCCGGGCCTTCGCGGTCCGCTTCTCGACCGCCACGACGGTCGTCGCGATCCTGTGCAGTGCGCTGGTCGGAGGGGTGCTGTTGTGAGACGTCCGCTTCAGGTGACCTTGCTGGTCCTCAGCGGCCTCGGCCTGCTGCACGCCTCCCTCTTCACCGACGTGTGCCTGCGCTACGTCAAGCCCGGGATGCGCCCGCTGCTGATCGTGTCCGGGTTCGTGCTGCTGGTGCTGGGCATCGCGGAGGCGGCGACGCGGGAGGGGAGGGAGGGGAGGACAGAGGCCAAGGAGACCAAGGGGCACGGGAGACATGGTGCCCACGCACACAGCGACGGACCACATGGTGCCGGAGCGCATGATGCCGGACCACATGGTGCCGGACACCATGGTCACGACCACTCCGCCGTCCCCCGAGTCGCCTGGCTGCTTCTGCTGCCCGCGCTGAGCCTGCTCTTCTACGCCCCGCCTGCGCTCGGCGCCTACACCGCGTCCCGGCAGCCCGCCAAGGTCGTGGCGGAGCAGGACGACTTCGACGCGCTGCCCAGGACCTCACCGCTGCCCATCACCCTCACCGACTTCACCACCCGCGTGCAGCAGGACCGCACGCTGGCCATCAAGGGGCGGACCGTGGAGATGAGCGGGCTGGTCACGCCTGTTCCGGGGGGCGGGAGCTGGGACCTGACCCGGATCATCATCTCGTGCTGCGCGGCCGACGCGCAGTCCGTGAAGGTGCGGATCTACGGCAGCAGCGTCCCGCCCGCCAACTCCTGGGTGTCGGTCACGGGGAACTGGCATCCCGGCGGAAAGCTGGGCACGAAGTCGGCGCCGGTCGCGGTGGACGCCCAGACCGTGAAGAAGATCCAGCGGCCGTCCAACGGCTATCAGGACGCGCTGCCCTTCCCCTCCGCCTGAAGACCGGCCGCCTCCGCCTGAAGGCCGGCCGCCGCCTCCGGGCCGGCCGCTTCCGAGCCGGCCGCCGCCCGTCGGCCGCGCCCCACCTGGGTGCGGACCGCGCCGATGCTGGCCGCGATGACGAGGGTGATGGCGCCCGCCTGGGTGGCCGTCAGCGCCTGGTCGAGGATGAAGAAGCCGGCGGTGGCGGCGATCGCCGGTTCCAGGCTCATGAGGACGGCGAAGGTGTGCGCGGGAAGCCGGCGCAGGGCGAGCAGTTCGAGGGTGTAGGGCAACACGGAGGAGAGCACCGCGACCGACGAGCCGAGGGCGATGGTGGTCGGGTCGAGGAGCCGGGTGCCGGCCTCGGCGATGCCCAGCGGCAGGAAGAGCAGCGCCGCGACCGCCATGGCCAGGGCGAGGCCGTCGGCCTGCGGGAAACGGCGGCCGGTACGGGCGCTGAAGACTATGTAGGCGGCCCACATGGCGCCGGCCCCCAGGGCGAAGGCGACACCTGTGGGGTCGAGATCGCTGAAGCCTCCGCCGCCGAGGAGGAAGACGCCGGCCAGGGCGAGTCCGGCCCACACCGCGTTGACGGCGCGCCGGGAGGCCAGTACGGACAGGGCGAGCGGGCCCAGCACCTCGAGGGTGACGGCGGGACCCAGCGGGATGCGGTCGACGGCCTCGTAGAAGAGGCCGTTCATCGCGCCCATGGCGGCACCGAAGACGATCACCGTGCCCCAGTCTGTGCGTGAGTGGCCGCGCAGCCGGGGCCGGCAGACCACGAGCAGGACGACGGCGGCCGCGAGGAGCCGCAGCGTCACCACGCCGAGCGCACCGGCCCTGGGCATCAGGGTGACCGCGAGGGCGCCGCCGAACTGCACGGAGATCCCGCCGGCCAGCACCAGGCCGACGGGACCGAACGAGCCGAACCGGTGCGCGATGCCCGCGGCGGCGGGCTCGGACACGGCGGCGGACGTGGAGGTCGGCGTGGGCGTCGGCTGTGAGGTGCTGGGCGTGGTCACGGGCGGTCCAGGGGATTCGCTGTTCATTGCGGTGCACTGCTCAGTCCAGGGTAATGGACTGAGACAGGCGCGTGAACCCCTTATGCGACTGACCTGACCGCCGACCGCTCGACCACCCGCCTTGCCGCAGGTCACGCCCCGGGCGAAGCGGCAGCACCCGGGCTCAGATGCCCGGCCAGGGCTCCTCGTCACGGAACAGGGGGCGGCCGTCGGGGAGTGTGGTCGGGACGTTCGCGCCGTAGTCGGCCTCCATCGGAACCCCGGTCGCCATCGGAACCCCGGTAGCCATGGGCACCCCGGTAGCCATGGGTGCCGGCGTTTCCATGTGGGCCTCGTACATGGGCTGGGGCCATAGCCCCGCGGCCGCGTACACGTCGTAGTTGTAGCCGTAGTCGTACATGTTCCCGTAGGGCTGCTGGTATCCGTACCCGCCGCCCTGCACCCCGGCATAGGAGGCCTGGGGCACGGGCATCGGCTCGGCCGCCGGTACGCCCTGTTCGGTGAAGAGCGGGAGCCGTAGTTCGCCGGTGTCCATCACCGCGTTGTTCTGGGAGCGGTGCAGCCGGGAGTAGGCGCCGCCGCGGGCGAGGAGTTCGTCGTGGCGGCCGGTCTCGACGATGCGGCCGCGGTCGACGACGAGGATGCGGTCGGCGTCGGGGGCGAGGTTGAGGTCGTGGGTGATCATGATGGTCGTGCGGCCGGTCATCAGGCGCCGCAGCGGCTTGACGACGCGGCGCGCGGCCATCGCGTCCAGGCCGGTGGTCGGCTCGTCGAGGACGAGGACGGGCGCGTCGCGCAGGATCGCGCGGGCGATGGCCAGGCGCTGGAGCTGGCCGCCGGAGAGCCGGGCCGAGTTGGGGTCGACCCTGGTGTCGTAGCCGTCGGGGAGCCGGACGATGAAGTCGTGCGCGTCGGCGGCCCTGGCGGCCTCCTCGATGGCCTGTTCGCTGGCGCCGGGGCGGCCGCAGGCGATGTTGGCGCGGACGGTGTCGTGCAGGACGAGGGTCTCCTGCGGGAGCAGGGTGATGTACTCGCGCAGCCTGGCGAGGGGGAAGTCGCGGATCGGGACGCCGTCGAGGAGGATCTCGCCGCTGTCGGGGTCGTAGAAGCGGAGCAGCATCTTGGAGACGGTGGACTTGCCGGCGCCGCTGGGCCCGGTGATGATCACGAGTTCGCCGGGGCTGACCGTGAAGGAGAGGCCCTCCAGGGCGGTCCTGTCGGCTCCGGGGTAGCGGAAGCCGACGTCGCGCAGCTCGACGGTGCCGTCGGGGCGGCCGGTGTCGGTGCCGGCGCCGCGGCGGGGGTCGGTGACCGACGGCCGTACGTCGAGGATCTCGATCAGCCGTTCCGCGCCGGCCGTGGCGGCGGTGACGGTGAGGCCGAGCTGGGCGAGGCCGCGCACGGGCGGGTAGAGGTAGCCGAGGAAGGCGGAGAAGGCGAGGAGCTGGCCGAGGGTCATCCGGCCGGTGGAGATCTCCCAGGCGCCGATGCCGATCACCGCGAGGACGCAGATCGTCTCGATGACCTGGACGAGCTGCTCGTAGGCCTCGTTGAGGCGGGTGGAGCGGACGGAGGCGCGGAACCAGGCGCTCGCCTCCTCGTTCAGGCGGCGGCGTTCGGCGTCACGCCGGTCGTACGCCTGGGTCAGCACGATGTTGCCGAGGGACTCCTCGACCACGGAGGTGATCGCGCCGTCGGCGACCCGGCCCTCCCTGGACACGTCCTTGATGGAGCCGGAGAAGCGGCGGGCGGCCAGCCAGAACAGGGGGGCGAGGACGAAGGTGGCGGCGGCCAGGTCCCAGCGCAGCCAGAACGCGGCGGCCGCGTAGAACAGGGCGCTGAACAGGGCCGACGCGGCGCCGATGAGCCCGGACACCACCATGGTCTCGATGGCCTCGACGTCGCTGGTCAGGCGGGAGAGCAGGTCGCCCTGGCGGTGGCGCTGGAAGAAGTGCGGGGGCAGCTGCTGGACGTGGTCGAAGACGTGCTCGCGCAGCCGCATGACGAAGCGTTCGGTGACCCAGGCGGCGAGGGAGTTGCCGGCGTACGCGACGATCGCGCCGACGATCGCGATGCCCAGCCACTGTCCTGCCGGGCTCCAGAAGGCGCTGAGCGAGCCCTTCTGCAGGGCGTTGTCGGTGAGTTCGCTGAAGAGCAGGATGGCCTCGGTCTCGGCGAGCGCGGCGATCACCGTGCACACCCAGACGATCACCAGCCAGCCGCGCAGGCCCTTGGTCAGTGGCCAGAAGCGGCGGAAGGCGGTGCGGGCCGGGATGACGGGCGTGTACTCGTCGTCCTCGTCGTACTCGTCCCCGTCGTACTCGTCGCCGTTCTCGTATTTCGAGGCGCCGACTTCGTACTCGTATTCCGTGCCTGCACTCTCCTTTGCGCGCATTTCTCACTGCCTCCGCTCTCCGACGCTGGAATTACGGGAATTCAGGAGTGAAAAAGGACCGACGGCGAACCGTCGGTCCTCTTTACGGCTGACTCAGTTGTCCTGGCCGGGGATCGGCTTCGGAAGCGGCTTGTGGGCCTTCTTCTTCGGCTTCGGCGGGGGCGGCGGGGGCAGCTGCTTCTTGGACTTGGGGGGCAGCGGGGCGAGCTTCTTGAGGCTCATTCCGACTCCTTGAGAGTTCGAAGTGCAAGTGGTGCAGGATGGAGCGAGAATTCTCTTGGGCAACGTACGGGGATTTCGGATCGTCATCCTCGGCAATCCCCGCCGCCCGACACCGATGAACTTACACGGCTCGGACCTCAAGGAACGGCAAAGTCGGCTTGCGAACGGCAAACAGGCGCTGTGAATACCTGGGTAACAGCTGTATAACGACCCCGAACCTGAGAGTTCTCTTATGAACCTGAGAGCCGGCTTATGAAGCGCGGCGGGCCATGTACACGTCGAACGCTTTGTGGAGCAGCTTGTTGAGCGGGAAGTCCCACTCCCCCAGGTACTCGACGGCCTCCCCGCCTGCGCCGACCTTGAAGCGGAGCAGCCCCAGCAGGTGGTCGGACTCCTCAAGGGTGTCGGTGATGCCCCTGAAGTCGTATACGGCGGCGCCGAGTTCGTGGGCGTCGCACATCATCCGCCACTGGATGGCGTTGTTGGGCTGGACCTCGCGCCTGCGGCTGGTGGAGGCGCCGTAGGAGTACCAGACGTGCCGGCCGACGGTGAGCATGGTCGCGGCGGCGAGGACCTCGCCCTCGTGGTGGGCGAGGTAGAGGCGCATACGGTCGGGGTGTTCGGTGGTGAGGGCGGTCCACATGCGCTGGAAGTAGGGGAGGGGGCGCGGGATGAAGCGGTCGCGTTCGGCGGTCTCGGCGTAGAGCGTGTAGAAGGCGGGCAGGTCCTCGTAGCCGCCGCGGACCACCTTGACCCCGGCCTTCTCGGCCTTCTTCACGTTGCGCCGCCACTGCTGGTTGAGCCCGCGCTGGACGTCCTCCAACGGCCGCCCGGCGAACGGCACCTGGAACACGTACCGGGGCTGCCCGGCCGCGAACCCCTCCTCCCCGCCGGCCGCCGCCTGGCGCCATCCCATCCGGCGCAGCCGGTCGCCGAGTTCGAGGGCGCGGGGTTCCTCCGAGGTCGCCCCGACGTCCCGCAGCCGCCGGGCGGCGGGGTCGGCGATCGCCTCCTTCACCGCCTCCGCGCTCCACCGCCGCACGACGACCGGCGGCCCCGTCTTCACCGCGAAGGCCCCGCACCCCTTCAGGTGCGCCAGCAGCGGATCGAGCCAGCGCTCCAGCGCCGGGTCGTGCCAGTCGATGACGGGCCCCTCCGGCAGATAGGCGAGATACCGCTTCACCTTGGGCAACGCCCGCAACAGCACCAGTCCGGCCCCGACGATCCGCTCCTCCCCGTCGAACCAGCCCAGACTCTCCGCCCGCCAGTCGGGCTTCACGTCCCCCCAGGACGGCACCTGCATATGGCTGACGGACGGCCGGGAACCGACGAAGGCGAGGTGTTCGGCACGGGTGATCGTCCGAAGGTGAAGGGCTGCTGTCATCGGCGGAGAACTCCTCGGACTGCGAAACCGGTCATTCCGTCAAGGACAACAGACGCACCCGGAGCGGCCGCTTTCCCCACGCCGCCCGGGGACCGCGTGTCGCGGAAACCCCCACCACCGCTCCGGCACGGACGGCCCGACCGCCCCGGCCACGCCCGCCCGCTCCGACACGGACGGCCCGACCGCCCCGGCCACGCCCGCCCGCTCCGGCACGGACGGCCCGACCGCCCCCGGCCACGCCCGACCACGCCGGCACGGACGGCCCGGCCCTCCCCTCGGCCGCGCCCGCCCCGCTCCGGAGCCCCGGTGGCCGCCGCCGCCCTCCCGCCACTACGAAGCCCCGGTGGCCGCCGCCGCCCTCCCGCCACCCGGCCCGAACACCGTCAGCGCCTCCGTGTCGGTCACCCGGGAGTTGAGGTAGCAGTCCGCCCACTCCGCGATGTCCGGGTACGCGCACTCGGCGCGGAGCCGGGCCACCGCCGCCGGGATGTCGTACGACGTCACGCGCAGGTCGGTGCCGGGGCCCAGGAGGCACCAGTGGGCGCCCGGACGGCCGTAGGGCATGCCCACGCTGCCGGGGTTGACGACCAGGCGGCCGTGGGCGAGGCGGGTGTACGGCATGTGGGTGTGGCCGCAGACGACGGTGGTGACGGCGGGGTCGATGCCGGTGAGCACCTCCGTCCAGCGGTCCTGCGAGGAGTCGACCAGGACGATCTCCTCGTCGTCGCGGGGCGTCGCGTGGCAGAACAGGACCCGGCCCAGGCCTCGGATCGTGAGGGTGGCCGTCCTGGGGAGCGCGGCGAGGAAGTCGACCTGTTCGGCGGTGAGCGCGTTCGCCGCGAACGGGCCGATCGGGTCCGGGATCCCGGTGCGTTCGCCCCTGCGGTACTCCACCAGCTCCCGGTCCGCGTTTCCCGACACCCACAGCACCCGGTCGCCCAGCTCGCGCAACGCCTCGATCACCTGGGCCGGTTGCGGGCCCGCCGTGATGTCGCCGGTGAGGACGATGCGGTCGGCCGTGCACACGTCCGGCTCCGCGAGGACCGCCTCCAGCGCCGGCAGCACCCCGTGGATGTCGGAGAGGACCGCCACCCGGTTCGACTCGGGCTCGGACACGGTCACTTCTCGTCCCACTTTCCCTCCCTGTCCGGTTCCAGCCCCTCGGCCAGCACCTCCGCCAGATGCCTCCCCCGCACCCCCGCCAGCTGTTCCAGCTGGGTGCGGCAGGAGTAACCGTCCGCCAGGATCACCGTGTCCTCCGGTGCCTCGGCCACCGCCGGCAGCAGCTGCTCCTCCGCGCACGCCCTCGACACCTCGAAGTGGCCTTTCTCGAAGCCGAAGTTGCCTGCCAGGCCGCAGCAGCCGCCGGCCAGGTCGCCGGTGAGGGCGGCGGCCTCGCGGAGACGGCGGTCGGCGGTGTCGCCCAGTACCGCGTGCTGGTGGCAGTGGGTCTGGCCGGTGACCCGGCGGTTCAGGCGGGGCGGGGTCCAGTCCGGGGCCAGGCGTTCCAGGGCCTCCGCGAAGGTGACCACCGCCCCCGCCAGACGGGCCGCGCGCGGATCGTCCGGGAGGAGTTCCGGCAGGTCCGCGCGGAGGGCCGCCGCGCAGCTGGGTTCCAGGACGACGAAGAGGGTCGAGTCCTCCACGTCGGCCAGCTCGGGCAGCACGAAGGGGCCCAGGAGGTCGAGCGTGCGCCGCAACACCGTGCGCGCCTCGTCCAGTTGGCCCGTCGAGAGGTACGTCAGCCCGCAGCACGCGCGGGAGGTCCGGCGGGGCCGGCGAGCGGACATGCCGACGCTCTCCACCTCGCCGTCGGCCGACCGCCGCACCCGCCACGGTCGCGTCGGGAGCTCCGCCACACCCACTCCCGCCGCCTCCAGCACCCGTACGGCCGCCCGGCCCACGGACGGTGACAGGTGCTCCGTGAACGTGTCCGGCCAGAGGAAGACCATCCGCGCCGGGAAGTCCGGCCGGCGGCCCGCCCGCGCGTCCGCCATCCAGCCCCGCAGGCGCCTGCGCTGGCGTCGCCGCAGCCACCGGCTGAACGGCTCCCTCGCCAGGCGCGGGATCCGCCGCTCCGGTGCGATGCCGCCGACGCGTTTGGCCAGCGCCGCCAGCGGGCGTACGGCGGCGAGCGCGTTGACCGGCCCCGCCGTGCGCGTGCGGGCCACCAGGCGCAGCCAGCGCGGCAGCCGGCCCATGCTGTAGTGGGACGCGGGACGGCGGCGGCCCGCGTAGTGGTGGTGCAGGAACTCCGCCTTGTACGTGGCCATGTCCACCCCCACCGGGCAGTCCGACCGGCAGCCCTTGCAGGACAGACACAGGTCCAGCGCGTCCCGGACCTCCGTCGACCGCCAGCCGTCCGTCACCAGCTCGCCCGCCAGCATCTCGTGCAGCAGCCGGGCCCGGCCGCGCGTGGAGTGCTCCTCCTCGCCGGTCGCCCGGAAGGACGGGCACATCACGGACGCACCGGACACCTCGGTCGTACGGCACTTCGCGACGCCCACGCAGCGGCGGACGGCCGCGGAGAAGTCGCCGTTGTCGGAGGGGTAGCCGAAGGCCACCGGCAGCGGCTCGCGGGGGAGGACGGCGAAGCGGAGATTGGTGTCCAGGGGCGCGGGCCTGACCAGCATGCCGGGGTTGAGGAGGTCGTCCGGGTCCCAGATCCCCTTCGCCCTCTCGAACAGCGCCACCATCTCGGCGCCGTACATCCTCGGCAGCAGTTCCGCCCTCGCCTGGCCGTCCCCGTGCTCCCCGGAGAGCGAGCCGCCGTGGGCGACGACGAGGTCGGCCAGCTCCTCCGAGAAGCGGCGGAAGCGGGCCACGCCGGCCGCACCGAGCAGGTCGAAGTCGATGCGGACGTGGATGCAGCCGTCCCCGAAGTGCCCGTACGGGGTGCCGCGCAGGCCGTGGGCGGAGAGCAGGCCTCTGAAGTCCCGCAGGTAGGCGCCCAGTCGGGCCGGCGGCACCGCGCAGTCCTCCCAGCCGGGCCAGGCCTCGCTGCCGTCCGGCATCCGGGTCGCCGTACCGGAGGCGTCCTCGCGGATACGCCAGAGCGCGCGCTGGGCGGCCGGGTCGGTGACGACCAGCCCGTCCAGGGCATCCGCCGCGCGGACGACCGCCTCGGCACGCGCGCGTGCCTGCGCGGCCGACTCCCCGCCCGTCTCCACGAACAGCCAGGCGCCCCCGCGCGGCAGTCCGGCCGGGGACCGCACCAGGTCGGCGGCCATGCCCTCCACCGTCAGCGGAGCGGCGGCGAGCAGCCCGGCCGCCGCCTCCGCGGCCGCGCTCTCGTCGGCGTACCCGAGCACCGCCAGCGCACGCGCCCGGGGTGACTCGACGAGGCGGACGGCCGCCTCCGTGAGGATCCCCAGCGTGCCCTCGCTGCCGCAGAAGGCGCGGGCCACGTCGGCGCCCCGCTCGGGGAGCAGCGCGTCCAGGGCGTACCCGGAGATACGGCGGGGCAGGTCGGGGAAACCGGTGCGCAAGCGCGCCAGCTCCCCGGCCACCAGCTCGCGCAGGCCCTCGGGTGCCCCGGCCCAGTCCTGCCCCAGCCGCAGCCGCCCGCCCCGCGCGGTGAGCACGTCCAGCTCCAGGACGCTGTCCGCCGTGGTGCCCCAGGCCACGCTGTGCGCGCCGCACGAGTTGTTGCCGATCATTCCGCCGAGCGTGCAGCGGCTGTGCGTGGAGGGGTCCGGGCCGAACCGCAGACCGTGCGGGGCGGCGGCCTCCTGGAGGCGGTCCAGGACCAGACCCGGCTGGACGACGGCCGTTCGGGTGACCGGATCCAGGTCGACCAGACGGTTCATGTGGCGGGTGAAGTCCAGCACCACGCCGGTGCCCGTGGCCTGCCCCGCGATCGACGTGCCCCCGCCCCGGGCGACCACCGGCACCCCGTGGGCGCGGCACACCTCCAGTACGGCCGCCACGTCGGCCGCGTCCCGGGGGGCCACCACCCCCGCCGGGACCCGCCGGTAGTTGGACGCGTCCATGGTGACCAGCGCCCGCGACGTGACGTCGAACCCCACCTCGCCCCGGACGGCCCTGCGCAGCTCAGCCTCCAGATCGACCATGCCTCCCAGTCTGCCCGCCGGCACCGACAGCGACGCGGGACGACAGCCACGGAACTTCCCCGGACGGCAGCCACTTGACGGCACACGGGCATGAACCGGGACATGAGCCGGGACATGAGCCGGGACGTGAGCCGGCCCGTCACCCGCCCGCCCCTCGCCCGCACACCCGCCCGTCTCACCCGACGGACTACATTTCGACCACGTTTCCTCCAACCACTACGCTCGCCCCGTGGCTGACATCCAGATCCCCGCTGACATCAAGCCCGCCGACGGACGCTTCGGCGCGGGCCCCTCCAAGGTGCGGACGGAGGCGCTGGACGCGCTCGCCGCCACCGGTACCTCTCTCATGGGCACCTCCCACCGCCAGGCCCCGGTGAAGAACCTGGTCGGCCGGGTCCGCGAGGGCATCAGCTCCCTGTTCTCCCTCCCGGACGGCTACGAGGTCGTCCTCGGCAACGGCGGATCCACCGCCTTCTGGGACGTCGCCACCCACGGGCTGATCGACGGCAAGTCGCAGCACCTGAACTTCGGTGAGTTCTCGTCCAAGTTCGCCAAGGCCGCGGGGCTCGCCCCCTGGCTGGCCGAACCCACCGTCATCGCCTCCGACCCGGGCACCCACCCGGCGCCGCGGGCCGAGGCCGGCGTGGACGTCTACGCCTTCACGCACAACGAGACCTCGACCGGTGTCGCCATGCCCATCGAGCGGGTCGCCGGGGCCGACGAGGGCGCGCTCGTGCTCGTCGACGCCACCTCCGGCGCGGGCGGCCTCCCCGTCGACGTCAGCGAGACCGACGTCTACTACTTCGCCCCGCAGAAGTCCTTCGCCTCCGACGGCGGCCTGTGGATCGGCGTCTTCTCCCCGGCCGCGATCGAGCGCGCCGAGCGCATCCACGCGTCCGGCCGCCATGTGCCGGAGTTCTTCAGCCTCCCCACGGCGATCGACAACTCCCGCAAGAACCAGACGTACAACACCCCGGCCCTCGCCACCCTCTTCCTGCTCGACCAGCAGCTGGAGTGGCTGAACGGCCAGGGCGGCCTCGCCTTCTCCACCGGCCGTACGAAGGACTCCTCGACCCGCCTGTACACCTGGGCCGAGGAGAGCAAGTACGCCACCCCGTTCGTCGCCGACCCGGCCCAGCGCTCGCAGGTCATCGGCACGATCGACTTCGCCGACGAGATCGACGCGGCCGCCGTCGCCAAGGTGCTGCGCGCCAACGGCATCGTCGACACCGAGCCCTACCGCAAGCTCGGCCGCAACCAGCTCCGCATCGCGATGTTCCCGGCGATCGACCCGGCCGACGTCGAGGCGCTGACGAAGTGCGTCGACTACGTGATCGAGAAGCTGTAACGCACACGGCAACGGAGGGCGCCCGGTGCCGGGACAGGCACCGGGCGCCCCTTCCCGGCCGGGCGCGGGGCGTTACGGCGCACGGGTGTTCCCGTTCCGTGAGGCCGGACCGGCGTACGGCCGCCCCGCCGGTGACCCGGAAGGGTGACGTCGGCGAGGGTCAGTGCCGGCGGGTGGGTGTGCGCCGCAGCCGGCGCAGCCCGAAGAGGGCGAGCACGGCGACGCCGAGGGCGATGGCGCCGACCTTGACCTTGCCGCTCGCAGGACTGTCACTGTCGGCGGCGGCCGAACTCCCGCTGCCGGACGGCGACTTGCCGGCCGCCGCCCCGCCCGGCACGTCCTCGGCCTGCACCGGGCTGTCGGAGCCCTCGCTGCCGTACATCAGCCTGGTCCCGTCGGCGGAGTAGCTGACCGACTCGCCCTGCTTCTGGAGCGGCACGTCGAGCCGCCCCTCCCGCTTGATCTTCCCGCCGTTCCAGTCGTAGTAGATGCCGCCGAGGTAGCCGCGGACGGCGAGCTGCCTGCCGTCGGGCGAGAAGGCGGCGTCGGTGGCCCAGAGGTCGATGGTGGCGACGGGCTTGAAGATGTTGGTGCCGGAGGAGGACAGGGTCGCCGGGCCCTCGTAGAGATGCCCGCCGTCCTCCTTCTTGTCGATGATGTACACGCGCCCGGTCTTGGGGTGGACGATCAGCGACTCGGCGTTCCGGGCGCCGTTCGCGTACTTGACGATGTACTGAGTCGCCTTGATCGTCTGGTTCTCCAGGACCTTCGGCTCGGGCAGCCGGTAGATCCACACGTACGGCCAGCTGCCGTCGAGGTTGTCGCCGATGTCCCCGACGTAGATCTGGTTGTCGGGGCCGATGGAGATGGCCTCGACGTCGCGGGGCCTGCCGATCCCACTGAGCGTGACCGTGGCGACGGTCTTCCCGGTCGCGCTGTCGACGGCGTAGATGTAGGGGCCGTCGTCGCTGTCGTTGTGGGTCCAGTAGATGCCGGGGTGCAGGTGGGAGGCGGCGAGACCGCTGGACTCGGTGATGCGCGGGTCCGTGATCGTGAACCCCTTGTCACCGGCGCCGTCGGCGGCGGAGGCGGGTGCGGCGGCGAGGGCCCCGGTGAGCAGGACCCCGGCGAGAAGGGCGAACGGTCGTCGGCGCATGGGCCCAAGCCTGCCATCCCGCGCTGTGTTTCACGGCCCGGGGCCCGTGGGGGACGTGGCGGTCCTCACACCCCACCGCTCCCCCTGATCGTCCATCATGAGCGGATGCTCAGGTTCATGCCCGTCGGGGACTCGATGACCATCGGCAGCACGGGCGAACACACATGGCGGTACCGCATGTGGCAGCACCTGTGCGCGACCTACGGCGGCCCGTTCACGCTGGTCGGCCCACGCGAGACGCTGTACGACAAGCTCGCCGACGCGCCCGTGTCGTACACCTACGCCGACCCCGACTTCCCACGCGCCCACCTGGCCGGCTGGGGCGAGGGCTGGCTGCACATGGCCCCGCTGATCGGGGAGACGGTGCGGTCCTGCCGCGCCGATGTCCTCCTCGTCTCCCTCGGCCTGATCGACCTGGGCTTCTACACGAACGCGGAGCAGACGGCGGCGAACGCACGGTCCTTCGTGGCGGCCGCGCGGGAGGCCAACCCGCGCATCCGCATGGTGGTGCTGCCGGTGATCCCGAACATACGGGCCGCGTCGGACCCGCAGTTCGCGGAACAGGTGAACCTCTTCAACGAGCTGCTGGCGAAGACGGTCGCCGACCTGGACGAGCCCCGCTCCCCGCTGCTGCTGGCCTCGCCCCCGCCGTCGTACGACATCGACACGGACACCTACGACGGCACCCACCCCAACGCGAACGGCGAACACCGCATCGCGGAGGCGTTCGCGGAGGCGATGTGGCAGGGGTGGGACCTGGGCGAGGAGTACGAGGCCGGAACGGACTGACCGAATTCCGCCGTCGCCCGGTCACCGTGCGTATCGTTGAACCGCGCGGCCGCACCCGTCCGTGGGGCGGCCGGGGAGGAGCGCCACGATGACCGTCCTGGAGGACAGGATCGAGATGGCCGACGCCGACGCCAACACCAAGCGCCTGGACGAGTGGTTCGAGCGCCTTGAGCGGATGCCCGTCCCCGAAGGATTCAGGGTCGAGATCGTCGAGGGCAACGTCTACATGACACCGCAACGGAGCACGCATTGGCAGATCATTCGCCAGATCCTGTGGGACGTCGAAGACAGGTTCGGACGGAAGGTCAAGGTTTTCTCGGACGTCCGGATCGACTTCCCCGGTCACGAGAACGGCTTCTGCCCGGACGTGGCCCTGCTCAAGGCCTCGGCCAAGCCCGATGACACGGGCCACTGGCGCTACCAGGACGTGGAGTTCGTCGCCGAGGTGATCTCCCAGGGCACGGCCGCCAACGACTACGGCCCGAAGAGGACCGCGTACGCGGAGGCCGAGGTCCCCGTCTACGTCGTCGCCGACCCCTACCAGGGGCGCTGCCTCATCTACACCGACCCCAAGGACGGCGACTACGACGAGCCCACGCGAGTGGACTTCGGCACCGACATCGACCTGACCGGCACCCCGGTGGACCTCGTCATCAAGACCGACGAGTTCCCGACCGACTAGGACGGACTTGAGTTCAGCCCGGTTCGCAGCGAGCGAGCGCGGCACGAACCCGGTTGAGCCCCTCCACCCTCCAGTGGTCCCGGTCGGGCATCTGGTCGTCTCGGCGCCAGCGCCAGGCCGAGAACATCGCCCAGTTCAGGGCGCGGCACCGGTGAATCAGGCCGGGGTCGGCTCCCGCGTAGTGCCTTCCCACCTGTTCGGGCGCATGGGCGAGGTCGAACTCGACCGGCCCACGACAGCACGTGGCCAGGTCCACGAAAAGCGGCCCTCTCCTCGTGTTCAGGAGGTTGCCCGGATGCGGCTCGCCGTGCAGCAGCTGCTCGTCGGTTTTCGCGACACTGATCGCGGCGCTCAGTCCGCCGAGTGTGCCGCTGAGGAGTTCCCGGCCGGAATCGGGCAGGCCGGGGGACCGCTCCCGGTTGTCCACCACTCCGAGTGCCGCGGCGACTCGATCGGTGAAATGCGGTACGTCCAGATCGATCTGGCGCAAGGCCGCATGGTGCCGCAGGAGCGCGTCCGCGTAGTCGGACGGCACAATCTCCGCATCCACCGGTTCGTAGTAGGTCCAGAGCGAGACGGCGAAGGCATCACGCACAGAGACCCGGGAGTCGACCCGGGGATCGAGTTCAGCCACCGGAGCGTCGACGTCGGTGAGCCGGCGGGCCACCTCTGCTTCAATCTCGGAATCGGCCAGCTGCGCCAGCGGCGCGACCCGAGCCAGAACATCGCACGGGATCAGGCGTAGCGCGACGCGATCCGAGTTGTGGACGACGACCACGTCGTCGACCTGAAGGCCCAGCTCCGAAGCGGTCGCCCGTCCTGCCTCAAGCGCGCGGCGGAGTTCCGATGGCTCCATACCGTCCCCTCTCGTTGTTGAGTACACATACGCGTCCGAGGACGACCGCGACGCCCAGCTCCCGGTCGCCCGGCTGATCACCGCTTCGCACAGCTCCTAGGTGTCCAGCCGCCACACGTACAACGCATCGCCCGTCTCCGACGGTGTCGTCCAGCTGCCGTCGCCCAATCCCTCAGGGGGACGGGTACCTACCGGCAGCGGATAGGTGACCTCGGTCGGCGGGGCGGCGGTTGTGGTGTCCAGCAGCCAGTGACGGCCCGCTCCCCATTCCTCGTCGCTCTCGGTGGTCGAGGCGATCAGCGTCGTCCCGTCGACGAAACCGCCCGCCCAGTCCCAGTACGGAACCGTCTCGTCGTTGTCGGGTTCGGCCTTGGGGTGGCGGGGCACGGCCGACGCGGCCTCCCACTCCAGGCCGTCCACCACCGCACCGCGCCTGTCGTGCACGGCGAGCGCGTCCTGGTCGTGGGTCACCGTCAGCAGCCGCTCCCCCGAGGGGCTCACTCCCGTCAGGGCCAGGTCGCCCTCGAAGTACTCGACTGCGAGGGTCTTCCCGTCCCAGCGCCCCCACCGCACCGGCGCCCCGTCCTGCCCCTCCCCGATGCTCAGCCCCATCTGCCGCGGGTCCGTCGGATGGGGGAGATGGAAGCTGCCGACCGCCGCGGCCTGTGCGTCGGCCCGCGCGAGGACACGGCCGTCCCCGGCGTCCAGGAGCAGCCACTCGTCCATCGTCTCCGGGCTCAACTCGCCCACCGCCAAGGGTCCTCGCACGTGCGCCCAGACGTAGGCCCCGTCCACCGAGAACCCGGCCGAACCACGCTCCGGGTAGCGATGGTCCGCGCGGTCGCCGTACTCGTCGTACGACTCGTGCAGCTCCCGGCAGGCGCCGTGCCAGCAGCTGTGCCGGACCTCCCAGCGGACCGCACCCGACGGTTCCACCGCCCGCACCGCGTGCACCCCCGCGAACACGGCCAGACCCAGGTCCGGCGCCACCGCCCAGCCACCGCGGCGCCGTGGCCAGGGCGCGGGCAGCCGTACGGGCTCTCCCGACGGCATGCAGGCGTCGTCCAGAGGCTGGACCGCGAGCACGTCGTCGCCGCGCTGGGCGAGCAGCCGACGGCCCGGCTGCCCCAGCAGTTCCAGGAAGTCGCCGTCCGCGGAGGGCAGCAGTGCGGGGAGGGTGGCACACAGTCGGGCACGAGCGTTCACGCGGGTCTCCCTGGGTGATGAACTCCGCGAACCCTACGTCAGGCCTCTGACACCCTTGCCTAGAGCGCACTCCACGACGTTGGCTGGGTGACCATGAAGTACACGCAGCTCGGACGTACCGGACTCAAGGTCAGCCGACTCGTCCTCGGCACCATGAACTTCGGCCCGCAGACCGACGAGGCCGGCAGTCACGCAATCATGGACGCGGCGCTGGACGCCGGCATCAACTTCTTCGACACCGCCAACGTGTATGGCTGGGGTGAGAACAAGGGGCGGACCGAGGAGATCATCGGCAGTTGGTTCGCCAAGAGCGCCGCACACCGCGACAAGGTCGTGCTCGCCACCAAGGTGTACGGCAACATGGCCGGCGACGGCGACGCCTGGCCCAACCACGACAAGCTGTCCGCCGTCAACATCCGGCGGGCCGTCGACGCCAGCCTGAAGCGGCTGGGGACCGACTACATCGACGTCTACCAGTTCCATCACATCGACCGCCGGACCCCCTTCGAGGAGATCTGGCAGGCGATCGACACCCTCATCGCACAGGGCAAGATCCTGTACGTCGGATCCTCCAACTTCCCCGGCTACAAGATCGCCCAGGCCAACGAGATCGCCGCCCGGCGCGGCGGCACCATCGGCCTCGTGAGCGAGCAGTGCCTCTACAACCTCGCCGAGCGGCGCGCCGAGATGGAGGTCATCCCGGCCGCGCAGGACTACGGCCTCGGGGTCATCCCCTGGTCGCCGCTGCAGGGCGGGCTGCTCGGCGGTGTGCTCAAGAAGGAGGTGACGGGCGGGCGCCGGGCCAGTGGCCGGGCCGCCGACTCCCTCGCCAACACCACCGTCCGCGCCCAGATCCAGGCCTACGAGGACCTGCTCGACAAGCACGGTCTTGAGCCGGGCGAGGCCGCGCTGGCCTGGCTGCTCACACGTCCGGGGGTGACGGGTCCGATCGTCGGCCCGCGCACCGGCGAGCAGCTGGAGTCGGCGCTGAGGGCCGTCGAGCTGGAGCTGAGCGAGGAGCTGCTGGCGGAGCTGGACGAGATCTTCCCGGGTCCGGGCCCCTCGCCGGAGGCCTTCGCCTGGTAGCCGACGTCAGGGGCAGCGCCCCGTAGAGGCGCGGGGAACTGCGCGACCGGCCGCGAACGGCCCGCAGCCGGAAGCGGCGGCCGCAGTTCCCCAGCCGGCCCTCACCGCATGGCAGAGGCCACGGCAACCACGACGAACAACAGCACAAGCGCACCGGCCATGATCCGGTTCCGGGTCTTCGGGTCCACGGCAACGAGCCTAACCGCCCGCCCCGAGCCCCCAGCGGGCGACCACCTCGTACCGCGGCTGCTCCCCCGGCACCCCCGACGTCGGCAGGTAGCTGCGCACCAGCGTCAGCTCCCCCACCGTCCAGGTCCGGCTCGCGAACTCGGCGAGCAGCTCGACGTACGGCCGTGCCTCCATCGCGTCCCGGCTGCGTGCCACCGTCAGGTGCGCCTTGTAGCGGCGGTGCTCCCCCATCGGTACGCCCGCCTTCCGCGCCGCCGCCTCCGCGCGGTCGGCAAGGAGTCGCAGGGTCTCCAGATCCCCTCGGGCGCCCGCCCACAGGACCCGGCCGTGGCCGAACTGGCCGCCTCCGGCGACGGACAGGCGGAAGGGCTGCGTGCGGTGGGCCGCACGGGCCAGCCGGTCCGACAGGTCCGGTACGACGCCGTCCTCGACCTCGCCGTAGAACGCGAGGGTGAAGTGCCAATCGGTGGCTCCGTCACGGGGCCCGCCGGGGCGGTCGGTCCAGCGCAGCGTGTCCGCACCCGGCAGTCGCTTCAACCGGTCGACCTCGGCGGCGAGTTCGGCGGCCACCTCGGGCGGCGGCAGCACGGCGGCGAAGAGTCTCATGCGGACCACCCTGCCATCATGAGGAGATGCAGATCACCATCAGAGAAGGCGGCCCGGACGACGTTCCCGCGATACTCGGCATGCTCGACAGCTCTGTGGAATGGCTGGTGGGTCAGGGGCGGACCGAGCAGTGGGGGACCACCCCGCTGTCGGAGAACCAGAAGACGGTGGAGTCGGTCGTCCGCTACATGGACGAGGGTGTGACCTACATCGCCGAGGCCGACGGGGTGCCGGCCGCCACGCTCACGGTCACCGACGCGCCCGGCGCCTATCTGGCGCATCTCCCGCCGCCCGGTGAGCCCGAGCGGTACATCCACTGGCTGGCCTCCGACCGCCGGTTCAAGGGCCACGGCGCGGGCAGCGCGCTGCTGGCGCATGCCGCCGAGGAGACCCGGCGGGCCGGGGTCTCGCTGCTGCGGGTGGACTGCTACGCGGGCGCCGACGGCAAGCTGGTCCGCTACTACGAGGGCAACGGCTTCGTCCGCACCGAGACCTACACCGTCGGGACCGGCTGGGCGGGACAGGTGCTGGCCCGGAGGCTGTAGTACGCCTCCGGGCCGGTGCCCCGTCCGTGTCTCACGCGGCCGGGGCGAGCTCCTCCTGGTCCTCCCGCTCCTCGCGCGGGACGAACCGCACCCGCGGGTGGCCGCCGTACCAGCCGACCGACAGGCGCAGGTTGCCGACGCGGGCCAGGACCAGGCCGATCGCCATGGCCGCCGCGGCGGCTATGGCACCGCCCACCGCCAGGCCGGCGCGGACGCCGTACGCGTCCGTGATCCAGCCGGCGATGGGTGCGCCGATGGGGGAGCCGCCCATGAACACCATCATGTACAGGGCCATCACCCGGCCGCGCATGGCCGGGTCGGTGCCCATCTGGACGGTGGTGTTGGCGGTGACGTTGACCGTCATGCCGAACATGCCGATCGGGACCATGAGCAGGGCGAACAGCCACAGGGAGGGGGCGGTCGCGGCCACCAGTTCCAGGGCGCCGAAGACGACCGCCGCCGCGATCATCACCCGCAACTTGGCGGTGCCGCGTCTGGCCGCGAGCAGGGCGCCGGCCAGGGAGCCGGCCGCCATCAGGGTGTTGAAGAGGCTGTAGGAGCCGGCGCCCGCGTGGAAGACGTCGTCCGCGAAGGCGGAGAGGTAGACGGGGAAGTTGAAGCCGAAGGTGCCGACGAAGCCGACCAGGATGATCGTCCAGGTCAGGTCGGGGCGGCCGGCCACATAGTGCAGGCCCTCCCGCAGCTGGCCCTTTCCTCTCGGCGCCCGCTGCACGACGTGCAGGTCACGCGCGCGCATCAGCAGCAGGCCGACGATGGGGGCGACGAAGGACAGGCCGTTGAAGAGGAAGGCGTAGCCGGTGCCGACGCCGGTGATCATCAGGCCGGCGACGGCGGGGCCGACCAGGCGGGCCGACTGGAAGTTCGCGGAGTTGAGGCTGACCGCGTTCTGCAGCTGGTCCGGGCCGACCATCTCGGAGACGAAGGACTGGCGGGCCGGGTTGTCGACGACCGTGGCGAGACCGACGACGAAGGCGGCGAGGTAGACGTGCCAGACGTGCACATGGCCGGAGAGGGTCAGCAGCGCGAGCGCGATGCCGGTGAGGGCCATGGACGTCTGGGTGACGAAGAGTGCGCGCCGCTTGTTCAGCCGGTCGACGAGGACTCCGCCGTAGAGGCCGAAGAGCAGCATCGGCAGGAACTGCAGGGCGGTGGTGACACCGACGGCGGTCGCGGAGCCGGTGAGGCTGAGAACCAGCCAGTCCTGGGCGATGCGCTGCATCCAGGTGCCTATGTTGGAGACGACCTGGCCCGCGAAGAACAGGCGGTAGTTCCTGACCTTCAGCGAGCCGAACATCGAGGACCTGCGGGATGCGGGGGTAGTAGGGGCGGTCGGTGCGGGGGCGGAAGGTGCTCCGGATCCCGTACTCAAAGTGGGTTCGCCTCCTCGTTCAGGGGTTTACAGGTGTGCGAGCTTCTCCAGGACGGGGGCGGCCGCGCGGAGCTTGGCCCATTCGTCCTCGTCGAGGCCGTCGACCAGGCCGGCCAGGAACGCGTTGCGCTTGCGGCGGCTCTCTTCGAGCATCGCCTCGGCCTGCTCGGTCTTGGTGACGACCTTCTGGCGCCGGTCCTCGGGGTGCGGCTCCAGACGGACCAGTCCCTTGGCCTCGAGCAGCGCCACGATGCGGGTCATCGAGGGCGGCTGCACATGCTCCTTGCGGGCCAGCTCACCGGGGGTGGCCTGGCCGCAGTTGGAGAGGGTGCCCAGCACCGACATCTCGGTGGGGCTCAGTGACTCGTCGACCCGCTGGTGCTTCAGCCGTCGCGAGAGTCGCATCACGGCGGAGCGGAGGGAGTTCACGGCGGCCGCGTCGTCGCCATGGGTAAGGTCCGGCATGTCCTTAGAGTAACTCATTACCCTTTCTAAGGACCACCCGGGCGCGCCGGTGTGCCCGTGACCTCGGCCACTGAACCCGGGAGCCCGGGGGTATCGCCCAGAAAACATCGCGTCACCCTTATGGGTGAGTCGAATCCGGAAAGTGACGCATCGGGCGCCCGGATGTGGCGCCCTCGTATGCATGGGGACCAGTGTGCTCAGCCTGCGGATAGACAAAGAGCTGCTCGACCGGCTCCGGCACCACGCGGCGAAAAGGGGAATGAGCGTCCAGGACTACGTGGTCCGGACGCTCATTCGGGACGATTTCGACGAGCGGTTCTCGGCCGCCGTCGAGGAGACGGAGCGGTTCTACGGCGACCAGGTGAAGGTCACCTGACCCCGGGAGGTCACGTGAGGCCGAGGGCCGGCATCAGGTAGTAGAAGGCGAACACCGCCGCGACCACGTACATCGCCACCGGGATCTCCTTGGCCCGGCCGGCGGTCAGCCGCAGCACCACGAAGGTGATGAAGCCCATGCCGATGCCGTTCGTGATCGAGTAGGTGAACGGCATCATCACCATGGTCACGAAGGCCGGGATCGCGATGGTGTAGTCGGCCCAGTCGATCTCCTTGATCGAACCGGCCAGGATCAGGAAGCCCACCGCGAGCAGCGCCGGGGTGGCGGCCTGGGACGGGACCATCGTGGCGATCGGGGTCAGGAACAGCGCCACGGCGAACAGCGCGCCGGTGACGACGTTGGCGAAGCCGGTGCGCGCGCCCTCGCCGACGCCCGCCGTCGACTCCACGAAGCAGGTGGTGGCCGAGGAGGAGCTGGCACCGCCGGCGGCGACCGCGACACCGTCGATGAAGAGGACCTTGTTGATGCCCGGCATGTAGCCCTGGGCATCGGTCAGCTTGGCCTCGTCGCTGACGCCCATGATCGTGCCCATGGCGTCGAAGAAGCAGGACAGCAGGACGGTGAAGACGAAGAGGATGCCGGTCAGCACGCCGACCTTGTCGAAGCCGCCGAACAGGCTGACCTTGCCGAGCAGGCCGAAGTCCGGGGTGGAGACGGGGTTGCCGGGCCACTTCGGGACGGTCAGGCCCCAGGTCGTCACATGGGCGACGGAGTTGATGATCAGCGCCAGCACGGTCATCGCGACGATGGAGATCAGGATCGCACCGGAGACCTTGCGGACGATCAGCCCGAGGGTCAGCAGCACGCCGAGCACGAAGACCAGGACCGGCCAGCCGTTGAGATGACCGTCGGTGCCGAGCTGGAGCGGGACGGTGGTCTGGGCGACGTCCGGGATCCGGGTGACGAAGCCGGAGTCCACCAGGCCGATCAGCATGATGAACAGGCCGATACCGATCGAGATCGCCTTGCGCAGGCTGTAGGGCACGGCGTTCATCACGCGCTCGCGCAGGCCGCTGGCGACCAGCAGCATCACGATGAAGCCGGCCAGCACCACCATGCCCATCGCGTCCGGCCAGGACATCCGGGGCGCCAGCTGGAGGGCGACGACGGAGTTCACGCCGAGACCGGCGGCGAGCGCGATCGGGACGTTGCCGATGACACCCATGAGCAGCGTGGTGAAGGCGGCGGTGACGACGGTGGCGGTGACCAGCTGACCGTTGTCGAGCTGGTGGCCGTACATGTCCTTCGCGCTGCCGAGGATGATCGGGTTCAGCACGATGATGTACGCCATCGCGAAGAACGTGGCGAAGCCGCCGCGCACCTCGCGGGCGAGGGTGCTGCCCCGCTCGGAGATCTTGAAGTAACGGTCGAGCGCGCCGTACGCGGGGGTCGCACCCGGCTGTTCGGGAGCGGGGGCCTGAGTGGGAGCCGGGGTCGACATTGGAGGTTCCTACGATCAGAAGTAGCCAGACACAAACGGTTTCAGTATGAACGTATGAGTCCCAGACCGCTATCTCCGCGCGTAGACCCCGGGGATGCGTAAGCTGAGGACCATGGCGAAGTGGACCCCCAAGCACGAAGCGCCGGAGCCCCTGGAGGGCCCCGTCGTCCCGACCATCGTCGGCGGCACGATCGTCTGGTTCGTCCTCTTCCTGGTCCAGCTCCCCTTCTACGGCTGGTACGCCGACCACGGCCACACCTGGTGGGTGTGGACCTGCCTGGCCGGCGGCGGTCTCGGGCTGATCGGCGTCTGGTACGTGAAGAAGCGGGACGCGGCCATCAAGCGGGCGGCGGCGGCCCGCACCCTGTAGGGGAGTCCGTACGGGTCGCTCTACAACCAGGGCACGACTTCACTCCTCCCCTGGTCGGATCTTCCGGGCACTCGGCAGGTGAACGCGCAAATCCGCACGTACCGTCGAACGTATGACGCACATCGACGCGGGCGCGGAACTCGACCCTGTGCATCCGGTCCCGCTGCCGGCCCCGCCCCGGCCGAGCGGGCTGACCGCCGCCGAGGTCGCGGAGCGGATCGCGCGCGGCCAGGTGAACGACATTCCGGTGCGCAGCAGCCGCTCGTTCGGCGAGATCGTGCGCGCGAACGTCTTCACCCGGTTCAACGCCATCATCGGTGTGCTGTGGGTGATCATGCTCGTGGTGGCGCCGATCCAGGACAGCCTGTTCGGCTTCGTGATCCTCGCCAACACGGGCATCGGCATCGTGCAGGAGTGGCGGGCGAAGAAGACCCTGGACTCGCTCGCGGTGATCGGCGAGGCGCGGCCGACCGTGCGCCGCGACGGGGCCGCGGTGGCGGTGGGCACGAGCGAGATCGTGCTCGACGACCTCATAGAGATCGGCCCCGGCGACAAGATCGTCGTGGACGGGGTGTGTGCCGAGGCCGACGGCCTGGAGATCGACGAGTCACTGCTCACCGGCGAGGCCGACCCGGTCGTCAAACACCGCGGCGACCAGGTGATGTCGGGGAGTTTCGTGGTGGCCGGCGGCGGCGCGTTCACGGCGACCAAGGTCGGCCGGGAGGCCTACGCGGCCCAGCTGGCCGAGGAGGCCTCCCGCTTCACGCTCGTCCACTCCGAGCTGCGCACCGGTATCTCGACCATCCTCAAGTACGTGACCTGGATGATGGTCCCGGCCGCCATCGGCCTGGTCGCCACCCAGCTGGTCGTCAAGAACAACGGCCTCAAGGACGCCGTCGCCCGCACGGTCGGCGGCATCGTCCCGATGGTCCCCGAGGGTCTCGTCCTGCTCACCTCCGTCGCCTTCGCGATCGGCGTGATCCGGCTGGGCCGCCAGCAGTGCCTGGTCCAGGAACTCCCCGCGATCGAGGGCCTCGCCCGCGTCGACACCGTCTGCCTCGACAAGACCGGCACGCTCACCGAGGGCGGCATGGACGTCACCGAGCTGCGGGCGCTGGACGGGTTCGACGAGACGTACGTACGCAAGGTGCTGGGCTCGCTCGGCGAGTCGGACCCGCGCCCGAACGCCTCCCTCCAGGCGATCATCGACGCCTACCCCGACAGCGACGACTGGCGGTGCGTGGAGTCGCTGCCCTTCTCCTCCGCCCGCAAGTACAGCGGGGCGACCTTCAGCGAGGGCGACGGGGAGCTGAGCACCTGGCTGCTGGGGGCACCGGACGTGCTGCTCGCCGACGGCAACCCGGCGTTGGCCGAAACCGTACGCCTCAACGAGGAAGGGCTGCGGGTGCTGCTGCTGGCCCGCGCCACCCGGGACCTCGACCACGCGAAGGTGGCCGAGGGCGCCCGCCCCACCGCCCTGGTGGTCCTGGAGCAGCGGCTGCGTCCCGACGCCGCCGACACACTCCGCTACTTCGCCGACCAGGAGGTCCGGGCGAAGGTGATCTCCGGCGACAACGCGGTGTCGGTCGGCGCGGTGGCCGCCAAGCTCGGCCTGAGCGGTACGACGGTGGACGCGCGCCGGCTGCCCGCGGAGCGCGACGAGATGGCCGAGGCCCTCGACGAGGGCACCGTCTTCGGCCGGGTCACCCCGCAGCAGAAGCGGGACATGGTGGGGGCGTTGCAGTCACGCGGGCACACGGTCGCGATGACCGGGGACGGCGTCAACGACGTCCTCGCCCTGAAGGACGCCGACATCGGTGTCTCGATGGGCTCGGGCTCCGAGGCCACCCGGGCGGTCGCGCAGATCGTCCTCCTCAACAACAGCTTCGCCACGCTGCCCTCGGTGGTGGCCGAGGGGCGCCGGGTGATCGGCAACATCACCCGGGTTGCCACCCTGTTCCTGGTCAAGACGGTCTACTCGGTCCTGCTCGCGGTGCTCGTGGTGTGCTTTCAGGTCGAGTACCCCTTCCTGCCCCGGCACCTGACCCTGCTGTCCACCCTCACCATCGGCATCCCGGCCTTCTTCCTGGCCCTCGCCCCCAACAAGGAACGGGCCAGACCGCACTTCGTCCGCCGGGTGATGCGCTACTCGATCCCGGGCGGGGTGCTGGCCGGCGTCGCGACCTTCGTGACGTACCTGCTCGCCCGCCACTACTACACGGGACCGGGCGCCCTGGACGCCGAGACCAGCGCCGCGACCCTCACCCTGTTCCTGATCTCGATGTGGGTCCTGGCGATCATCGCCCGCCCGTACACCTGGTGGCGGGTGGTGCTGGTGGCCTCGATGGGCGTGGCGTTCGTGTTCGTCCTCGCGGTACCGGCCCTGCAGAGCTTCTTCGCGCTGAAGCTGGTGGGGACCGTGATGCCGTGGACCGCGGTCGGCGTGGCCGTGGTGGCGTCGGCGGTGCTGGAGGTTCTGTGGCGGTGGGTGGAGCGGAAGTATCCGGTGTGATGCGGTTGCGGGGAACCGCGCGGCCCGGTGGGGGTTGATCGCGCAGTTCCCCGCGCCCCTTACGGGGCACTGCCCCCTAGAGGGGTTTCCTTCTACTGCACGTCGACGTAGTCGCCCGTGGCGCTGACCGCCGGGGTCGTGGAGGTACCCACGAAGGAGAAGCGGTAGTAACCGTCGACCGACGCGGTGGTCGTGGTCTTCAGGGCGCCCGTGGAGGAGGACTTGATCGTCTTCAGCGTGGTGTAGGTGCTGGAGGTCTTCTTGCGGAACTGGAGCTTGACCGACTGGCTGCCGTAGCCGCCGTACTTGGCGGTGTCCCAGTTGGCGCGGGTCAGGGAGCCGGTGACCGTGATGGTCTTGCCCTTCTTCACCGGCTCGGGGGCGGCGTTCACCGTCAGCTTGGACGCGCGCTGGACCAGGGTGGTGGCGAGGCCGCTCTGGTCCTTGTAGCCGACCTTGCTCAGGTCGGGGTTGGTCACGCTCTGGCCGTTGAAGGCGACGGCCTCGGCGGCGACGCTCCAGCTGCCGGCCCAGACGCTCTTCAGGTCGCCGTCGGCCGGGTAGATGTCGACGGAACCCGTGCAGGTGGCGGTGGTCGCGGAGGTGGCGGTGCAGGTCGCCGAGTCGGCGTCGCCGTACAGCTCGGGGGCCGTGTCGCTGTAGGAGCCCTTGTAGAGGAAGGCGTCCGTGTAGAAGTCCTTCGCGGTGATGTCCACGTCGGCGCCGTGCGTCAGCTTGTACGTGTACTTGACGCTGACCTTGGCGGTGGTGCCGACCTTGACCGCCTTGGCGATCGACAGGTTCGAGAAGCTGGCGTTCAGCGTGTACGGGGTGCCCGAGTCGCCGGCGGCCTGTGCGGCCGGGACTGCGAGGGCGGAGAGGGCCAGGGCGCCGGAGACGGCGGCCACAGTGGCACGAATGCGCATGGATTCCCCAAGTGGAGAACAGTGGGCACGAGGCCCAAGTGATCTAGGGAGTCTGTTGACTCGGTGATCAGATCCACGAGGGGCAGGAGTGGTTGTACGGACGAGACGTAATCCGGTCAGATTTTGATTCCTTTGCGACCGGATTACGTCTCCTTTGGATTACTTCACGTCGACGTAGTCGCCCGTCGCGTTGACCGCCGGGGTCGTGGAGGTACCCACGAAGGAGAAGCGGTAGTAGCCGTCCACCGTCGCCTTGGTCGTCGTCTTCAGCGTGCCGGTCGAGGACGACTTGATGCCCTTGACGTTCGTGTAGGTGCTGGAGTTCTTCTTGCGGAACTGCAGCCGCACGGACTGGGTGGCGTAGCCGTGGTACTGGCCGTCGTCCCAGTTGGCGCGGGACAGCTTGCCGGTGACCGTGATGGTCTTGCCCTTCTTCACCGGCTCCGGGGCGGCGTTCACCGTCAGCTTCGACAGGCGCTGGAGCTTGGTGGTGGCCAGCTTGTCCTGCTCGGCGTAGCCGATCTTGCTCCAGTCGTCGCCGGTCGGGTCCTGCCCGTTGAGGGCGATCGCGAAGCCGAACGCCTTCCAGCTGGTGGCGTCGGCGTTGGAGAGCTGCTCGTCCGCGTAGACGTCGATGGTGCCCTTGCAGCTGGCGGTGGTCGTCGAGGTGTCCGTGCAGGACGGCCAGTCCACACCGAAGAGCTCGTTCGCGGCGTCGTCGATGGTGGTGCCGCGGTAGATCTCGACGTCCATCAGGAAGTCGTCCGCGTGGATGTCGACGTCGGCGCCGTGCGTCACCGTGTAGGTGACCGGGAACGTGCCGTGGGTGGTGGTGCCCGCGACGATCGGCTTGCCCTTGTTGACCTGGACGTTGGAGAAGGACAGGTCCAGCGCGTAGGGGGCGCCCGCGTCGGCCGCGGTCGAGGCGGTGTACGCCGACCGGCCGGCGGTGCCCTGGTGCGCCTGGGCGAGCTTCGCCAGGCCGGAGGGGCTGTAGGAAGAACCGCCGGCGGCCTGTGCGGCCGGCACGGCGAGGGCGGAGAGGGCCAGGACGCCGGAGACGGCGACCGTGGTGGCGCGTATACGCATGTGGCTTCCTCGGAGAATTTAGAGCGGGAGAGGAGGCGTGGGGGGTGGTGGTTGCGGGGCGAAGGCGTTTCTCCTTCACCCCGCGCAGCAGACCTACTTGACGTCGACGAAGTCGCCCGTGGAGCTGACCGCGCCGGTGGTCCCGTTGCCCGCGAAGGAGAAGCGGTAGTAGCCGTCCACCGTCGCCTTGGTCGTCGTCTTCAGGGCGCCCTTCGAGGTGGCCTTGATCGACTTCACCGTGGTGTAGGCGCTGGAGCTCTTCTTGCGGAACTGCAGCTTCACCGACTGGCTGCCGTAGGCCGAGTACTTGAGGGACTCCCAGTTGGCACGGGTCAGGCTGCCGGTCACCGTGAGGGTCTTGCCCTTCTTCACCGGCTCCGGCGTGGCGTTGGCGGTCAGCTTGGCGGCGCGCTGGAACTTGAAGGACCCCGCCTTGTCCGCCGTGATGAAGTCGTCGTCGTTGGCGTCGATCCACGTGCTGACGTACCAGGTGCCGGCGTTGGCGTTGCTGAGGAAGTCGACCTTCGGGTCGATCTTCACGGAGCTGGTGCACGTCGAGGTGGTGGAGTCGACCGCCTTGCACGTCGGCTTGGAGCCGCCGTAGTAGCCGTAGTCCGGGCCCTCCAGCGAGATGTACGCGGCGTCCGCGATGCCGGAGTCGTCCTTGGCGGTGACGCTGACCTTGACGGTCACCGCGCCGGACGTGCCCACGACCACCTTGTTGTCGCCGTCGACGACGACCTTGGTGATCGCGGTGTCCCCGTATCCCCCGTCCGCCTGGGCGGCCGGCACGGCGAGGGCACAGAGGGCCAGGGCGCCCGTGACCGAGGCCCCGATGGCTCGTATACGCATGTGTTCCCCACGTTGAGAGGGCGCCGACGGCCGTCGTCCCCACGGCCCGTCCGGCCGCCGGAGCCCATTTCGATCAAGGAGTCTTACTGACTCGTGTGATCAGACTTCGCGGTCAGGGGAACGGTTGTACGTGCCGGACAAGTTGTGCCCAATCTGTGAAGCCCGGCCGAACCGGCGGCCCGGGTTCCCGGTGTCACCACCGACCAGGTTCCCGGTCGAACCACCCCCGGGTCCTCAGTCGAACCAGCGGTCCCGGGCCAGTTCCTCCGTGCGGGACGGGTCCTCCAGCAGGGCGGCCACCTCGAAGCGGCGCGGCCACTGGCCGGCCGCCCAGGCGAGTCCGGCGGCGACGCCCTCCAGGGTGGCGGCGTGCAGGACGCCGTCCCCGGTGAGCCGCCAGTCGATCTCGACGCCGTCGACCAGCAGCTCCTCGTGTTCGACGTAGGTCTCCGGGGTGCGCGGCCCGAGCAGGACGTGCACCGGCTCGGGGACGTCGTGTTCGGTGCCCTCCGAGTCGACCGACCCCGTCACCGACTCGCTCAGCCGCCGCACCTGGAACAGTTCGGCCAGTTCGGCGGCGCGGGCGGGCCGTACCGGGAGCAGCGGGACGCCGGCCGTGAACGGCAGCAGGTCCGGGGAGTCGACGACCACCGCGTCCGCCGCGTCCACCACCTCCACCCGGCCGTCGATCACCGTCCGCAGCTCGTCGGGGAGGGTCACCTGCTCGGGGTCCAGGTCCGCCAGCGCGCCGTAGAGGGCGTGCAGTTGGGCGCCGGTGACGGAGCGGTCCGGGTCGGCGAGGCGGTCCAGGAGTTCGGCGGCGCCGCCCGGCTCGTCGAGGAGGGCGGCGACCGAGGTCCGTACCCCCAGCGCCCGCAGCACCTGCTCGTCCTCGAAGCCGGTCGCGTCGGCCTCCTCGTAGAGGCCGCGGAGGAGGGGGTCGCCGCCGGCGGCCAGCAGACCCGCCGGGCGGCGGCCGTCGAGGACCGGATTGCCGCGCAGCCACCATGCCGTGTACGGCCGTACGACCTCGTGGGTGCCGTCCGGCAGCAGGATGCGGACCGGTTGGGTGAGGGCGTCCCGCAGCGGCGGCTGGGCGAGCAGCGCGAGCGCCTCGGGCCAGTGGTCCTCGTCGACGAGGTCGAGGTCGCGGACGGCGATCAGCTCGGTGGCGACCGGGGGCACGGGCGTGTCCGGGAAGCGGTCGAGGATGTCCTCGCACCAGACGTCGACGGCGTCGAGGAGGCCGGCATCGTCCGGTTCGGCGAAGTCCCCTTCGCGGGGCTCCAGTTCGTCCGGGTCCAGGACGACGTCGGTGGCGCGGACGAGGGCGAAGTTCGCGAGCACCCCGCAGGCGGCCAGCGGCTGCTCGCCCCACTTCTCCGCCAGGTCGGCGGCCACGGCGGCGAGTTCGCCTTCCCTGATCACCCGGGCGAACGGGCTGCCGGGGAGGACGAGTTCACCGGCGGGGGCCGGTTCGCCGTCCTCGTCGGGCAGGGCGAGGGCGCCCAGCCAGGGCTCGTCGCCGGGTTCCAGGCCGGCGTCCCGGACCAGGGCGAGGACCGTGTCCGCCAGCTCCTCGGCGTCCGGGGTGTCCTCCTCCCAGTTCACGCTTCCCTCGTCGTCCAGGGAGGCGGCCACGGCGGCCCGTACCTGCGGGGTGGTGAGGACCGCGCGCGGGGTCGCGGGCAGGGCGCCGAGCTTCTCCAGGAGGGGGTGGGCGGCGTCCTGGTGGGCGACCTTGAGGCCGAGCCGGGCCAGGACCTCGGGGTCGATGGCCGCGTCCGCGGTGGGCAGCAGGATCTGGCGGGGGCCGATCGTCGTACGGCCGTCGGCGAGCGGCACCGGCAGGCCCGACAGCCGCTCCGGGTCGACGCCCGCGAGGCTGTCGTAGAGCCGCCACCACCAGTCCGGGTCCTTCTCCAGGCCGGCCAGGCGGTCGACGGCGTCGGCGAGCGGGAGGCGGCTGACGGACAGCGTCCGCAGTTCCACGCGGCGTTCGAGACCGGCGGGCAGGAGCGTGGGGAGCACCTCGGCGAGGACCCGGACCGTGTCCGCGCCCGCCCCCTCCACGATCTCGGCGTCCCGCGGCCGCAGCGCCTCGGGAAGCTCGCTGTCGTCGCCGGCCTCGACGGCGGGCGGCAGGAACGCGGTGCGCGGCAGCCGCTCCAGGATCGCCTGGCGCAGCGCGCCGTCCAGCTCGCCCTTGCCGAGCGGGCCGGGCACCAGATGGATGATCCCCTCCCCCACCGGCCGCCAGCCGGCGAGGAGTTCGGCGTACGCGTCGGCCGCGCGCTGCACCAGGAAGTCGGTGAGCGGGCCGGGGGCGGCGTGCCGGCGGGTGGTGTCGAGGGGGAAGGACGCGATGAGCAGGGCGGGGACGCCGAGGGGCTCGTCGCTGGGGGTGGGGGCGTGCAGCACGGCGGCGGTGCGCGGGCGGTCCGGGGCACCCGCGCCGTCCGTGGGCACGGCCCAGGTCAGCGACCAGTGCGGGCGCAGCCGCTCCTCCACCGGCCGGCCGGCGAGCAGCTCCGGGGTGAGCGGGCCGTGCGCGGAGACGGTACGCCAGCGGGTCGTGCCCTCCTGGGAGTCGGCTACGACGGTGAGCTCGCCGTCGGTGCCGCGGCGCAGGGTGCGCACGGTGTCGCCGGTCTCGACCACGACCTCTTCCAGCCCTGGCAGGGCGAGCAGGAGGGCGTCGTCGACGGCGGCGAGGAGACGCTCGGCGAGATCGGTGGCCGCGGTGTCCCTCAGCGGCAGGATCACGACCGTGTCGTACGGGTCCGGGGCGGTGCCCTCGGCGGCGAACGGGAGCCGGAGCAGCGGCACATGGCCGTCCCGGCGACGGATCTCGTCGCCCAGCCCGCCGCTCTGCCGGGCGGTCTCCTCGGCCAGTTCCCGGGCCTCGGCGAGCGACCACCGCACGCCACCGTGGCGACCGACCACCGCGGGCTCGTCCGTCACCGCCAGCACGGCGGCGAAGCCGACCCCGAACCGCCCGACGGCACTCTCGGTCTCCTCCCGCTTCGCGGAGGCGCGCAGGGTGGAGAGGGACTCGACGCCGGCCGCGTCCAGCGGGGCGCCGGTGTTGGCGGCGAACAGGACGCCGTCGCGGAGGGTGAGCCGGAACCGGCCGGGGACACCGGCGCGGGCGGCCGCGTCGGCGGCGTTCTGGGCGAGTTCCACGACGAGCCGGTCCCGGTAGCCGCCGAGGACCAGGTCCTCCTCGGCGTTGGCGTCCTCACGGAACCGGGCGGGGCTGGTGGCCCAGGCGTCGAGGACACCGCGGCGCAGGCGGTCGGTGCCGAAGGGGTCGGCGCCCTCAGCGGCCGGCCGCACGAACTTGCTCACGTTTTCTCTCCTCGTCGACGAGAGGACGAAGGTACCGCGCGCCGGGGGTCCCCCCACCCGCCCACCCGACCCGATCAGCCGACAGGCGCCCGCCCGGTCCCCGGCCCGATGGCCGCCCGGATCCCCCTGCCGTACCTTGACGGCAGAATCGGGTTCGTCGGCGCGTTGGTGGCTGGGTGACGCGTCTCCTCGACATGCCCGATGGAGACATCAGTGCCGTACCGCTCCCTGCTGCGCGTCGCGGGCGTGGGCTTCTTCCCGCTGGGATTCCTGGCCCGCCTGCCGTACGCCTCCGCGGCCCTCGCCACCCTCGTCCTGCTGCAGTCCTCGACCCACAGTTACGCCTTCGCCGGTCTCGCGAGCGCCACCCAGAGCATCGCGACCGCCATGGGCGGCCCCCTTCTCGGGACCCTGGCCGACCGGCACGGCCACCGACGCGTCGGCGTCCTCGCCGCGCTCGCCAACATCGCCGCGTGGGCGGGCCTGTTGGCCGCGAGCCACGGCACCCGGGCCGGCATGCTCGCGGCCGCCGGTCTCGTCGGCCTGACCCAGCCCCAGGTCGGCCCGCTCGTCCGCGTGCACTGGTCACGTCTGATCCACCGGCGCGGCGAGCACCGCCTCCTCCCCGCGGCCCTCTCCTACGAGGCGGCCGCCGACGAACTGAGCTTCGTGGCCGGCCCGGCGCTGGTCGGCGTACTGGCGACGGTCACCCCCCACGCCCCGGCCACGACGGCCATGCTCCTGCTCACGGCGGCCACGCTGCCCTTCGCCCTCCGCTACGCCGACGGCACCCCCGCACGCGCTGCCGCGGGTGCGGGCGAGCGCCCCCTGCCGTACCGCCCGCTGGCCGTGCTGTTCCTGGCGATGGCGGCCATGGGGGCGGTCTTCGGCGCGGTGCAGACGGCGGTCACCGTGTACGCCGACACGATCGGCGAGACGGGCGCCGCCGGACTCGTGTACGCCGAGTTCGGCATCGGCAGCGCCGTGGCCGGCGCGGCCTGCGCCTGGCTGCCGCGACGGTTCTCCCTGCGGGCGCGGTACGTCACGTTCGCCGCTGCCCTCTTCGTCGGCATGCTGCTGCTGTTCGCGGGCGCCCGCGTGCTGCCCCTGCCCGCCGCCGTGCCGGTGGCTAGCGTCACCGTGGCGCCGTACATGATCACGCTCTACGCCCTCACCGAACGGCTCGCCCCGGCGGAACGGGCCGCGACCGCGATGACCGTACTGTGCGCCGGGGGTCCCTTGGGCACGGCCGCCGGCCAGGCCGTCTCCGGCGTCCTCGCCGAGCCCTACGGCACCGAGGGCGCCCTTCTGGTCGCCCTCACGGCAGCGGCCGGCGCACTCCTGCTGGCGGCAGGGGCCGCCCTTCGGAGGCGTACGTGACGACGACCGACCACAGCACCTCGTCGGCCCTGTGCAGGGATCCGCCCCCGCCACAGCTGTAACTGGAGTTGCCCCCGGCGCGACAGGAGCCGGGGCTTCGCGGGCGCGGGCGCGCTCGTGCGGGCGGACCGCCGCGCCCGCGGCGTCATCAGGTCCTCCGGCAGCACCCGGGCGACATACGTGCCCGAGCCCTGCCGTCCCTCGATGTAGCCCTCGGCGTACAGCTGCGTGTAGGCGTTGAGCACCGTGTTGCGGGCGACGCCGAGCTGTTCCTGGAGCGCACGCGAGGCCGGCAGACGGGTCCCGGGCTTGAGCCGGCCGTCGAGGATCGCTTCGCGGAGCCGCCGGTACAGCTGGATGTGGAGAGGCTGCCCGGAGTTCCTCTCCAGGTCGCCGTTGAGCGAGGTGAGGTCCATGAGTGGCTCCCCTCGGCGCACTGCACGCGGATCTGCTCGATGGACCGATCCAACCACGGGGTGGCACACCCGCAGCCGCGCGCCGTCGCTCGGTCCGGACGTGGAGCCGGCACCGCACCACGGAGGAAAACGCCCTCTTGGTTCGGGTTTCAGCCTCCGAGGCCGGGAACCGCGGGCGTCAGCCCGGCCGTTCGGAGATCAGCGCTCGGGTTCGGGCGCGGGAACGCTGCCGCTGGGAGGGGTCGGCGGCCCCGGGGCATCCCACGGCCCGCCTGCGGCTGCGGCGAGGTTCCGCCGTACGTACGTGAGGCGTGCGATCTGCGCGTCCAGGGTGGCCAGGCGATCGGCCACGACGTCGCTGAACTCGCCTGGGGGGCTGCCACAGGATGCGGGCGGGGTCCGGGCGAGGAGGTCCAGGCGGTGGGCTCGGCGGCGGAGGTCCTCCAGGGTGAGGCCCAGAGCCAGCAGGTCGCGGATCACCCGGACGCGGGCCACCTCGGCAGCGCTGTAGTCACGTTGGCCGGACGGAGTGCGTGGCGGGGGCGGGAGCAGGCCACGGGCCTCGTACAGGCGCAGAGCGCGCGGTGTGGTGCCGGCTGCCGCCGCTGCCTCGCCGATCCGCATGTGCTCCCCCGTCCTACAGTTCCACGACGGCCGCCCCGAAGGAGCGGCCCGCAATCAGTTCCGGCAACGCCTCCGGAGCGCGCTCGATTCCACGGAACGGGGTGTAGGGGAACTGGATCTCGCCCGTCCGCAGCCAGTCCCCGAAGCGGGCCTCCCACTCCGCCTCGACATCCGGGTGGTCCGTGCCGTGGTAGCCGGCGATCGTGATGCCCCTGTTCAGCAGCCGGAAGGTGTCGAGCACGGCCGGCGCGCTCCCGCCCGCTCGGTCCGGGGACAGCTGCCCGTCCAGTGCGCCCACCAGGGCGAACCGGGCACCCCGGTTCGCCGCGTGGACGGCAGCCGTCAGCTGTTCGCCGCCCACGGTGTCCAGGACGACGTCGATGCCGTCCGGCGCCGCCTCGGCGAGCTGTCCGCCGATCGGTCCCGCTCCGCGCAGCACGGTGGCGTCGTAGCCGAGTTCCCGCTCCAGCCTCCGAGCCTTGTCCGGTGAGCCGGTGCTGCCGACCACCCGGGCGGCACCCAGCAGCCGGGCGATCTGGCCCGCCAGGGTGCCCACGGCACCGGCGGCGCCGGTCACGAACACGGTGTCGCCCTCCCGGACCCCGGTCAGCCGGGTCAGCGCGCCGTACGCCGCGGAGCCCTGCGCGAGGTGGGCCACCGGGTCGGGCAGCGTGCCCTCCAGCGGCCTGCACTCGGCAGCGGCGGGTGTCGCGTACTCCCGCCAGCCCTGGAGGTGCAGCACCAGCCGGCCCTTCTCCAGCGGCCCGTCGACCACCTCGCCGACCGCGGGGCCGAACAAGGTGTCACCGGGGCACAGCGGCGGCAGCGGGACGTCGCGGGTCTCGCCTCCGATGAGGGTGCGCAGGCCTGGGAACACCAGGAAACGGGTGTTGCGGACGAGTACCCGGCCGTCCTCGGGACGGGGGACGGGGACCCGCGCCAGGGTGAAGTCGTCCGCGGTCGGCAATCCGGCGGGGCGGCGGACCAGGCGCACGAGGCGATGCGTCGCGTTCATGTCCGGACGCTAAGCCCTGACCCATGGGTCAGGGGCAAGTCCCGGCTGCCGCGTCTACGGCCGGGCGCGTTCCTTCTCGTGGTCGGCGATGGGGTCCTGGATACCCCGGTCCACGTCGGCCGCGTTCCCGCACCCGATACAGAAGGCCAACTGGAGTGCCCCCTCGCGCAGTTCGCCCGGGCTCAGTTCGCCGTTGCGCAGCGCCCCGAGAGCCTGGACGGCCGGCCGCTCTGCCGGTCCACCGGCTCGCGGACCGGCTCCCGCCACCCCGCCGTTCCACGCCCCCGCGGAACCTCCGTCCGCTCCGGCCCGCAGGCGGACGGCCGGGCTGCCCGCTACGAGTGACCCAGCTCCGCAGACGTCTCGTCCTCCGTCGCCGGTACCGAGCCGGAGTCGGAGGCGGGGCGGAGCGGGAAGGGATCGACACGGGTCTCGTCGATCACCGGGGGTGCCACCACCGGCGGCTTCGGCATCACCGCGGCCTCCGAGTGGCCGCCGCAGCCGTAGGAGAAGGAGACGACCCGGCCGTCGGCCGGGGAGAACTCGTTGGCGCAGACGCCGAAGGCCTGGCCCAGGGAGCCCCCGATGGGGGTGAGGAAGCCGCAGCTGACGCACGTCGCGGGGGCCGCCTGGGCCATCGGGGTCTTGGCGCCGAACGACTCCTCCCAGCGGTCGGCGGCGATGTGCAGGCCGTAGCGGGACAGGACGCGGGCGCGGCGCATGCCCAGTTCCTCGGCGACCGACGCGATCGTGCCCCGCGAGGGGACGGTGGGCAGATGCGCGGGCGTGCCCGCGGTGACCTCGGCGTCCTCCGCCTCCGCCAGCTCCTCCATCTCCGCCGAGACCGGGGAGTTCGGCTCCGGCCCGTCCTCGCCGGTGTAGCCGGGCTCCAGACGGAGATCCTCGGCCTCGGTGGGGAGCAGGTCGCCGGGGCCCATGTCGCCGGGGCGCAGCCGCTCGCTCCAGGGCACCCATTCGGGGGCGAGGAGGGCGTCGGAGCCCGGCAGGAGGACGACCTCGTCCAGCGTGACGACCTTGGCGCGGGAGGCGCGGGCCACCGTCACCGCCCAGCGCCAGCCGCGGTACCCGAGTTCCTTGCACTCGAAGTAGTGCGTGACGACGCGGTCGCCCTCCGCCACCGCTCCGGCGTGCTCGCCCACCACTCCGGGTGCGGCGGCCTCCTCGGCGGCGGTCCGGGCGAGGTCGACCGCCTCGGCGCACAGGCGGTCGGGGGTGCGGCTTCGCGTTGTCGCTGCGCTCACAGGTATCGCTTCTCTCCTACGCCGTCTCACGAGTGCGGCTGCCTCCGGCGGTGGGGCGAACGGAGCGGACCTGTGGGCCGCATCGACGTCCGCGTCCGATCGCGCTCGGGCGCACCTCTGCCATCCATTGTGCTTTATGGCTGAGATAGGCACGCTACCCCGTCGCCGGTAGTGGGGGACAGTCCGCCGCGATGCCTGCGCGGCGACGGGGGGCCGACAGCGGGGGGTGCCGGGCGGGGTTGTGGGCCGGTGCGGGTGGGTGGGGGCTGGTCGCGCCCACGCGGCGGAGCCGCATATCGATTCAGCCCCGCGCCCCTGCGGGGCGCTGCGGTCCCCTCCGACTCGCTTGGTCACAAAGTGCACTAGGAACTGTCGTCTCAGGGCACTATGAACGACGTGGCAACCGCGAAGTCCCCCCAACACACCGTCGGGGTCGGCAGCGGTGCGGGCCGGGTGCGCGGTGCCGTCCGCTCCGTCGGGCGTGCCCTGCACCTCCCGGTGACCGGTACCGCCCGGGGCATCCGCAAGGCCACACACGCGCACGGCGCCGGCGAGTCCGGCCTGGGCAAGCTGATCGAGCTGCACGCGGTCAACGGCGCGGGCGATGTCATGATCACCATCGCCCTGGCCTCCACCGTGTTCTTCTCCGTGCCGACCGACGAGGCCCGGGGGCGGGTGGCGCTCTATCTGGCCATCACCATGGCGCCCTTCACCGTTCTCGCCCCGGTCATCGGTCCCCTCCTGGACCGTCTTCCGCACGGCCGCCGCGCCGCGATGGCCGGCGCGATGCTCGCCCGGGCGCTGCTCGCGCTGATCATCTCGGGGGCGGTGGCCAGCGGCAGCCTGGAGCTGTATCCGGCCGCGCTCGGGGTGCTGGTCGCGTCGAAGGCGTACGGCGTGGTGCGCAGTGCCGTCGTGCCCCGGCTGCTGCCGCCCCGGTTCTCCCTCGTGAAGGCCAATTCACGCGTCACCCTCGCCGGGCTGCTCGCCACCGGTGTGGCCGCCCCGATCGGGGCCGGGCTGCACGCCGTCGGCGACCCCTGGCCGCTCTACGGCGCCTTCGTGATCTTCGTTGCCGGGACGATTCTCTCCTTCACCCTCCCCTCGAAGGTCGACTCGGCCAAGGGCGAGGACGTGGCCCTGCTCGCCGCCGACGAGGACCATCTGCACGGCCCGCTCCGCAAAGGGGCGAAGCGGCCGGGGCTGCGAACGGTGGGGCCCGCCGTCACGCACGCGCTCGGCGCGAACGCGACCCTGCGCTGCCTCTCCGGCTTCCTGATCTTCTTCCTGGCGTTCCTGCTCCGCGAGCACCCGCTGACCGGCGAGAGCGCGGCGGTGTCGCTGGGGATAGTGGGGGTCGCCGCGGGCGCGGGCAACGCGCTCGGTACGGCGGTGGGGGCCTGGCTGCGCACCCGGACACCGGAGATCATCATCGTGACGGTGGTCGCCGTGGTGCTGGGGACGGCGATCGTCGCGGCCCTGTTCTTCGGCGCCTTCCTGGTGGCCGTGCTGGCCGCGGTGGCCGGGTTCGCGCAGGCGCTGGCCAAGCTGTGCCTGGACGCGCTGATCCAGCGGGACGTGCCGGAGCAGGTGCGCACCTCGGCGTTCGCGCGCTCGGAGACGCTGCTCCAGATGGCCTGGGTGTTCGGCGGCGCGGTGGGCATCGTGATGCCGCTGAACGGCACCTTGGGCCTGGTGGTGGCCGCCGTGATCGTCGCGGCCGGCTGGCTGGCCACCCTGCGCGGCCTGCTCAGCACGGCCCGGCACGGCACCCGCCCGCGGCAGAGGGTGGCCTGAGAAACGCACCTGGCGTAACGAACCGGGCACGCCGCACCCCGCTTGGGGGGAGGGCCGGGAGCTCCCGATAGCCTTCGGCCATGACCACGCTGCAATCCCGCTCGCGACGCCGCCGCGTCGTCGCCGCCGCCGGCGCCGTTTCCGCCGGACTGCTCGTCCTGTCGGCCTGTGACAAGCCGTCGCCCATCGCCACGATCACCGTCGGCACGAGCTCGGTCAACTCCGAGGCCACCTGTTACAACGACGGCAAGGCCCTCGACACGGCCTCCCTCGCGAACTGCCTCAAGGACACCGGGATCAAGTCCATCAAGGTGGACCCGGACGACACCGTCCGCTTCGGCGTCGACCCGAAGATCGCGGACAACGGCTGGACGATCCTGATGAACGGTCAGGCGCTCACCGAGTCCAGCACCAAGACCTACCGCACCATCCCGGGCAGCGTGTTCTTCAACGCCCAGTACGGCGCCTCCGGCAACTCGACCCTCGTCTCCATCAAGGAGGGCGACAAGTCGGTGCTGGGCCTGTGGTCCTTCAAGCTCAAGAAGGACGCCTGACCACGTCCGCCGTACGCATCCTCGTGGCCACCGCGGTCCCCGCCGAACGGGACGCGGTGGCAGATGCGTTCGCGGACGGGACGACCGAGGTACGGCTGCCCGGCTCGGCCCTGCTGCACCGCACGCGCGCCGGACGCGCGGGGTACGACCTGCTGGCCGCCGGAGTCGGCCCCGCCCGGGCCGCCGCGGGCACCGCGACCGCCCTCACCGCCGCCGCCCTCGACGGCCGGCCCTACGCCCTGGTCGTCTCCGCCGGGATCGCCGGCGGTTTCCAGCCGCAGGCCCCCGTCGGCTCCCTGGTCGTCGCCGACGAGATCATCGCGGCGGACCTGGGTGCCGAGACGGCCGACGGGTTCGCGCCGGTGACCGAACTGGGATTCGGGACCGTCAGCCACCGTCCGCCGGATCCACTCGTACGAGCCACCGCCGAGGCGACCGGAGCACGCCCCGGAGCGGTACTCACCGTGTCCACCGTGACCGGCTCGGCCGCCCGCGCGGCCGAACTGCGCGCCCGGCACCCGCACGCCCTGGCCGAGGCCATGGAGGGCTTCGGCGTGGCCGAGGCGGCCGCCGCGCACGGCGTGCCCGTGCTGGAGATGCGCGCGGTCTCCAACCCCGTCGGCCCCCGCGACCGCGCCGCCTGGCGCATCGCGGACGCCCTGGCCGCCCTGACCGGGGCCTTCGGGAAGCTCGCGCCCGTTCTGGAGAGTTGGAACCCACATGACCACCGCTGACTCGTTGCGCATCGCGTACTCGCCCTGCCCGAACGACACCTTCGTCTTCGACGCCCTCGCCCACGACCGCGTCCCGGGCGCACCCGCCCTCGACGTGACCTTCGCGGACATCGACATCACCAACGGCATGGCCGAGCGCGGCGAGTCCGACGCGCTGAAGGTGTCGTACGCCGTGCTGCCGTACGTCCTCGACGAGTACGCGCTGCTGCCCTGCGGGGGCGCGCTGGGCCGGGGCTGCGGGCCGCTGGTGCTGACGCGGGAGGCCGGCACGGACCTCACCGGCCGTACGGTCGCCGTACCGAGCGAGAAGTCGACGGCGTACCTGCTGTTCCGCCTCTGGGCGGCGGACACGCTCCCCGGCGGCGTCGGCGAGATCGTGGTCATGCCCTTCCACGAGATCATGCCGGCCGTACGGGACGGGAAGGTCGACGCCGGGCTGGTGATCCACGAGGCGCGCTTCACCTACCAGAACTACGGGCTGCACAAGCTCGCCGACATGGGCGAGCACTGGGAGAACACGACGGGCCTGCCCATCCCGCTCGGCGCGATCATCGCCAAGCGGTCGCTGGGCGCGGAGACGCTCACGCGCCTCGCCGAGTCGATCCGCACGTCCGTCCACGCGGCCTGGGACGACCCCGAGGCCTCCCGGCCGTACGTCATGGCGCACGCCCAGGAGATGGACCCGGCCGTCGCCGACCAGCACATCGGGCTCTACGTCAACGAGTTCACCTCGGAACTCGGCGAGGACGGCTACGCGGCGGTACGCGGACTGCTCACCCGGGCAGCGGCCGAGGGACTCGTACCGCCCCTCGGTCCGCACGCACTCGATTTCCCGTAAAAACACTTACGGAACTTGCACGCTTACGCGACTTGCCTGTCTCTTACACGCTTACACGTCAAGCTGGTCCGCGACCGCGCGCAGCAGCCCGGCGATCTTCGCGCCGGCCGCCTTGTCGGGGTAACGGCCGCGCTCCAGCATCGGCGTGATGTTTTCGAGCAGGGTCGTCAGGTCCTGCACGATCGAGGCCAGCTCGTCCGGCTTCTTGCGCTGGGCGGCGGCGACCGACGGGGTGGGGTCGAGCAGAACCACCGACAGTGCCTGGTCACCGCGTTGACCGGCGACGACGCCGAACTCCACGCGCTGTCCGGGCTTCAGAACGTCGACCCCGTCGGGGAGAACCGAGGAATGGACGAAGACGTCACCGCCGTCGTCACGGGAGAGAAAGCCGAAGCCCTTCTCACTGTTGAACCACTTGACCTTGCCGGTAGGCACGTCTGTCCTCGTCCTCGTATCTCGTCGGAAACTGCTCGGGAAACTTCTGAATGCAACAGCTCTGGAACGGGCCTTGATAGCACTCGGGCGGGTCGACCATGACCCGCCGGTACCAAGGCTAATGGTCTTCGGGCGCGTGACAAGACGTCGCCCGGTTGTTCCTTCGGGCAGGGAACTACCCTGGTCGAGTGCGTGACAAAACCCAAGCGAATTCCGCCGGGCCCGGTGACCGACTGATCCGCGCCGGTGCCGTGCTCTTCTTCATCGGTACGGTGGCCACTCTCGTCACCGTGATACCGCTGTTCCTCGGTGCGAAGCCTTTTCCGACCTACATGTACCTGCTGAGCATGCTCATGGGCGTCGGCTTCCTGGTCGCCGGCGCCGGAGTGCTCCAGTCGATCGCGGCGGGGCGCCGTCAGGCCCGGGAGGCGTCCTCGCGGTAGGCCGACAGCCAGGCCGGGAGTTCGGTGAGGTCCCCGAGAACCACGTCGGCGCCCGCCGCGAGCAGTTCGTCCGCGTCGCACGGCCCGGTGGCCACGGCGACGGACAGCGCTCCGGCGGTACGTGCCCCGCGCACGTCGCCGACGTGGTCGCCGACGTACACGCCCGCGCCGTGCTCGCGCAGCGCGACGGCCTTCTGCTCGGCCCACAGGTCACCGACCACCGCGTCGGGGACTATGCCGAGGTGGCTGAGATGCAGCTTCGCATTGGGCTCGTACTTTGCGGTGACGACGACGGCCTTGCCCCCCTCGCCCTGCACCGCCGCGACCGCCTCCCGCGCGCCCGGCATGGCGGGCGTCGCGGCGATCGCGATCTCCGGATACATGGCCCGGTACAGATCGCTCATCTCCGCGATCCGCTCGGCCGGAAACCAGTGCACCAACTCGTCGGCGAGCGGCGGCCCCAGCCGCGTGATCGCCAGATCGGCGTCGATGTAGGTCCCCGTGCGCTCGGCCAGGGCCGTGTAGCAGGCGTGGATCCCGGGCCGGGAGTCGATGAGGGTCATGTCGAGGTCGAAGCCGACGGTGAGGGCGCGAGAAGTCATATGAGCCATTGTGCCCGGGGGGTGCGTCGAGTCAGGTTGTCGGGCGGCTGCCGGCCGGTGGGGGCCGTTCGCGCCCACGCGGCGGAGCCGCATATCGGACACAGCCCCGCGCCCCCAAGAACGTGGGTCCACTGGTCCCACTTGAAGGGGCGCGGGGAACTGCGCGGCAAGCCCCCACGCACCCGCAGCCGCCCGACGACCGGACCCGGCGCCCCCCCTACCGCGCTCTCTGCGACCGCCACACCAGATACAGCGCCGACGCCACCGCCGCCCCCCGCACCACCCATGGCCAGGTCTCCCCCACCGCACCGCTCATGTGGCCCTGGGCTATCGGGGCGCCCCAGCGGCCGGCGCTCCGTCCCCACAGCCAGACCACGCCCGCCGCGACCGAGAGCCCCGGTACCCACATCACCGCCAGCTTGGTCTCCGTGGGGCCGAGCCGTCGGGAGCCGTAGGCGATGAGCCAGCCGAGGAGCAGCGCGAACCAGTTGCCGAGCACCGCGCCCACGACCAGCGCGACGGCGGCGAGCAGCAGCAGGGGGTTGCTCCAGCCGGTCGCGGGCCGGGGGACGACGCGGAAGCGGCGGCGAGCGGGCGGCACGGCTTCGGCCGCCTCGGCCTTCGGGGCCGGCCCGGCGGTCTCCTCCGGCTCCCCGGCCGCCGCCTCCGGCTCCTCCTTCCGCAGCCGCGGCTTCCTGAGCAGCTCCGGGATCTCCACACCGCCCACGAACCCCGGCACGCTGTCGCCGTCCCCGAACGGGCTGCTGTCCACCCGCCACCAGTCGGGCGGCATCGGACCGTCCTCCGGCTCGGCGGGCCGCGGACGCGGTACGACGCGGCGCAGGTTCTCGCCCCCGGCGGGCGCCCCGGTCTCCCGCTGGGCGGGAACCGCGGCCGGCGGCGGTGCGGTCTCCGTCGTACCCCCGGCCGCCTCGACGACCTCGTCGGGCGAGCCCAGCCGGTCCAGGATGCGCCGCACGGCGGCGGGACTGTCGACGGTCGCCTTCGCCCGGTGCCGGTCGATCTCGTTGCGCAGCCCCGACACCAGCCGCATACGGTCGGACGACGACAACTGGCGCTGGTGCGCGATGTCCCCGACGCGGCTCAGATACTCGTAGACGACCTGATCACTCTCGATACCCACGAAGTCCCCTCCGGGGCCGCTGCCTTGAATAACCCGTCGCAACGACGGTAGCGCAGGTCACGGTTCACGTCGGCCGGCACACCAGCGGGTAACGCGTCTCCGAGCAGGGGCGGTTGCCGTACTCGCGGAGGATGTCCTTGCCGCCCTGGTCGGTGAGGTAGCGCAGGAAGGCCGCGGCGATGGAGCCGGCGGGCGGTTCGCCGAAGGTGTAGGCGTACTCGGTCTGCCAGTACGGGTACGTGCCGTGCTCGACGCCTTCGAGGGTGGGCGGCATGTCGCCGATGTTCAGTTTGACCAGGTCGGCGGAGGTGACGCCGGCCGCCTCGCTGTAGCCGAGGGCGCCGCGCTGCGCGGCCGTGGTGTCCAGCATGGTGTCGGTGCTGTCGACCTCGCAGACGCCGGGCCTGGCCGGGTCCAGGGACGCGCAGTCGCCGTTCGCGGCGCCCGGCACCGGCTTGCCCGCGAGGACGCGTTCTTCGAGGGCGTTGCGGGTGCCGGAGTCGGAGTAGCGGTTGACGAGGTGGATGGAGAGGTCGGCGCCGCCCACCACGGACCAGTTGGTGATGTTCCTGGCGTAGATGTCGCGGATCTGCTGGAGGGAGAGGTTGCTGACGTGCGCGTCCTTGTTCACGACGAGGGTGAACAGGGAGTAGACCACCGGCCGGGGCAGATCCTCGGGGTGGCCCTTGCCGGCCGGGCCGTCGGTGAAGGCGATGTGGTCGCCGAGCCCCTCGTTGCCGGAGATCCCGGCGTCCCTGCCGGCCTTCTCCAGCGTGGTGAGCCCCGCCCCGCTGCCGCGGAACACCCCGCCGTCGACGGGGATGTGGGCGCCCTTGGCCGAGCACAGCCGGGTGTACTCCTCGGCCGCCGCCGTCACCGCCGGCTCGAAGGCGGTCGAGCCCGTCAGATGCAGGGTGCCGCCGACGCAGTCCAGCGGCGCGGGCCTGGCGGGGAAGAACAGGGTCAGGCTGGCCTGGAGCACGACCGCCGCCGCCAGCAGGGCCATGCCGGCCAGCGCCGCCCCGGAGGCAAAGGTGTGGCTCTCGGTGTGGGCCAGCTTGAGCCGGGCCAGCCAGCGCAGCCAGGCGAAGGAGTGGTCCATGCCCCCGGTGACCGCGGCCTGGAACTCCGGCTGCGGGAAGGGCGCGTGCGGGCTGCCGCCCCGGCGCTCCAGCACCGCGAGGACCTTGTAGTGGGCGCCGGGGTTCAGCGTCACCTTGGGCAGCCGGATGACACCGGTGCCGTCCTCCCAGTCCTTCCCGAAGCCGTCGGTCTCCTGGGTGGTGCCGTCCCGGGTGGTGACGAAGAAGTGCCGGAGGGTGGGCTGGCTGAGTTCGGTCACCGCCATGCCGACGACCCGGCGGTCCCGGAACATCACCCGGATACCGGTCTTGTCGTCGGGCGGGGTCAGATAGTCGCCGGGGACGATCTCCCGCCAGCCGGCGTTCTCGATCCGCACCAGCACGAACGACGGCTCCACCAGTTCGTGGCCGTCGTCCCGCATCCGCGCCAGCACGTCGGCGCTCGGCGCGTGCGCGGTGTCCGTGGCCAGGGTGTCCATCTGGAGCCGGTAGCCGAGCCGCTTGCGGCGGATGACGACGAACTCCCAGAAGAACGCCAGCACCGGGATCGCGACGCTGACGATCGCGACGACGTTGTTGAAATCGAGCTCGGCGTCGAACACTCGCACGACCGCATCCTCCCGAATCCCCGTGACCGGTCGCACAGTTGACTTCACGCGGCGGCCAGGGAGCCCAGGGTGACGAGTGCGCGGCGAGTGTCGCCGGAACTGCCGCGATCCTCCCGCTGAAGTTCATGTGGGGGACATCTACGAAACGTTCCGTTCGCCCGGTCGCTGCCCTGTACACAGAAGAGGCCGTGGGACAGGTGATCCCGGTCCCCGCCCCGCACCCGCTACCGTGGGTCGGATGAGCAACCCGGCCACCCCGCCGCGTTCCCTCGCGGAGGCGCTTCGCGCCAAGGACGACGCGTCCCTGGCCGTACTGCTGCGCGCCCGCCCCGACCTCATCACCCCCGTCCCCACCGACCTCACCCAGCTGGCCACCCGGGCCGGCACCCGCGCCTCGGTGCTGCGCGCCCTGGAACGCCTGGACCGCTTCGCCCTGCAGACCGCGGAGGCGCTCGCGGTGGCCGGCGACCCGGCGTCGTACGGGGAACTGCTGGGCCTGATGGCCGGCGACGGCGGGGACCCGCTGGTCGCCGCCGCCCTGCCGCGCGCCCTCGGCACGCTCCGCGACCAGGCGCTGGTGTGGGGCGACGACGACCGGCTGCGACTGGTGCGGACCACGCGCGAGGTGCTCGCCCCGTCTCCGCAGTACCCCTCGCCGACCGGGCTGGGCCCGACCGTGCGGGAGGCCACCTCGGGCATGTCGCCGGGCCGGATCCAGGAGATCGTCACCACCGCCGGGCTGCCCTCGACCCATGACCCGGTGTCCGCGGCGGACGCGCTCGGCCGGCTGTTCGGCCACCGCAAGAAGATGGCGAAGCTGCTCGCCGCCGCGCCCGCCGAGTCCCGCGAGGTGCTCTCCCGGCTGGTCTGGGGACCGCCGTACGGCCAGGTCACCCCGGAACCGGCCGCCCATCTGCGCTGGCTCCTGGACCGCGGCCTGCTGCTGCCGACCGGGCCGGGCACGGTCGTCCTCCCCCGCGAGGTCGCCCTGCACCTGCGCGAGGGCCGGGCGCACCGCGAGCCGGAGCCGGTGCCGCCCGCGGTCGAGCCGACGGCGACGCACCGTCCACAGGTTGTGGACGCGACGGCGGCCGGGCAGGCGTACACCGCGCTCGCCACCGTCGAGGAGCTGCTGAAGGACTGGGACGAGGGCGGGCCCACCGTGCTGCGGGCCGGCGGGCTCAGCGTCCGGGACCTCAAGCGGACGGCCGTGGCCCTGGACCTGCCCGAGCCCGTCGCGGCCTTCTGGGTCGAGCTGGCGTACGCGGCCGGGCTGCTCGCCTCCGACGGCGAGGCCGACGAACGCTACGCGGCCACCCCCGCCTACGACGAGTGGGTGGACCGCCCCCCGGCCGAACGCTGGGCCCAGCTCGCCCAGGCCTGGCTCACGGCGACCCGCGCCTCCGGGCTGGTGGGCGGCCGGGACGCCAAGGACCGCGCGCTGTCGGCGCTCGGCCCCGGCCTCGACCGCTCGGCCGCCCCCGAGGTACGGCACCGGGTGCTGACCCTGCTGGCGGGGCTCCCGGAGGGCACCGCCCCGGCCGCCGCCTCGGTACTGGCCCGGCTGCGCTGGGAACGCCCCCTGCGCGGCCCGCAGCAGCGTGACGACGACCTGCGCGGCCGCCTGGCCCGCTGGACCCTGTCGGAGGCCGAGCTGCTGGGCGTGACGGGACGCGGGGCGCTGTCGGCGCACGGCAGGGCGCTCCTCGGGGCGCCACCGCTGGAGCCCTCGGCGGACAAGGGGCAGGAGGCCACCGGGCCCGGCGACAAGCTCCCCGTGCACCACCACCGTCCCGCCGCCGTCCTCGAACCCCTCTCCCCGCCCGAGCAGGCCGTCGCCGCCGCGGCCGCCGGCCGTCTCCTGGCCCCGCTGCTGCCCGCGCCCCTCGACCACGTCCTGCTCCAGGCCGACCTGACGGCGGTCGCCCCCGGCCCGCTGCAACGCCCGCTCGCCGACGCCCTGGGCGTACTCGCCGACGTCGAGTCCAAGGGCGGCGCCACCGTCTACCGCTTCACGCCCGCCTCGGTCCGCCGCGCCTTGGACGCCGGCCGTACCGCCACCGACCTGCACGCCTTCCTCGGCACCCACTCCCGCACACCGGTCCCGCAGCCGCTCGCCTACCTGATCGACGACGTGGCCCGCAAGCACGGCCATCTGCGGGTGGGGGCGGCCTCGGCGTACGTCCGCTGCGACGACGACACCGTCCTGAACGAGATCATGGCCGACAAGCGGGCCGCCGCCCTGCGCCTGCGCCGCCTGGCCCCGACCGTGCTCGCCACCCAGGCCGACCCGGCCACCCTCCTGGAGGGCCTGCGCGCGATGGGCTACGCGCCCGCCGCCGAGTCCGCCGAGGGCGACGTCCTGATCACCCGCGCCCACGCCCACCGCACCCCGCCGCGCACGGCCCCCGAGCCGGTCCCGGACGGCCCGCCGCCGCCGGACGGCACCCTCCTGACCGCCGCGATCCGGGCGATCCGCGCCGGCGACCTGGCCGCCACCACCCCGCGCAAGCCCGCCGGCACCGCCGTCCAGGGCGGCGAACTCCCGCGCACCACCCCCGCCGAGACCCTCGCCACCATGCAGGCCGCCGTCCTCACCGGCGGCACCCTGTGGATCGGCTACGTCAACGCCGAAGGCACCGCCAGCCAGCGCGTCATCGCCCCGATCCGCGTCGAGGGCGGCTTCGTCACGGCGTACGACCACACGGCCGACGAAGTACGCACCTACCCCCTGCACCGGGTGACGGGAGTGGCGGAACTCGCGGAGGACTAGCGGTGCGGGTGGCTGGGCGGGTCTGGCGGGTCTGGCGGGACGAGCGAAGTCGGCCGGGATTCGGCAGCGCCGCGAAGGGTCGGCCGCGGTTCGGCAGCGCCGCGAAGGGGCGCGGGGCCACCGGGCGGCTCCGCCGCGGGGTGCGAGCGACCGGCCACGACGGTGCCGCAGCCGAACGACGGCCCGTCACGGCGCTCGCCGCGAAGCGCTCAGCAGTACCGCACCGGTGCGTCCGCCGGCAGGGCGAAGTGGGTGCGGGCCACGGTCTCCAGTCCGCTGGACTCCATCTCCTCGTCGAGGCGGGACTCGGCGTAGCGGCTGAAGTGGCCGGCCGTCCACGTGCCGTAGCCCTCGCCGTCCGGCGGCTCCTCCTCGGAGAGGACGCGGTAGCCGCCGTGCGCCGGGTCCCGCTCCAGCCGGACCACCTGCGGTATCTGCGCACCGCCGCACTCCACCAGGGCTCCGGCGCGCTCGCCGTACTCCAGGCACAGGGTGTTGACCCCGGCCCGTACCTGGCCCCCGCTCTCCGCCAGGTCCAGGGCCTCCGCCCGGCAGAACCACCGCGACCTGAGCGCGGGCTCGCTCTCCCCGGCCCCGGTGCCGGCGGCCTGCACCACGAGCCGGGCCTCTATCGCGGGGCGCACCCCGGCCCACAGACCTGCGTCCACACCGGCCGACCCCTGCGCCCACACCGCCGTCACCACCAGCACCGCCACCGCCCCGGCGCCTACCCCCCAGATACGTACGGACGTCACCCCACCCCTCCTCCCCGAGCCACACGCCTTGCGCGGCTCCCCCGGGACATGACACCCGAAACGGGCTCAAGGTTGCACGGGACGATCAGACACCCCCAAAAGCCGGGCAGGGACGGTGTACATCGCGTCGATCGGCGGAGGTGATCGCTCACCCATGAGGCACACTGGAACTTTGGCCCATGACGATGGCCGCCATGGCGATGGCCGCATGAGCCGAAAGGGAAAGGGTGCCGCGCGTGAATGGTCCGTTGATCGTCCAGTCCGACAAGACGCTGCTCCTGGAAGTCGACCATGAGCGGGCCGACGACTGCCGTCGGGCGATCGCGCCCTTCGCCGAGCTGGAGCGCGCGCCGGAGCACATCCACACCTACCGGGTGACCCCGCTGGGGCTGTGGAACGCGCGGGCGGCCGGACACGACGCCGAGCAGGTCGTGGACGCGCTGGTGGAGTACAGCCGCTACCCGGTGCCGCACGCGCTGCTGGTCGACATCGCCGAGACGATGGACCGCTACGGCCGGCTGACCCTCTCCAAGCACCCGGCGCACGGGCTGGTGCTCACCACCACCGACCGGCCGGTCCTGGAGGAGATCCTGCGCTCCAAGCGGATCATCCCGCTGGTCGGCGCCCGGATCGACCCCGACACCGTGGCCGTGCACCCCTCCGAGCGCGGGCAGATCAAGCAGACGCTGCTGAAGCTGGGCTGGCCCGCCGAGGACCTCGCCGGATACGTGGACGGCGAGGCGCACCCGATCGAGCTCGCCGAGGACGGCTGGGCGCTGCGGCCGTACCAGAAGCAGGCCGTGGAGAACTTCTGGCACGGCGGGAGCGGTGTCGTCGTGCTGCCCTGTGGGGCGGGCAAGACGCTGGTCGGTGCCGGGTCCATGGCACAGGCCAAGTCGACGACCCTGATCCTCGTCACCAACACCGTCTCCGCACGGCAGTGGAAGCACGAGCTGGTGAAGCGGACGAGTCTCACCGAGGACGAGATCGGGGAGTACAGCGGGACGCGGAAGGAGATCCGGCCCGTCACGATCGCCACGTACCAGGTGCTCACGACCAGGCGGAAGGGCGTCTACCCGCACCTCGAACTCTTCGACTCCCGGGACTGGGGTCTGATCGTCTACGACGAGGTCCATCTGCTGCCGGCTCCTGTCTTCAAGTTCACCGCCGATCTGCAGGCGCGCCGGCGGCTGGGGCTGACGGCCACCCTCGTGCGCGAGGACGGCCGGGAATCGGACGTGTTCTCTCTCATCGGGCCCAAGCGCTTCGACGCCCCGTGGAAGGAGATCGAGGCGCAGGGCTACATCGCGCCCGCCGACTGTGTCGAGGTGCGGGTGAACCTCACGGACTCGGAGCGGCTCGCCTACGCCACCGCCGAGACCGAGGAGAAGTACCGCTTCTGTGCGACCACCGCGACCAAGCGGAAGGTCACGGAGGCGATCGTGCGCCGCTTCGCGGGCCAGCAGATCCTTGTCATCGGCCAGTACATCGACCAGCTCGACGAGCTGGGCGAGCACCTGAACGCCCCCGTCATCAAGGGCGAGACCTCCAACGCCCAGCGCGAGAAGCTCTTCGAGGCCTTCCGCCAGGGCGAGATCAGCGTGCTGGTGGTGTCGAAGGTCGCCAACTTCTCCATCGACCTGCCGGAGGCGACGGTCGCCATCCAGGTGTCGGGCACCTTCGGCTCCCGACAGGAGGAGGCCCAGCGCCTCGGCCGGGTGCTCCGCCCCAAGGCCGACGGCCACAAGGCCCACTTCTACTCCGTCGTCGCCCGCGACACGATCGACCAGGACTTCGCCGCCCACCGGCAGCGGTTCCTGGCGGAGCAGGGCTATGCCTACCGCATCGTGGACGCGGACGAGCTCCTCGCCGAAGGCACGGAGGGCTCCGGGGGCGCCGAGGGCGTGGAGGGCACGGAAGGCTGAGTTTCCGGCAGGGCGCGGCTGTGCCGTCGCAGGGCTGCGGCCGCGCCCGCCAGCAGCGCCAGCCCCAGCAGCGGGTACGGCGCCGCGAACGGCTGCTGCCACCACGGGAGGTGCAGGTCCCGGTCGCCCTCGTGCGGCAGCAGCCACATCGTGCGGGCGGTGAAGAGTGCGGCGGCGGTGAGCGCGAGGGCCGTGCGGGTCTCCGCCAGGAGCACCGCCAGCAGCGGGACGCACCACACCCAGTGATGGGACCAGCTGATCGGGCTGATCAGCAGGGCCGTGAACGCGGTCAGCAGGATGCCCCACCGGTCGCCGGCGGCGCGGTGCGTGCGGTCGGTGCGGTCGGTGCGACGGGCGCGGTGGGCGCGGGTCGCCAGCCACAGGCCCGTCGCCGCGAGCACGGTCGCCGGGAGCACCCAGGCCAGGCCTGGTGCCTGCGCGCCCGTCACCCTGGCGATCAGGCCCTGGAGCGACTGGTTGTCGACGATCCAGGCCTTGCCGACCCGGCCGGTCTCGAACAGGCGCCGCGTCCAGAAGTCCACGGTCGCCGCGGGCAGGAACAGGGCACCGAGCAGTGCCGTACCGGCGAAGGACGCCGTCGCAACGCCTGCCTCCTTTCTGCGTGCGGTGAGCAGCAGGTAGGCGATGAAGATCGCCGGGGTGAGTTTGACGCCCGCCGCGATGCCCAGGACCAGGCCCTTGGCGCGGGCGCCGGGCGGGCGGGTGAGGTCCCACAGGACCAGGCAGGCGATCGCCAGGTTGATCTGGCCGAAGAGCAGAGTCTGGAAGACCGGCTCCAGCCAGAGGGACAGGGCGGTGGCCGTGCACAGCACGGGGAGGGGTGCCGTGCGGCCGGCCAGGCGGGCGGAGAGGGCGACGAGACAGGCGAGCAGGAGCGCGTTGCCCGCGAGGAATGCCGCCTTGAGGGCCGGGACGGGGATCCAGGTCGTCGGGACGAACAGGACCGCCGCGAAGGGCGGGTACGTCGCCGGCAGCCGCCACTCGGTGACCGTGAAGCCGTACAGGTCACTGCCGTGGACCACGGCCTCGCCCTCGGCCCGGTAGACCAGCAGATCGGCCATCGGGGCGTGCAGCAGGACGCAGAGGGCGGCGAAGGAGGAAAGGGAGACTGCCAGGAGAGAGAGGGAACGGGAGAGGGAGAGGGAGGGCAGGGGGTATGACGTCACCGTCCGGTTCGGCACGGAGGTGACACTATGCCGTCACTTACGGCGTATGCCTGCTTCCTCGCCGTATTCGCCGAGTATGACGACGCTGAACGCCGCGCCGACGAAGACCTTGACGGCACGCAGGGCGTCGCCCAGACGGTGCTGGGAGTGCGGGACTCCGTCCAGGGCGGTGGCGCCCGGCGGACCCGAGGGAACTGGATGGATGGTTGCTGCGCTCATGCCTCAATGGTGGAACTTCGGGCACCAGTACGGCATCGGTCCACGGGTCCAATTTCCGGCTTCCGCCAGTCCACCCGCCGATGGACCCCACCCCCTACCTCCGCCCCACCCCACGACGGACACACCCCCTAGGGGACCCGGCCCCCACCCCGGAGACACGACCGCCGCCCACCCTCCCCGCCGCACGGGCCAGGCCCCCTGCCCGGCACCACGCCCCCCGGCGCACCCACGCCCCCCTCCCGGCACACCCATGCCCCCCGGCCAGGCACCACGTCCCCCTCCCCGGCACACGCCACCCCCCTCCTCGGCGCCCCGCCCCACCCCCCCTCGGCGCATCCGGGGGAAATCCATTGGCCTCCCCCGCCCCCGCCTCACTAGAATCTCCGCTCTTGCCCGCCTCCTTCCCCGGAGTGCCGCCGCCCGGACGGAAACCGGTCGGCTGATCGCCACCTGTGCGCCACTCACCACCTGAGCGCCACCCACTCGCAGGCCTTCGGAGGCACCCCCTTGTCCATGCCCGCCCACGACCCCCTCACGGACTCGCCCGCCGGCCGCGGAGCCGATCCACGCACCGAACCCGCCACCGACCCCCTCTCCCGCGAGCGCGCCCACCTCGCCGGCTCCCGGTCCGCTCTGCGGGCCATGCGGAAGGACGTCGAGTCGCTGGACATCAGTGACGTCACCGCGAACTGGGTCAACGCCGAGGTGCTCGCCCGCCAGATCGAGGAACGCATCAAGGCGCTGGCCGACCTCAGCGACACCCCGCTGTTCTTCGGCCGCCTCGACTACCTGCACGCCCCCGGCGCCGACCAGGCCGAGGGCGCGTACGGCGAGCGCTTCTACATCGGGCGCCGGCACGTCCACGACCACGACGGCGACCCGATGGTCATCGACTGGCGGGCACCGGTCTCGCAGCCGTTCTACCGCGCGTCCAAGAAGGACCCGATGGACGTCGCACTGCGCCGCCGCTTCGGGTACACCCGGGGCGACATCACGGCGTACGAGGACGAGCACCTGTCCGACCCGGCCGAGGCCGCCCGGACCAGCAAGCTGCTCCAGCAGGAGATCGAGCGTCCGCGCGTCGGCCCGATGCGCGACATCGTCGCGACCATCCAGCCCGAGCAGGACGAGATCGTCCGCAGCGGACTGGGCGGCACGGTGTGCGTGCAGGGCGGCCCGGGGACCGGCAAGACCGCCGTCGGCCTGCACCGGGTCGCGTATCTCCTGTACGCCCACCGCGAGCGGCTGGCCCGCACCGGCACCCTGGTCATCGGCCCGAACCGCTCCTTCCTCCACTACATCGAGCAGGTGCTCCCGGCGCTGGGCGAGCTGACGGTGCAGCAGGCGACGGTGGACGACCTGGTGGCGAACGGCGTCGAGGTGCGCGGCACCGACACCGCGCCCGCCGCCGTCATCAAGGGCGACGCCCGGATGGCGGAGGTGCTGCGCAGGGCCGTCCAGGCGCACGTCACGATGCCCACCGAACCGGTCATGGTGGTCCGCGGCTCCCGGCGCTGGCGTGTCCCGGCGCACGAACTGGAGGTCATCGTCAGGGAGTTGCTGGACCGCGGCATCCGGTACGGCGCGGCGCGCGAGGCCCTGCCGCAGCGCATCGCACACGCCGTGCTGGTCCAGATGGAGCGCTCGGGCGAGGCCCCCGACGACCGCGTGCAGGACTCGGTGGCCCGCAACGCGGCGGTGAAGGCGGCCGTCAAGCAGGTGTGGCCGCCGGTCGACCCGGCGAAACTCGTGCTGCGCCTGCTCACGGACGCGGACTTCCTCGCCTCGCACGCGGAGGGGATCCTCAGCGACGACGAGCAGAAGACGATCGTCTGGGCGAAGCCGGTGCGCAGCGTCAAGGCGGCCAAGTGGTCGCCCGCGGACGCCGTGCTGATCGACGAGACGACGGATCTCGTCCAGCGGACGCACTCCCTCGGCCATGTGGTCCTGGACGAGGCGCAGGACCTGTCGCCCATGCAGTACCGCGCGGTCGGCCGCCGCTGCACCACCGGCTCGGCCACCGTCCTCGGCGACCTGGCGCAGGGCACCACGCCCTGGGCGACCCGGAGTTGGGACGAGGCCCTGTCCCACCTCGGCAAGTCGGACGGCGTGATCGAGGAACTGACGGCCGGTTTCCGCGTCCCGACGGACGTCATCACCTACGCCTCCCGGCTCCTCCCGCACATCGCGCCGGGCCTCACCCCGGTGGCGTCGGTCCGTGAGAACCCGGGATTCTTCGAGGTCCGCACGATCGAGAACACTGCCGAAGTCGTCATTGCGTGCCAGGAGTTGCTGCGCAACGAAGGGTCGACGGGCCTGATCGCGGCGGACGCGCGCGTCCCCGCGCTGGCCGAGGCGCTCACCGCAGCCGGGATCGGCTTCCTGAACCCGGGAGAGGAGACCACGGCCGAGACCCGTCTCACCCTCGTCCCGGCATCACTCGCCAAAGGCCTTGAGTACGACTACGTGGTCCTCGACGAGCCCCAGGCCGTGGTCGACGGCGAACCCGACGAACGCACCGGCCTGCGGCGGCTGTACGTGGCGCTGACCCGAGCGGTGTCCGGCCTGATCGTCACCCACTCGGCCGCGCTGCCGCCGCAACTGACCTGATCCTGTCTTTCACGGTTCAACCAAAACGCCCTGGCCGCCACCGCGTTGATGCGACACCGCACCCCAAAGTGGGTACCTTATTCCTATATAGGGGAATTTTACGGGGTTGGTGGCGATGGATCCGATCGTAGCGTCGGCGGCCACGGCCTTGGTGGGCGCGATGGTCACCGACGCCTGGCAGGACGTGCACACGGCCCTCGTCAGCTGGTGGCGCCGCATCTGTCCACAGCAGGCCGACAGCGTGGACGCGGAACTGCAGCAGTCCCGGGACCGAGCAGTGGCAGCCCGCCGGGAACGGGACACGGACGCGGAGTCGGAGCTGGTCGCGGCCTGGGAGGACCGGCTGGCCGAGCTGCTGGGGGAGAACCGCGAGCTGGCGGACGAGCTGCGCCGGCTGATGGAGCGGGACATCGCCCCGCAGGTGCACCGCGAACACGTGCACCAGGACACCGGCAACCGCGCCGGGACCCAGGAGGTCCACGCCGAGGCGTCCGGAAACGCCCGGGTCTTCATCGCCGGGCGTGACCAGCACATCCACGAGCCATGACTCCCGCCGGCGGACCCCCCGCACGCGGCTTCGGCGGACCCCCTGTCCGCAGCGAGGAGATGCGGCGCGGTGAGCAGATCCGCCTGCAGGCGCACGCCTCGGACCGGGCCAGGATCTACCAGGCCCACCGGGACCTGTACGTCTCCGAGCGGGATCTGCATGTGCACTACGAGGACGGGGTGCGCGAAGCGCACCGGGTGCTCACCGGCTCGGTCTCCGACGAGTGCCCGTATCCCGGCCTGACCGCGTTCGGGACCGACCAGGCGCAGTGGTTCTTCGGCCGGGACGAGCTGGTGGCCAAGCTGCTGGTCCGGCTGGACACCTGCCTGGCGGTGGGCGGTGCACTGGTGGTCGTCGCCCCGTCCGGTGCCGGGAAGTCCTCGCTGCTGAGGGCGGGGGTCCTGGCCGGGCTGGCACGGGGAGCGCTGCCGGGTTCGACACGTTGGCCGCAGGTGTGGCTGACCCCGACGCCAAATCCCATGGAGGCTCTCGGCACCCATCTGTGGGAGGTCATGGGCAGCGGTTCGGACGGTTCTCCTGCCCTGCGGCCGGACCGACTGCGCCGAGCACTCGCGCAGGGCCCCGGGGAGCGCCGGCTGGTCCTGGTCGTCGACCAGCTGGAGGAACTGTTCACGCTGTGCCCCGACAAGCAGGAGCGGCGGGACTTCCTCGACGCGGTCCTGGGCATCGCGGAAGCCGGTCCGGGCAGCGAGCCCCCACCCGGCCTGGTCGTCTTCGGTCTGCGCTCGGACTTCTACTCCAAGTGCGCGGCCCACCCTGGCCTCCGGAACGCGGTGGAGCGCAACCAGGTGATGGTGGGGCCGCTGTCCCGGACCGGCGTACGGGAGGCGATCCTGTATCCCGCCCGCGCGGTCGGGCTGGACGTCGAACCCGGACTGGTGCCGGTACTGCTGCGCGACCTGGGCGCGACAGAAGACGGAACAGAAGACGGAGCGGACGACACCGGTGCCTACGAGATCGGTCGGCTGCCCCTGCTCGCCCACGCCCTGCGGGCCACCTGGATGCGCCGCGCGGGCCATGTCCTCACCGTCGACGGCTACGAGGCGACCGGCGGTATCGCGAACAGCGTGACCGCGGAGGCGGACAGTTGGTTCGACCGGCTGGATCCCGCTGCCCGGCAGACCGCGCAGTCCGTGTTCCTGCGCCTGATCAAGTTCGGCGGCAGCGGAACCAAGGACACGCGGCGTCCGGTGCCGTACGACGAACTCGTGAACCACTGCACACGCCCCGGGGAGGCGGCCCAGGTCATAGAGAAGTTCACCAAGGGCCGGCTGCTGACCCGGGAGCAGGACACGGTCACCATCACCCACGAGGTGCTGCTGCGGGCCTGGCCGCGGCTACGGGAGTGGATCAGGGAGCACCGCGTCCACTACATGGCCCGGCAGCGATTGGAGGACGCGGCGGTCGCGTGGCAGGAGGCCGGACAGGATCCGGGAATGCTGTATCGGGGTGGCCGGCTGGAGGAGGCCCGGGGCTTGGCGGGGGCCGACGGTGAGGACGCCGACGGGGGTGCGGGCGGGCTCGGTCCGGTCGCGTCCGGGTTCCTGGCCGCTTCGGTACGACATCGGGACCGCTCCCGCCGGATCCGGCAGGGGGTTGTCGCCTGCCTGAGCGTGCTGGCCGTGCTGGTGGCGGTGACGGGCGCCATCGCGCTCCTGCAGAGCAACACGGCGGAGCGCGAACGCAGGACCAAGATCCTGAGTGAGGTCGGGGCCAACGCGGACCAAGTACGCACGAGGGACGCCTCGCTCGCCGCCCAGCTGGACCTGGTGGCACACCGCATGAAGCCGACCGAGTCGACCGAGAGCGACCTTCTCAGCGACCAGAACGTGCCCCTTTCCACGATGCTGACCGGCCATGAGGGCGACGTGGACGCCGTGGAGTTCAGCCCGGACGGGCGCCTGCTGGCCAGCGGAGACGCCAAAGGCGTGATCCGGCTGTGGAACACCGCCCGCAGGGGCCACCCAGCCGCACTGGGCGATCCGCTGCATGACTTCAAGAAGAGCGTATGGGGACTGGTCTTCAACCCCGACGGACGCTTCCTCGCCGCAGCCGGCGAGGACGGTGCCATCCGTCTGTGGGACATACGGGAGCCCCTCCACCCCACCACCATCGGTGACCCGGTCAAGGTCGGCGGCGGTGAGCTGTACACACTCGCCATGAGCCCCGACGGACACTCCCTGGCGACAGGGGGTGAGGACGGTCGTGTCCACCTGTGGGACGTCACCGAACCCCGAACCCCGAAGCGCCTCGCAAAGCCGCTCACCGGTGCCGTCGGCGAGGTGTACGGGGTCGCCTTGAGCCGGGACGGCAAGCTGCTGGCGTGCGGCGGGAGCGATGGGACGATACGCCTGTGGCGCGTTACGGACCCGCGGCATCCGGCGGCCGTCGGCAAGGTTCCAGCTCCCATCACCGAAGCCGGAACCCGGGGCAGCGTCCAGTCAGTCGCCTTCAGTCCGAACAGCCGGACGCTGGCCGCCGCCGGTACCGACGGGACAGCCCATCTGTGGGACGTCACGAACCCCGCAAAGCCCTCCCCGCTGGACTCTCCGACCACCGAGGACATCGTCAACGCGGTGGCGTTCTCCCCCCGGGGAAACCTCATGGCCTTCGGCAGCGATGACACCACCGTCTGGCTTAAGAACGTGACGTCCCCGAAGGACCAGCGGAGTCTCACGCCAGCCACGAAGGGCCATACCGGACGTGTGATAGCACTGGCCTTCGACCCCACCGGCACCACGCTGGCCACCGCCGGCACCGACCGCACCGTCCGGCTGTGGACGATCCCGCGCACGATCCTCACCGGACACACGGATGCCGTAGAGGCACTGACCATGAGCCGTGACGGGCATCTGCTGGCCTCGGGTGCGGATGACGGCACCGTACGTCTCTGGGATGTCAGCGACCCGGCCCATCCCCGCCTGGTCAGCGCATCGATCCGAGGCGCCAAGCCCAGCTACGGCACCGTCGCCTTCAGGCCCGGCGGTAGGGAACTGGCCGTCTCGACCGGACCTGAGGTGCAGCTGTGGGACGTCACCGAACCGGCCAAACCCAGGCTCCTGGGCGACGCACCGCGCGCCCGAGGAGACTTCCAAAGCGTCGCGTTCGCTCCCGACGGGAATACGTTGGCGGGCGGCAACCAAAACGGAACGATCGTCCTGTGGAACGTCTCCGATCCATCACGCCCGAAACCTCTCGGCCGGCCGCTGGACATGGGCGGCGCCAAACAGGTCACCCAGGTGGCCATCAGCCCGGACCGACGCACACTCGTCGCCGCGACGGACTACGGCGACCTCCGCCTCTGGGACATCACCGACCCCACACGCCCCCACGTCCTGGCCAAACACCTGACAGCCAGCCAAGAAGCAGTCAACTCAGTTGCCTTCAGCCCGGACAGCCGCACACTCGCGACCTCCGGCGATGACACCGAGATCCGCTTGTGGGACCTCGCCGACCCCGCTCGCCCCCAGCAACTGGGTAACCCCCTGACGGGTCACGCGGGCCCCGTTTCGGACCTGACCTTCAGTCAGGACGGTCACAGACTGTTCAGCAGTGGCAGTTCCGACCTCACGGTCCGGCTGTGGGACATCCCCCGGGACCGGGCGGACGCGCGGCCCCACGGAGAGCCGGTGACCGGCATCTTCGACTACGTGAACACGATCGCGCTCTCCCGCGACGACAGCCGCCTCTTCATCGGCAACGGTGACTCCACCGTACGCATCATGCCCCTGACCGCCCCGGCAGCTATCGACTACATCTGCCGTTCCACCGGAAACCTGCTGACCCCCGAGCTATGGCACAGGTACGTCCCCGATCAGGCCTACGACCCCCCTTGCGCCCACCCTTGACCCACCTCATCCCTCACCCGGGCCGTCTCCGGCCTGATCGTGACGCACACGACCCCGCTCCCGACCCAGCTGACCTGACGCAGACGGTCGCGACACGAGGTGGGCGACCCGGTGGAGCGGCATCGTCCGGCAGGCGTGACGCGAGGGCGTAGAGGGCCGGTTCGGCGTGCTCGGCCTGGTCCTCGACGCCCTCGTGGGTTCAGGCGCTGTGGCGGTGGACCGCGTCGAGGAGCTGGTCGATGTCGTCGGTCTGGTGGGAGAAGGCGGTGACGAAGCGGACGATGCCCGGCTCCCAGCGGTCGTGGTAGAAGGCGTAGCCCTCGGCGAGGAGACCGTCGGTGACGTGCTGGGGCAGGCGGCAGAAGAGGATGTTGGCCTGCGGGGCGGCCAGCAGGCCGACGCCGGGGATGGCCTTGAGGCCGGCACCGAGACGGGTGGCCATGGCGTTGGCCCGGCGGGCGTTGTCCAGCCACAGGCCGTCGGTGAGGTAGGCGTCGAGCTGGGCCGTCTGGAAGCGCATCTTGGAGGTGAGCTGACCGCCGCGCTTGGCCCGGAAGGCCAGCTCCGTGGCGAGGGCGGGGTCGAAGCAGACGATGGCGTCGGCGGTCATCGCGCCGTTCTTGGTGGCGCCGAAGGACAGCACGTCGACCCCCGCCTTCCAGGTCATCTCGGCGGGGGTGGCGTCGAGGTGGACCAGGGCGTTGGCGAAGCGGGTGCCGTCCATGTGAACGCGCAGTCCCCCGTCCTTGGCGATCGAGGAGAGCCGGCGGATCTCCTCGACGGTGTGGACGCTGCCGCTCTCGGTGGCCTGGCTGATGCTCACCACGGACGGCTGCACGGTGTGGACGTCGCCGGCGCGGCGGCGCACCGCGGCCTGGAGCGCCTCGGGGTCGATCTTGCTGTCGAGGCCGGGGAGTCCGACGAGCTTGGCGCCGCCGGTGAAGAACTCGGGTGCCCCGCATTCGTCGTGGTGGATGTGGCTGTCCTGGTGGGCGAGGACGCTGCCCCACGGCGGGGTGAGGGCGGCCAGGGCGAGGCCGTTGGCGGCGGATCCGGTGGAGACGGGGAAGACGTCGACGTCCCGTTCGAAGATCTCGGCGAGCCTGCCGCGGGCGCGCTCGGTGAAGGGGTCGTTGCCGTACGGCAGGACCTGACCCGCGGCGGCTTCGGCGACGGCGGCGGCTATGCGGGGGGAGGCGCCGGCCATGTTGTCGCTGATGAAGGACAGGCCGGACGGGGTGGTGGTGACGGTGCTCATGAGGGGTGTTCCCGTTCTCAGGCGCTGATGGGGGAGGCGAAGACGACGGTGATGTCCACCGCCTCGGCGCCGGTGCGGTAGAAGTGCGGGGCATCGCCGGCGAAGGCGAGCATGTCGCCGGGGCCGAGGTCGTGCGGGGCGTCGACCGGTCCGGCGGTGACGTGACCGGTGGCGACGATCAGGTGCTCGATCGTCCCGGTGGCGTGCGGGACACCGGCCAGTTCGGTCTCGGGCCGGATGCGCAGCCGCCAGATCTCCAGGCTGTTGCCGCTGCTGATGCGGCGCAGCAGCTCGCGGGTGACCTCGCCGGGTTCGGCTTCCGTGCCCGCCCGGTAGACCGGGCCGGTGTCGGCGTCACGTGCGAGCAGGTCCGCGATCGGGATGCGCAGCGCGATCGCGATGGCGTCCAGGGTGTCGATGGTCGGGTTGCCCCGGCCGGCCTCCAGCTGGGACAGGGTGGCCTTGCTCAGTCCGGCGCGGCGGGCCATCTCGGCCGCGCTCATGCCGCGCTGCTGACGGCGCAGGCGGATCTTCGCGCCGACCGCGGCCGCGGTGCTGCTCACCGGCTGCCGCCCCGTCCCGGACTGCGGGCCCATCAACGGCCCCAGAAGTCGTTTGAGTGAACCATGCGTTCAATATAACAGGCCATGCCGATAAGAAAAACCCCGCGTTCACTAAAATGAACGCGGGGAACCTCCCGAAGGCGCCTACCCTTCGTCCAGCACCCGCCGCCACTCCCGTACGGCCGGCGTCGAGACCGGCCGGTCCCAGCCGCCCGGCCGCGCCGCGCCGCCGATGTGGAACGCGTCGATCCCCGCCGCCCGCAGCGCCGGCACATGGTCGAGCCGCAGACCTCCTCCCACCAGAAGCGTCTGCCCGTACCCCGGCTCGCCGCGGCGCCGCGCCTCGGCCAGCAGGGTGGGCAGCCCCTCGTCCACGCCCGTCGCCGCGCCCGCGGTGAGGTAGGTGTCGAGGCCCGGAAGGTCGGCGAGTTGCTTGCGCAGCGCGTCGCGGTCGGCGGCGCGGTCGATGGCCCGGTGGAAGGTCCAGCGGCAGCCCGCCAGCTCGGCCGCCACACGCTCCACGGCCGCCAGGTCCACGTCCCCGTGCGCGCCGAGGAACCCGAGCACGAACTGGTCGGCCCCCGCCGCCCGCAGCTGCGCGGCCACCCCGACCAGGCGGTCGACGTCCCCCGCCGCGAACCCGTCCGCCGGCCGCAGCATCACGCGCAGGTCGATGTCGACGGCGGCCCGGATCGCGGTGAACGTCCGGGGCGACGGGGTCAGCCCGTCGGCCGCCATGTCGGTGACCAGTTCGAGGCGGTCCGCGCCTCCGGCCTGGGCGGCGACCGCGTCCTCGGCGTCGAGGGCGATCACCTCCAGGACTGCACGCGTGCTCATAGGGCCCCTTCCGTGGTGTTCCCCGTGTACCCCTGGCGCGGCCGGCCGATCCGCAGGGCTGACCGGCCGACCGCAGGAGGTCTAGTCCAATCCAAGGGTACGTGGGGTCCGTATACGGCCGCGAGACCACCCCCGGCCGCTCACCCGAACAGATTCAGCCCCTCACCCGTACAGATTCAGCTCCTCCACGGCCGCCCCCGTCAGCTCGTACGCCGCCCCGTCGACCGCCCGTCCCGTGTACAGCCGTACGAGCGTCGCCGAGTCGCCGATGAAACGGGCCGGTGTCCGCGTCCCGCTCCTCGCTCCCAGGTGCAGCGGCTCGTCCACGTCGTCCAGGTCGGCCTGCAACCGCAGCCGCCCCCGCTCCCGGGTGACCCGGGCCAGCAGCGAGAGCGCGTACGGCCGGCCCGCGCCGGTGTAGGCCCCGGGCTCGCCGAGCGAGTCACGGACGTCACCGGCGTGCACCCACTCTCCAAAAGCAATCCCGTCCCAGGCCCCGTCGGCCCGCCCCGCGATCACCTCCCCGGCCTCGGTCATCCCGCGCTCCAGTTCGTCCAGGACCCGGGCGTTCGTCCAGTCGGCGCGGTCGGCGATGTCCCGGTCGTTCGACTCGGGCGAGAACACCCCCTTCTCGAAGCGGCCCTCCACCACCCGGAGCAGCGCGGCCGAACAGTGTGCGAGCACATCGCGCACCGTCCACCCCGGACACGCGGCGGCCGGCAGCGCGAAGTCCGCGTCCGGCCGGGCGCGCAGGAGCGGAAGCAGCACGTCACGCTCGACGGCGAGCAGACGTCCGGGCAGCGTGGGATCACGTACGTCGTCGGCAGCAGTCATGCCGTCCACGCTAGGGGCATGTCAGTGGCGCGCGGGAGAATGGGCGCATGGCCGATCTCCAGGAACTGCGCGTCCGCTGGCGGCGCGCCGTGCGGATGGCGCGGGACGAAGACACCTGCCACCCCGACACCGACCCGTACGCCGACGAGCTGTTGCGCCGCTGGCAGGAGCCCCGGCGCCGGTACCACACCCTGGCCCACCTCACGGCGGTCCTCGACCACGTCGACGTACTGGCGGAGTACGCGGACGACCCCGATCTGGTGCGGCTCGCCGCCTGGTTCCACGACGCGGTGTATCTGCCGGAGCGGTCGACGAACGAGGAGCGCTCGGCCCGTCTCGCCGAACGCGCCCTCCCCGAGGCCGGGGTCTCCGAGGCCGGGACCGCCGAGGTCGCCCGCCTGGTCCGGCTCACCGTCACCCACGACCCGGCCCCCGGCGACCGCAACGGCGAGGTCCTGTGCGACGCCGACCTGGCGATCCTCGCCGCCCCGCCCGCCGCGTACGCCGCCTACACCGCCGAGGTACGCGAGGAGTACCACTTCGTCCCGAACGACGCCTTCCGCGACGGCCGTTCCGCGATCCTCCGCCAACTGCTCGACCTGCCACGGCTCTTCAGAACCCCGCACGGCCGGGCGGCATGGGAGCCGACCGCGCGCTACAACCTCGCCGCCGAGCTGGAAATGCTGTCGACCGCGGAGGATCCGGCGTCCTAGGGTGCGCCTCATGCGCGAAATGGGCGGGGATCAGATAGAAGAGGCCGTCGCGGGCTGTATCGCGGCGCTGCGGCCGACGGTGGCACGGGACTGGACGGAGGTGAAGGCGGGAGACCTGGACTGGAACTGCCACGAGACGGCGGTCCATGTCGCCGACGATCTCGTCGCGTACGCCGCCAACCTGGCCGGGCGCGCCCGGGACGCGTACGTGCCCTTCGAGCTGAAGCTCGACGACGGCACCGACAACTCCGGTCTGCTGCACGTGATCGAGACGACCGGCGCCCTGCTCGCCGCCACCGTCCGGACCACCCCGCGCGCGGTCCGCGCCTTCCACCCGTTCCCCTTCCGCAGCGCGGACCGTGTCGGCTCCGCCGCGATGGGCATCGCCGAAGTACTGCTCCACACGCACGACATGGCGAAGGGGCTGGAAGTCCCCTACCGGCCCTCCGACGCACTGGCCGAGTCCGTCCTGGCGCTGCTCTTCCCGCACGTCCAGCCCGGTCCGACGCCCTGGGAGACCCTGCTGTGGGCCACCGGCCGCGGCGAGCTGCCCGGCCGCGCCCCGGTCACCGAGTGGCACTGGTACAACAACCTCGTCGTCCCCGCCGACCGCCTCGACCTCGTCGGCATCCGCCCCGCCGAGGCCCGCGACCTGAGCCTCGGCGGCGACGGCGGCTTCCAGTGGACCGAGGACGGCCCCTACGAGGGCACCCGGGAGGCCGCCGGCTTCCTGCTGAAGGCGTACGAAGGGGGCGTGCACCGGCCGGAGTTCGGCGTCTTCGCCCTGGTCCGCCGGGAGGACGGCCGCGCGATCGGCGGCATGGGCTTCCACTCCGCGCCGGACGAGGAGGGCCGGGTGGAGATCGGCTACGACCTGACCGAGTCCGCCCGCGGCCACGGCTACGCGACAGAGGCGCTGCGCACCCTGGCCGACTGGGCCCTGTCCCGCGCCGACGTCCGCTCCCTGTTCGCCACCATCGAGCCCGTCAACCTCCCCTCCCAGGCGGTCGTCGGCCGCGCCGGCTTCACGAAGGTGAGCGAGGACGGGGAGGGGCTGGCCTTCGAACTGCGGGCGGCGCGGTAGGAGCCGTCACCGGGGCATGTCGCCCTTGCGTCTGCGCAGCCCCGCCCCGTGCAGCAGCCGTACCACCTCGCGGCTGCTGACCTCCACCGCGCCCGCCCGGACCGCGTCGGTGTAGCGGTGGGACGGGATGTCGTAGTGGTCGCGTTCGAAGCCGCGGCGGGGGACGCCCAACGCCTCGGCGAAGACGTGCAGTTCGGCGTAGGAGGCGTCGCTGACCAGGTGGGACCACATGCGGCCGTGGCCCGGCCAGTCCGGCGGGTCGATGTACACCGTCATGAGAGCACCTTCATGAGCGCACCGTCACGAGGACGCCATCCCGCCCGTCGCCGGGCCCAGGGAGCCGACGGAGGCGACCTTCACGCCCACCTTGTGGCACACCCAGTGCGGGTCGGGGCCGAGCTCCGGCTCGACGTCCAGGGCGTGCGGGTCGCCGGTGCCGCACACCGGGCACAGCGGCCAGCGGCCGTACCGCTCGAGCAGCGCGTCCTGGACGTCCTGGGCGACCAGCCCCGCCACGTACTCCGCCCCGTCCGGCCACTGCTCGACCCACCAGCGCCGCTGTACGACGGAGTCCTCGACCAGTGAGACGACGTCCGCCTCGGCGACCTCGCCCGCGACCAGGTCGGCGAGCACCAGGGCGCGGGCTGCGTGCAGCGCCAGTTCCAGGGGGCTTACGGGGTCCATGGTCCTATTGTGCGCGGTCTTGACCGGGCCCCCGCAACGAAAATATCTTTCAGGGGTGACCGAGAACGTGAAGGAAATTTTCGGCAACAGTCCGGTCGGGACCCCGGCCCCGGGAAACGCACCGCCGGCTCCGGCCGCCCTCGCGGCCAAGGTGCGCACCCTCGCCCCCTCCATGACCCGCTCCATGCAGCGTGTCGCCGAAGCCGTCGCGGGCGACCCCGCCGGCTGCGCGGCCCTCACGGTCACCGGGCTCGCGGAGCGCACCGGCACGAGCGAGGCGACCGTCGTCCGCACCGCCCGGCTGCTCGGTTACCCCGGCTACCGCGATCTGCGGCTCGCCCTCGCCGGGCTCGCCGCACACCAGCAGTCGGGGCGGGCGCCCGCGATCACCACCGACATAGCCGTCGACGATCCGATCGCCGACGTCGTCGCGAAGCTCGCCTACGACGAGCAGCAGACCCTCGCGGACACGGCCGCCGGCCTGGACACCGTCCAGCTGGGGGCCGCGGTGAGCGCGCTCGCCGGGGCCCGGCGGACCGACGTCTACGGCATCGGGGCGTCCGGGCTGGTCGCCCAGGACCTCACGCAGAAGCTGCTGCGGATAGGGCTGATAGCGCATGCGCACAGCGATCCGCATCTGGCGGTCACCAACGCGGTGCAGTTGCGGGCCGGGGATGTGGCCATCGCCATCACGCACTCCGGGTCCACCGGGGATGTCATCGAGCCCTTGCGGGTCGCGTTCGAGCGGGGGGCGACGACTGTTGCCATCACCGGGCGGCCGGATTCCTCGGTGACGCAGTACGCCGACCATGTGCTGACGACCTCGACCTCGCGGGAGAGTGAGCTGCGGCCGGCCGCGATGTCCTCGCGGACCAGTCAGTTGCTGGTGGTGGACTGTCTGTTCGTGGGCGTGGCCCAGCGGACGTACGAGGCGGCGGCTCCGGCGTTGGCGGCGTCTTATGAGGCGTTGGCTCACAGGCACCGGAGTGTGCCGCGTTAGATCGTGGGGGTGCGTGAGGTACGGCGACTGCGGCTGCGTTGTGGCTGGTCGCGCCCACGCGGCGGAGCCGCACATCGATTCAGCCCCGCGCCCCTTGGTTGGTTGACTGAGCGCTAATCAGAAAGAGCCGTGTGTCCATGACCACCGAACACCGCGCCCTCCGCTCCGAGCTGGAGGCGCTCACCACCGAGGCGTTTCGGCCGGAGCTTTCCGAGATCGACACGCTTTCCACCCTCGACATCGCGCGGCTCATGAACGGCGAGGACGCCGGGGTCGCCGGCGCCGTGGCGCTGCGGCTGCCGGAGATCTCCGGGGCCATCGACGCCGTCGCCGCCCGGATGGCCCAGGGCGGGCGGCTCATCTACGCCGGTGCCGGTACCGCCGGGCGGCTCGGGGTGCTCGACGCCTCCGAGTGTCCGCCCACCTTCAACACCGCTCCCGGTCAGGTCGTCGGTGTCATCGCGGGCGGGCCGGAGGCCATGGTCACGTCCGTGGAGGGCGCCGAGGACTCCGCCGAGCTGGCCCGGAAGGATCTCGACGCCCTTGGGGTCGCCGCCACCGACTCCGTCGTCGGTGTCTCGGCCTCCGGCCGCACCCCCTACGCCGTCGGCGCCGTCGAGCACGCCCGCGCCCTCGGCGCCCTGACCGTCGGCCTCTCCTGCAACGCGGGCAGCGCGCTCGCGGCCGCCGCCGAGCACGGCATCGAGGTGGTCGTCGGCCCCGAGCTGCTCACCGGCTCCACCCGCCTGAAGGCCGGCACCGCCCAGAAGCTCGTCCTCAACATGCTGTCGACGATCACGATGATCCGGCTCGGCAAGACCTACGGGAACCTGATGGTCGACGTCCGGGCCTCGAACGAGAAGCTGCGCGCCCGTTCCCGACGGATCGTGGCGCTCGCGACCGGGGCCGGGGACGAGGAGATCGAGCAGGCGCTCACCGCCACCGGCGGCGAGGTGAAGAACGCCGTCCTGGTGATCCTGGCCGGTGTCGACGGGCCCACCGCCGCCCGCCTTCTGGAGGAGTCCGGCGGCCATCTGCGCGCCGCGCTCGCCACGGCGGCCGGCTGACCCGCACGCTCGGGGTGTGCAGAGATCGCCGTACGACACCGCCGCCGCCCTGCTGCCCCTCGTCGGCGGCCCCGCGAACATCACCTCCGTCGCCCACTGCATGACCCGGCTGCGGCTGGGGCTGAGCGATCCCTCGCTGGTGGAGCGGGAGGCGGTGCGGGCGGTGCCGGGGGTGCTGGGGGTGGTGGCCGACGGGGACAGCCTCCAGGTGGTGATCGGGCCGGGGGCGGTGGTGACGGTGACCGCCGAGTTCCAGCGATTGCTGACGGCGGAGGAAGCGGCAGCGGCCGAGCAGCCCGCCGCCCAAGGCGCCGGACAGCCCGCCACCCCCGGAGCCGAGCAGCTCGCCGTCCCCGGAGCCGAGCAGCTCGCCGCCCGCGGGGCCGAGTTGCGCGCCGCGCGCGTCCGGCGCAACGCGACCCCCCTCAAGACCGTCCTGCGCCGCATCGCCGACGTCTTCGTGCCGCTCATCCCCGCCCTGATCGGCTGCGGGGTGCTGGCCGGTCTCAACGGGCTCCTCGTCAACGCCGGCCTGCTGCCCTCGCTCACCCCCGCCCTCGCCGCCATCGCCTCCGGCTTCATGGCCCTGATCAGCATCTTCGTCGGATACAACACGGCGAAGGTGTTCGGCGGGACGCCCATCCTCGGCGGTGCGGTCGCGGCGATCGTCGTCTATCCGGGCGTCGCGAAGGTGACCGCCTTCGGCGTGGCCCTCGCGCCGGGGCAGGGCGGGGTGCTGGGCGCGCTGGCCGCCGCCCTGCTCGCCGTCCACGTCGAGCGGTGGTGCCGGGGCCGCGTCCCCGACGCCCTCGACGTCCTCCTCACCCCCACCGTCACCGTCCTCGTCGCCGGCCTGGCCACCCTGTACGGCCTGATGTACGCCGCCGGTGTCGTCTCCTCCGCCATCGGCACCGCCGCGAACTGGCTCCTCGCCACGACCGGCCCCCTCGCCGGACTGATCCTCGGCGGCCTCTTCCTCCCCCTCGTGATGCTGGGCCTCCACCAGGCCCTGATCCCGATCCACACCACCCTCATCCAGCAGCAGGGCTACACCGTCCTGCTCCCCCTCCTGGCCATGGCCGGCGCCGGACAGGTGGGTGCCGCGCTGGCCGTGTACGCCCGCCTCCGGCACGACACCTCACTGCGTACGACCATCAAGTCCGCCCTCCCGGCCGGCCTGCTGGGCGTCGGCGAACCCCTGATCTACGGCGTCTCCCTCCCCCTCGGCCGCCCCTTCCTCACCGCCTGCGCGGGCGGCGCGGCGGGCGGGGCCTTCGTCGGCTTCTTCGCCGTACTGGGCGACCGCGTCGGGGCCACCGCCATCGGCCCCTCGGGCTGGGCCCTGTTCCCCCTGCTGACGGGGAACAGGGGCCCGGCCCTGGCGGCGGCGGTCTACGCGGGCGGCCTGCTGACCGGCTACGCCGTCGGCTTCCTGGCCACCTACGTGAGTTTCAGCGCCGACGGCTCGCGGGCCGGTGACCCGACACCTGCGCGATCCACGTGATGAAGTCCCCGGGGTCGTTGTCGGCGCCGTGCCCGGCGTCCCAGTAGTACGTGATGTCCACGTCGTCGCCGAGGTTCCTCAGCCGGGCGGCGAGGTGGGCCGCGACGGTCAGCGAGGTGTCGCTGTCCTTCGTGCCGAGCCGGATCCACCAGTGCCTGGCCCTGTTCGGGTTCACCTGCTCCACCAGGTGGAACATCGGGTTCATCTGGTGCAGCCGCTCGGGGATGTCGCTGTCGAGGCGGGCGCCGGCGCCCTCCGCGTGCCGCAGGCTGTAGAGGGTGAAGTGGCGGGCGGCGGTGGTGCCGGTGCCGAACTCGTTGCACTCGGGCGTCGACAGGTCGAAGGCGTCGAACGACGGCGCGCCCTTCTTCCGGGCACCGACATGGGCGAGGAAGTCCGCCCAGGAGAAGGTGGCGTTCGTGCCGTCCCAGCTGATGAACGTGTTCGCGGCCAGGTAGGTGGCGCGGTCCGCGTCCGACAGGGCGGCGAGGTAGCTGGTGGCGGACGGCTCCAGGTGGGTCTTCACCAGGTACTCGTCCAGGTTGCGGTCGGTCAGCCGCCCGAACCCGGGTGCGGCGAGCCGCAGTGAGGCCAGATAGCCGGTGAACTCCGCCTTCAGGTCGGCGGAGATCGTCGCGTCCACGGTCGAGCCGTCGCCGAGCGGGTTGCCGCCCCAGCACCACTCGTACGACGCGTCGGCGTGCTCCAGGTCGGTGATCGGGCACCAGTCACCGCTCGCGAAGACCGCGTCGCTCGCGTCGGCCGCGCCCAGCGCCGCCAGGTCCCTGGCGTAGAGCGGGCTGTCGCCGGAGGCACCGAGCAGCGCGGAGAGCGCGCCACCGGCACTCGTACCGGACGAGACGATCCGCTCCACGTTCCCCGGTATCCGCCCCCGGTTGAACTTCACGTACCGCACGGCCGCCTTGAGGTCGACGATCGCGGCGGGCGCGGTGCCGTAGTACACACCGGACGAGTCGACGAGGGTACGGCCGCGGGCGCCCGGCTCGACCACCACATACCCGGCGAGCAGCGCCAGCAGCGTCCGGTTCGGCCCGCTGTTGCCGCCCCCGGGACCGCCGGGTCCGCCCGGCCCGCCCGGTCCCCCGGGACCGCCCGCGCCCCCACCGGCCCCGATACCGGTGGCACTCGCGACCGAGGAGGGCATGTAACCGCCCACCGAGTTGGCGAACAGGATCGGTGCGCCGGTGGCGTCGACGGCCGTCCCGTCGACCGCCACCGGAACGCTGACGTTGAGCCCCTGGTATGTGACGTCGACCGGCGCGGCCACGTAACTGCTGACCTTGTAGAAGTGGTACGTCACCTCGTGGGCGGTGCCCTCGGTGTCGGTGATGCTGGTGGTCAGCTCGGTGTAGGTGCTCGGGTCGAAGACCAGGGAGGCGTCCGTGCTCCCCGCCCGGGTCGCCGCCTGCGCGACCCCGGAACCGACCCCGACCCCGACCGCCGGAACCGCGGCGGCCGCGGTGAGCCCCACGACCACAGTTCTGCGCTTCACTCGCTTCACTTCCGTCTCTTCTCTGGGCGGCTCGTGCGGGCATGAGTGCAGCAGCGGTTTCTGAAGACTCCCTGTGAAGTCGATGAGTTGCCGCCAAAATTGTCAACAATGCCTGGTCGGGCGACGGCCGGGACACAGAAGTTGGCCAGTTTCAGCGGTCCCTGACACTGTGAGGGCACACTTCCGGGTACGAGGCGTGCATTCAGGGGGAGTTGCCATGGCGACGATCGGGTTGGCCGCAGCCATCGAGGAGTTGCGGCAGGAACTGTACGAGGCCCAGGACCGAGGCACGCACGAACAGTTCGCCTTCGAGATCCAGGAAGCCCAGCTGGAGTTGCTGCTGGAACTGCGCGACGACGTCAAGGGCGAAGGGAAGCTCCAGTTCGGGGTGGCCTCGGCGGGCGCGGGCGCCGGACACTCGTCGGCCCGGTCGCACAAGCTGACCCTGAAGCTCCGGGTCAGGGACCGGGCGACGGGCGGCGGCAGCCCCGAGATCGGCGGGCCGCAGTCCGGCTCCTGGGACGACGAGGGCTGAGGTGGACCGCCGACGGCTCGCCCTGGTCAGGGGCGGAGAGGACACGGGGTTCCGCCGCATCGGCAGCGGGTACCTGATCGCACCGCGCCTGGTACTGACCGCCCGGCACGTCGTCGAGGAGAACCCGGGAGCCGCCTGGCGGCGCATCGACGTACGCGTGGGGCACCCCCAGGACGAGACACGGCGCTGCGCGGCACAGGTCTGCTGGACCCACCCCGACGGCCGCGACGTCGCCCTGCTCCTGCTCGACGAGTCCGTCGAGGCACCGGGCGCGGTGCGCTGGGGCCGCCCGGTCGGCAACGGCCCCCTCCCCTACGACGCGCTCGGCTTCCCGGCCGCGACGACGAGCAACGGGCAGTACGGCGTCGAGCACCTGCGGGGAGAGCTGCCCGTGCTGGGCGGGGGCAGCGGCGAACAGGACCGGTACGTCCTCGACCAGGGCCCCGCACCGGAAGCGGATTCCAGGAACGGCGGCAGGGCCTGGTCCGGTGCCTCCGGCAGCGCGGTCTTCTGCGGGGACCATCTCGTCGGGGTCGTCATCCATGACGACGAGGCGTTCCGGAACCGCCGGCTGCACGCGTGTCCGGCCCGGTCGTTCGTGGACGACCCCGGCTTCGCCGACGTACTGGAGCGCCACGGCGACGGCCGTCCCCGGCTGAGCCGGGTCGGCACGGACCTGGAACCCTATCTGCGTGCCGCCCGGCTCGCCGCCACCCAGCACCCGTACCCCGGGGTCATGCCCGGCACCATGCCGCCGCTGTCCCACATCTACGTGCGCCAGCAGGTCGTGAGCCGGAACTCGCCCGCCGAGGAGAGCGCCGGGAACGCCGGACTCATGGCGAGCGGCCTGCTCCCCGCCGCCCCGCCACAGCCGGCCGACGAGGTCCTGACCGGTGACGGGGTCTGTCTGGTCGTCGGAGGACCGGGCGGCGGCAAGTCCAGCCTGCTGCGCACCCGCCTCACCCACGGCGCCGCACAGTGGCTCGACGGCACCGCCGACCCGGGCCCCGCGCCAGTCCTGGTGCCGGCCGCCGCCCTGGTCGGCGCTCCCCTCAGCAGAGCCCTCGCCGACACCGTCAACGCCCAGCTCCGGCAGTACGGCCTCACCTCTCCCCTCCCCGACACCTTCTTCGAAGACCGTCCGGCCCCGGGCCACGGCTGGCTGGTGCTGGTCGACGGCCTCGACGAGATCACGAGCGTCTCCGGCCGGGAGGACGTTCTCAGGACCGTGGCCCACGCCGGCGACCAGTACGCGTTCGTCGTGGCCACCCGCCCCGTGCGCGAAACCGAACAGCGCATCCTCGGCCCGCAGGTCCCGTGCTACGAGCTGGAACCGTTCCGCGCCGACGAGCTGCAACGCGTGGCGGCCGGCTGGTTCCGGGCCCTTGATGTCGCCGAACCCGAGCAGACCGCACAGGAGTTCCTCAACACGCTCCACGCGATGGGGCTGATCGACCTCGCCCGGGTCCCGCTCATGATGTCCATGCTCTGTCAGCTCCGCGCCAAAGCCCCCACAGAGCCACCCCCTCGCGGGCGCGGCGACCTCTACCGCAGGTTCGTGGACCTGCTGCACGAGCGCCAGTACGCCGCCGGTGCCGTGGAACAGGCCCGGGCCGCCCTGCGGCAGTACGGCTCCGACGCCGAGGCCGGGGCGGAACGGACCGTCCAGAACCTCCGGCCGATCCTCGCCGACCTGGCCCACGAGCTGCTCTTCGCCGGCGAACACGAAGGCCGGGCCGTCCTGGACGCCGTACAGGACCATGAATGCGCCGAACGTCCGGCGGCGGTGCCGGAAACACGCTGGCGGGAGTTCCTGGAGTCGGTTCTGTGCGGCACCGGGCTGCTGATCCGGCGCTCGGACGACCTGGTCTTCACCCACCAGACCTTCCTGGAGTACTTCGCCGCTCGCCATGCCACCGACGAGGAGGAGAGACTCCAGGTCGTCTTCCGGGAGATCTTCTTCCGTCGGGCCCCGGCTCGCCGACGGTTCAGAAGAGACTGGACGCCGCCCGAGTACGACCCGTTCGGCGGCTTCCTCCTCGACCTCACGCCTGACGGCCACCCGCTCAAGGCCGAGTTCCTGACCTTGATGAACTCGGGGCGTGCGAGCGCCCGCGGTCCCCAGTTCCTGATCAATCAGGCGCAGTCGGGAACCTGGCTGTCCGAGGACGTGCTCAAGGACTCCGTGAAGCTGCTCCGCCGACTCAGCCGCGACCGGTCGCTGACCGCGTTCAACCGCTTTCGCGTGGCCGTGACGCTGAGCACCGTCGACACGACGGCCAGCATGGAAGCCTCCCGTGATCTCGCCCAGGACCCCAAGGCGGACGACTACGTACGCGCGCTCGCGGTACGCCTGTACACCGGATTCGCCCCGACGGAACCCGCCGGATTCCTCGTCGACCTCGCCCCGGACACGCCAGGCGATGCCAAACCGTCGCACCAGCTGAAAGCGGCGCTGGCCCTGACCGAGAGCGATCCGGCGACCGCCGTCCGGCGACTGCACGCCGTCGCCCGCGACGGCAGTGTGCCGCCTGAGGAGCGGGCGCGGGCAGTGGTCGTGCTGAGGACGCTCGACAAGCGGCCCGGACTGGCGGAACTACTGCGCGACCTCGCCGACGACACCACCTTGGACATCGGCCGACGCCTCACAGTGGGATGGCTGCTGCACGACGCCGACCACGACACAGCCACCGCACTGCACGAGAAGGTCGCCCGGGATTCCGCGACGAGGGCCGCCCAGCGCCTGGAGGCCGCGGAGTCGCTCTCATGGATCGACCCGCAGCGAGCGCGGATCGTCCTCGGTGAACTCCTCGACGACACCACGATCGGACGCAGACACCGTCGCCAGGCCGCGGAGCTGCTCGCCAAGACACACGACTCGCAACCGGACTGACCGCCCTCAACAGCGCATCCCCCGCGCCCTGTTGGCCCACCGCACCTGCTCCCGCAGCACCTCGTCCGGCGGCGTGAGCTCCAGCGACTCCGCCGGACAGTCCCACTCCCGCCCGCCGGCCACGGGCCGCAGCTGCACCTTGCCGCCGACGTGCCCCATCACCTCGCCGATCCGACCGTCCCGTACGTCCGTCACACACGTCCCGACGGGCGGCCGTTCACCGCGCACCACCGAGGCCAGCCGCTCCGCCACCCGGACGTTGCAGCGCCCCAGCTCGACCAGGGCGAAGGGCTCGTCACTCGCCCCGGTCACCGGATCTACGCACAACGACGGCAGCACGACCCCGGCGCCCTTCAAGGCCATCCGCAACGACTCCACGACTTCTTCGGTCGGCCGCACCTTTCCCACCTCCACGCTGAGTTCGCCATTCGCAACACAGCGTGTCCGTCACGGCTCTAGCCTGGCTAGATAAGACATCCCAACAACCTCGTCCGTGGAACAGGGAGTTGCCCATGGCGGCACCGAAGGACCTGGACCCGTCGTCGTCACCGCGAGCGCTGCTGGGCGCCGAGTTACGGCATGCGCGCGAGCGAAAGGGGCTGAGCCAAGCGGAGTTGGGCCAAAGGCTGTTCGTGAGCGGGTCGTTCATCGGGCAGTTGGAGGCGGGGACGCGGCGGATGCAGCCGGAGTACGCGCGGATGCTGGACGAGGTCCTGGAGACGGGGGGCTTCTTCATGCGGAACTGCGGCGCGGCGGCCAAGTCGAAGTATCAGCACCACTACGCGGACGTAGTGGAGGCGGAGGCTCTGGCAACGACGATCAGACATTACGCTCCGCTACTGATCCCCGGACTGCTCCAGACGCCTGCCTATGCGCGGGCCGTCGACCAGGTGTGGGCTGCGATGACGCCGGAGGAGACGATCAAGGAGTGGGTGGAAGGCCGTTTGGAACGGGCCCGTCTGCTCGATCACCCAACAAAGCCCGTGTTGTGGGCGGTGCTTGACGAGGCGGCGCTGCGCCGGAAAGTCGGTGGCCCGGCGGTGATGGCGGAGGCCCTACGCCATGTCGCCGGTCTGGCCCGCCGGAACCGGATCATCATGCAGGTGGTGCCTTTCAACGCGGGCGCACACACGGCGATGCAGGGCGCTCTGAAGCTGATGGAGTTCGAGGACGCCCCTCCGCTGGCCTACATGGAAGGACTGAGCACCGGACGGCTGGAGGACGACCCCGCCACCGTCACCCGACTGAGGTTCGTCTACGACCTCCTCGTGGCCTCAGCGCTCTCGCAGGAGAAGTCCCTGGTGCTCATCGAGGCGTTGGCAGAGGATTACGCCCATGAGGAACATCCCTGACCCGAGCCTGGGCACGGCCGTATGGATCAAGTCGAGCTACAGCGGCGGCGACGAAAACTGCCTCGAAATCACCCACACCCACCCCACCCTCATCCCCGTCCGAGACTCCAAAACCGCCCCCCACGGCCCGAGGCTCGCGTTCCGGCCGGAGGCCTGGTCGGCCTTCGTGAACGGCGTCAAGCAGTAACCCCGTGGTCATGGCCCGACGGGCGCCGGGCCAGGGCCTGGGCGCGTGCGGTGATCTCGGCCCTGGACACCGCGTCCACGCCGACCAGTACGTCTTCCAGCGCGGCCAGCCACAACCGGTAGTAGCGGTACGGCTCGTCGCGCGGCGCCGCCGCGATCCTGGCGATCAGCGCGGCCTGGAACTGCGGCCAGCTGAACGCGCCCGCCTCGTACAGGCTGACCGCCATGCCGAACGCCCGGCTCTCCCACGGCTCGGCGAAGACCAGTTCGCCGTTGGAGCGCGGTGGCGCGGCCGGGCCCTCGGCCTCCAGCGGCGCGGTCACGGTGCCGCCACCTTGGCCACGCCGACCATCGCGTCCCGGGACACCAGGGGCACGAGTTCCTCCTCGGAGAGGTGCTCGGTGCCCGCCGGGCGTTCGGGCAGGACCAGCCAGCGGACCTCGCTGGTGGAGTCGTGGACGGTGATCCGCACGTCGTCGTCCAGGTCGAGGCCCATCTCGGCCAGCACCCGACGCGGCTCCTTCACCACGCGGGCGCGGTAGGCGGGGTCCTTGTACCAGCCGGGCGGCAGGCCGAGCACCGGCCACGGGTAGCACGAGCAGAGCGTGCAGACGACGACGTGATGGGTGGTCGGGGTGTTCTCCACGACGACGATGTGCTCGCCCTGCGGCCCTGAGAAGCCGAGTTCCTTGATGGCCGCGGTGCCGTCGTCCAGAAGCCGACGCCTGTACTCCGGGTCGGTCCAGGCCTTGGCGACGACCTTCGCGCCGTTGAGCGGGCCGACGTTGGTCTCGTACTCGGTGATGATCCCGTTCATCACCTTCGGGTCGATCAGGCCCCGCTCGGTGAGCAGTTGCTCCAGCGCCTCGGTGCGCAGGGCCGGGGGCAGGCGCTCCTCCGATCCGGCCTCTGATCCGGCCTCTGGTCCGGCGGTGGTCATGCGGCGGCCTCCAGATAGCTCTCGTACATCTCCACGGTGATCGCGAAGGGTTCGGCGTCGGCGCCCCACAGTTCGCGGGAGTCGAACCGCACCGAGTAGACGTACTGCGGGTTCTCGCCCCGGAAGTGGGCGTTGGTGTCCGGGAGCACGGACGCGGGCCGCACGGCCTGGACGACGCCGGTACGGCCGCGGGCGTAGCGCGGCAGCCGGGTGTGCCCGGGGACCGACGTGGCCCGGGCCCGGACGCGGTGACCGGCGGCGAAGGCGGGCGCGGTGTCCAGGGAGCGCAGGGAGCCGGGGGCGGTCGGGGCGTAGTCGGGCCGGGCGGGCTCGGGGACCGGCGGCTCGGGCACGTGTTCGCCGCGCAGGTTGCGGGCGCGGGCGTCGATGGCGCCGGGCGCCAGGATCGAGCTGTCGGCGAGCATCAGCTCCCCGCCGTTGAGCCAGCGGCCGTAGTAGCCGTCGTCGAAGTAGGCGGCCCGGTCCAGGCGCTCCAGGGCGTGCCGGAAGGCGTCCGTGTTGACACCGCCGGACGCGACACGGCCGGAGAGGATCGCGAGGGCGAAGGCCCGGCGCTGCCAGGGCTGCGCGAAGACCGGTTCGTCAGGGGGCGGGGGGTGCACGGGGCCCCATCCCGGTGTGCCGCCCAGATCAGCAAGACCGTCCATGACAGAGCTCCCCATATGGCCGCATAACGGACCATGCATCTGAATCGTATGCGAAAGGCCGGCCGGAGGCCCTGCCGGTGATGCCGCCGGTGGTACTGCTGGTCCCACCCGGGCATCTGGCGGCGGCCGGTTCCGGAAGAGGATCATCGGCGCGGGATGGTCACCCCACACCGGTCACCCACACCGAACGGACATCGCCGTGAGCATGATGTACCTCGCCCAGCCCGAGCAGCAGCAGAAGCTCGAATGGCTCGACGGCGGACAGTTCGCCGTCCTCCTGGACAGCGCGGCCACCGACGGGCAGCTGACCGTGGGCCGGTTCAGCGTCGCCAGGGGAGAGGCGCCGCCGTACCACATGCACACCCGCGAGGACGAGATCTTCATGCTGATCAAGGGCACCGCGCTGGTGTGGTCGGACGACCAGGAGCTGGAGCTGTCGGAGGGCGGGATCGTCTACCTGCCCAAGAACGTCCCGCACGGCTACCGGATCACCTCCGACACCGCCGACCTGCTGATGATCTGCACTCCGGGCGGCATCGAGGGCATGTTCCGGCACGCGGGGCGCGACATGTCGACCGCCCGGCCGGAGGGGTTCGAGATATCCAAGGACCTGATGGCCGAGGCCGCCGACCAGTACGGCCAGATCATCGTCGGCCCGCCGCGCTGAGCGTCGGCACCGTCGGCTCCTCCACCTCCACCTCCGTCTCTGTCTCCGCCCCGCTACGAAAGGCACAGCCATGTCCGGGCAGCAACGCCGCGACCTCGACGAGATGCTCCGGCACGCCCCGCTCGACGTCGGAGGCGACGTGGCGGAAGCGCGCGCGGTCTTCCACGGGATGATGACCTCGATGCCGCTGCCTCCCGACGTCACGACCACCCCCGGCCGGCTCGGCGGCGTCCCCGTCGTCACGGTCGAGACGCCCGGCGGCGATCCGTCCGACGTGGTGCTGTACTTCCACGGCGGCGCCTACGCCATCGGCTCCGCCGCCGACGCGGCGGGTCTGGCCGCCGACGTGTCCCGGCGGGTCGGCGCCCGTGCCGTCTGCGTCGACTACCGGCTGGCGCCCGAGAACCCGTTCCCCGCGGCCGTCGAGGACGCGGTGGCCGCGTACCGCGCGCTGCTCGACCAGGGCGTCCCCGCGGCCCGGACCGCCTTCGTCGGCGAGTCCGCCGGCGGCGGCCTGGCCGTCGCCACGCTGGTCGCCCTCAAGGAGGCGGGACTGCCCCAGCCGTCGTCGGCCGCGGTGTTCTCGCCCTGGGCCGACCTCACGGTGTCCGGCGCCGGCGCGACCGGCAAGGCCGCTCTGGACCCGGCGCTCACCCCGCAGGCCCTGCGCACCCGGGCCCGCGACTACCTCGGTACGACGCCCGGCACCGAACCGCTGGTCAGCCCGGTCTTCGCCGACCTGACGGGGCTGCCGCCGCTGCTCGTCCAGGTGGGCTCGCACGAGATCCTGCTGGACGACGCCGTACGGCTGGCCGCCCGCGCCGCCGCCGACGACGTCCGCGTCGACCTCCAGGTCTGGCCCCAAGTCCCGCACGTCTTCCAGTCGTTCGCGGTCATGCTGGACGAGGCCGACGAGGCGCTGGAGTCTGCCGCCGCCTTCACCCGGGCCCACTGGGCGGCCGCCCGGACCTCCGCCGAGGCCGCGCTCAGCTCCTGACCGCCGCCACAAGCAGGCCTTTACCCAGATGTGGCACAAGAGTTCCCCTGCGCGCAGATCATCCGAACAATTGCGAACGATGATGCCCGCATGGCAACGACGAACAACTTCGGCATCGCCCTGCGCGGCTGGCGGGAGCGCCGTTCACCCCTGACGGGCGAGCTGCAATCCGGCGCGGACCGGCGCATCCCGGGTCTGCGCCGCGAGGAACTCGCCCGGCTGTCCGGGCTGTCCGTCGACTACGTGGTGCGGCTCGAACAGGGCCGCGCCCGCAACCCCTCGGCCCAGGTCGTCGGCGCCCTGTCCCGGGCCCTGCGCCTGGACGCCGAGGAGCGCGACCACCTGTTCCGGTGCGCCAGGCTCACCCCGCCCGCCGCCGGCGACGTGCCGCGGCAGGTGCCGCCGAGGGTCCACCGGCTCGTCCGGCAGCTGGGCGACGCACCGGTCGCGGTCTACGCCGCCGACTGGACGCTGCTCAGCTGGAACCGGATGTGGACCGCCGTCATAGGGGACCCCCGTACCTACGGCTGGGACCAGGGCAGTCTCGTCGCCGGGATGTTCCGCTCCCCCGGCGGCCACCGGGTCGACGCCATCGCCGCCTGGCCGGTCCGGTCCTGGGCCGGCGACGAGGCCGAGGAGGAGTCCCTGGTGGCCGACCTGCGGGTCACGGCGGTGGCCCACCCCGACGACGCCCGGCTCTCCCTGCTCGTCGACCGGCTCCTGGGCACCAGCCCCCGCTTCGCCCGGCTGTGGTCCAACGGCACCGCGGGCCTCCACACCGGCGACCGCAAGACCGTCGAACACCCCCTGGTCGGCGACCTCACCCTCGACCTCGACGTCCTCACGGTCCCCGGCTCCGACCTCCGCATCGTCGTCTACGCCCCTGCCATCGAAACGGACACCCCCGAAAGACTGGACGGCCTGCGCACGGCCGGACACCGGTACGCCGACTGAGCTCCCCGGTGTGTTGTCAGCGCCGTGTGCCACGCTGGAGCGTATGAACCACTCCCAGCTGACCGCCCTGGGTCGTGCCCTTCGTCTGCTCGGCGAGCACGGGGAGGCGCTGACCGCCAGTACGCCCGACGCCAAGCTGCACGAGGTCAAGAACGACCTCCGGCGCGCTCTCGACCTGCTGGAGGAGAGCGTCAGCGCGGCCGCGCCCACCACCCGGTGTGCCGAGCATCCGCAGGGGCCCGTGGACGAGAGCGCCCCGGATCTGTGTCTGCTGTGCGAGACGCGGCGGCGGGCCGCCCGGCGGTCGGAGTTCGCGGGCGGACCCCGGCCGGTGCAGGGCGACACGGCCGCGGGGCCCTCGATGTCCCGGTACGGGGTGCGGGCCGACCGGCCGCAGGCCCAGCAGCGGTGGCTGCCGGAGGCGTGGAACGGCCGGGAGTGGGAGCTGTGCGGCACCCCCCGCCGCGACCGGCGCGAGGCCGAGCTGTACATCAATGCCCAGCGCCGCGGGTCCCGGCCGGCCATGGCCTACCGGCTCGTCCACGAGTTCACCGACTACGAGGTGCTCCGGGTCTGGGGCACCCCGGTCCACATGGACATCGAGCCCCTCGGCAACCTCTGAGCCCCGGTCCCGCCGGTCAGCCGAGCAGCGGGGAGGGCGTGAACTCGTGCCCCTCCCAGAGCTTTCGGCTGCGCTCCTCCGGGTACGACGTCACCGCCGGTGTGGTGTCCAGTACCTGGGTGAGGCGGTCCTGGACGTCGAACTCCGCCCAGCCCGGGTCTCCCGTCCTCGCGAACGCCGTCCATGCCCTGCGGAAGCGGGCGGAGAGGTCCCTGGCCTCGGGGGTGACGTCCGTGCCCGCGAAGAGGAGGTTGGCGAGGTCCGCCTCGAACGTGCCGAACAGCAGCGGGATGTCCAGGCCGTGGCAGGCGCCCAGCAGCCCGCCGTTGCCCGGGGCGCCCCAGGTCAGTTCGTACAGGTGGGCCCGGCCGCCGGCCGCGGTCTGCGCCTCCGCCAGGCGCAGTGACGGTATGCCGAAGAGCCAGTCGGTCTGCACCCGTTCGTACAGCTCGTCCGGCGATGCCTCGGGGAAGGCCTCGCGGTAGGCCTGCACCCCCGCCTCGCCGCCCGGTGCGAACAGACGCAGGGCGCCGGTCGCCTGCTCCTCCGTGATCTTGCCGTACATCCCGCCCATCACCAGGAAGAGGCGGTACTCGTCGCGGTTGTGGCCGACCAGGAGGTCCACGTCCCGGGCGGCACCGGAGGCCAGCGCCTGCCAGGGGGTGGTGGGCAGCACCTCGCCGTCGACCACCGGGGAGAACGGTGTCACCGTCGGCGCGATCTGCCCCCAACGGCCCATGTACTGGGGCATCTTGACGCCCAGCGACTGGCCCACGTCCGTCAGCCGGCGCGGGTCGGTCGTCGCCAGGTCGGCCAGCGTGGGGCGCAGGCCGGCCTCCGCCGCGAGGGCCTGGGCGATGTCCGCGGCCAACTCGGTGGAGAAGAAGGTGCCCGGCACGCTCTGGGCGATCGCCCGCCGGAACAGGCCCCGTGCGCTGGGCATCGCCAGCAGCGCGGCCACCGACCCGCCGCCCGCCGACTCCCCGAAGACCGTGACCTGGTCGGGGTCGCCGCCGAAGGCCGCGATGTTCTCCCGCACCCACTCCAGCGCCGCCACCTGGTCCAGCAGGCCCCGGTTGGCGGGCGCCCCCTCGATCTGGACGAAACCCTCCATGCCGACGCGGTAGTTGAGGGAGACCACGACCACGTCGCCGTCACGTGCGATGTGCTGGGCGTCGTAGCCGGGGCTGCCGGAGTGGCCCAGCTTGTAGGCGCCGCCGTAGATCCACACCATCACCGGGCGGCGGGCGGCCAGGTCGGGGTCGGGTGTCCAGACGTTCACCGTCAGCCAGTCGTCGCCCTCGGGTGCCTCCAGGACACCCGTGCGCCCCTGGACGCCCAGGTCCTGCGGGGGCGGCGGGCCGAAGGCGTACGCCTCGCGCGTCCCGTCCCACGCGCGTGCCGGGCGGGGCGCCGCGAACCTGGCCTCTCCCACCGGGGGCTCGGCGAACGGTATGCCCCGGAAGACCGCCAGCCCGTCCTCCCGCAACCCGCGCACGGCACCCGCCGCGGTACGTACGACCGGTCCCTCGGCGGCGTGGGTCGGCTCAGGAGACTGACTTGTCGTCATGCTCGCTCGCTTTCGGTGGGGGCGCTGCCGTCGTCACGGCCGGTCACTCGTGGAACGTCCGGCACTTCGCACGAGTGCCGAACACCCCTCACCCGTATGGGTGAAACCGTCAGCCATGCTGGGCGACGAACGCCCTGGCCTGCGCCTCGTCGATCTCGTACACCGTCTCATGGGCCCGCGGATCGCGCGCATGGAAGGTGTGGCACAGCGGACCGGCCGGCCCGCCCAGCTCCACCAGCGACGCCGACGCCCCGCGCACCGCCCGCTCACCGGGCGCCACGGTCAGGTCGATCCGGTTGACGACCCCCGGCGTCACCCACACCGGCACCGACTCCAGCAGGCCGAAGAGCTGGAGGTGGTAGTGCCCGTTGAGGATCATCCGTACGTCACCGCCCCGGAGCGCCGCCGCCAGCTCGCCGGGGTCGCGCAGCCCGAAGGCCGGCTGGGTCACCGAGAGGTCCAGGGCGAAGGGCGGGTGGTGGAAGGCGAGGACCGTGCCGCGCTCGGCCGGGGTGCGCAGCACCTCGCGCAGCCACTCCAGCTGGGGCGCGCCCAGCCGGCCGTACACCTTGCCCGGTACCAGCGAGTCCAGGGTGACGAAGCGCCAGCCGCCGACCGTGCTGACGGCGGCCCGCTCCTCACCGCCGAACACCTGCTCGGCGCGGTCGGTGCCGTCGGCGTCCAGATGCCCGCTGCCCAGCACCTTGGCGAAGGCCCCGCGCTCGTCGTGGTTGCCGGTGGTGCAGAAGACGGGGATGTTCCGGTCCCGTGCGTATCCGCCGATCAGCGTGCGCAGGGCGGTGTACGCCTCGACCGCGCCGTCGTCGGCGAGGTCGCCGGTGACGACGACCGCGTCGAAGCCGGAGAGACCGCGGAGTTCGTCGAGCATCAGCCGCAGGGACGCGGTGGCGTTGACGCCGCGTTTGTTGGGGGTGTCGGTGCGGTCCAGGTGGGTGTCCGAGAGATGGAGTATCCGCATGCTCGGACGGTACCGGCGAATTCCCGGGTGAGCACCGGGCCGCGTGCCATGAAGGTGCCGCTCGTGCCGTACGCGGGTGCCGCTCGTGCCGTACGGGTATGCGTTCGCCCCCGGGCCGGCCGGCTGGTCGCGGGCCGGCCCGAGGGCGGACGGGGTGGTTCGGCTCAGGCTCTCGGCTCAGGCGCTCAGCTGAGGCTCTTGAGCGCCGCCGCGTCGTACGACTTCAGCTCCTGCGTGCGGCCGGCCAGCACCTTCGCCGCCCACTCCGGGTCCTGGAGGATGGCGCGGCCGACGGCGACCATGTCGTACTCCTCGCGCTCCAGGCTGTCGAGGAGGTCCTCGATGCCCCGGACCGGGGAGCCCTCGCCCGCGAAGCCCTTGATGAAGTCGCCGTCGAGGCCGACCGAGCCGACGGTGATGGTCGGCTTCCCGGTGAGCTTCTTGGTCCAGCCGGCCAGGTTCAGGTCGGAGCCCTCGAACTCGGGCAGCCAGTAGCGCCGGGTGGAGGCGTGGAAGACGTCGACACCGGCCGCCGCCAGCGGGGTGAGGATCGCCTCCAGCTCCTCCGGGGTCTCGGCGAGGCGGGCGTCGTAGTTGTCCGACTTCCACTGCGAGTAGCGGAAGATCACCGGGAACTCCGGGGAGACCGCCGCGCGTACGGCCGCCACGAGCTCGGCCGCGTACTGGGTACGGGCGACCGGGTCACCGCCGTAGGCGTCGGTACGGCGGTTGGTGCCCGCCCACAGGAACTGGTCGAGGAGGTAGCCGTGGGCGCCGTGCAGCTCGACCCCGTCGAAGCCGATGCGCTCGGCGTCGGCCGCGGCCTCGGCGAACGCGCGGATGACGTCGTCCAGGTCCTCGCGGCTCATCGCCTTGCCCTCGCCCTCGGTGCCGTCCAGGCGGATGCCGGAGGGGCCGACCGCGGGGGCGTCCGCGAACGGGGGCTGGCCCTGCTTGCGGACCATGCCGATGTGCCACAGCTGCGGGACGATGGTGCCGCCGGCCGCGTGCACCCCCTCGGCGACCTTCGCCCAGCCCGCCAGCTGCTCCTCGCCGTGGAACCGCGGGATGCGGCTGCTCTGCCCGGCCGAGTCGTGACCGACGTACGTGCCCTCGGTGACGATCAGACCGACACCGGCGGCGGCCCGGCGGGCGTAGTACGAGATCACGTCCTCGCCGGGGACACCGCCCGGGCTGAACTGCCGGGTCATCGGCGCCATCACGATCCGGTTGGGGACCGTGAGCCCGTTCAGGGTGATCGGACGGGAGAGGATCTCGGCCGCGCGGGAGGCGGGGGGCGTGGTGACGGTCACGTGGGGGGCTCCTCGTGGGTAGGTCGTAGACCGGACGGTATGTGCACGCGCATCGAGTGCACGCACGTGCACAACGACCTGCCCGTACGCACCCATTCCCGTCCCCGCCCGAAAGCCGTGTGACACCGGACACGGCCCCCACGGCCGCCCCGGCCGGCCGACGGGCAACTCCCGCTTCAGTGCCCGCGGTTCCCCGCCGTCGACGCCCGGGCCCCGGTCATCGAGGCAAAAACGCCCGAGGGCGGCACCCCCTGTCGAACAGGGAGTGCCGCCCTCGGTCAGGACAGGCGATCGACCAGGGGTCGATCAGAAGTCCATGTCACCGCCCGGCATGCCGCCCGGAGCGGCCGCGGCGGCCTTCTCCGGCTTGTCGGCGATGACGGCCTCGGTGGTGAGGAACAGCGCGGCGATGGAGGCGGCGTTCTGCAGGGCAGAGCGCGTCACCTTCGCCGGGTCGATGATGCCCTCGGCGATCAGGTCGACGTACTCACCGGTCGCGGCGTTCAGGCCGTGACCCGGGGTGAGGTTGCGGACCTTCTCCACCACGACGCCGCCCTCGAGGCCGGCGTTGACGGCGATCTGCTTCAGCGGGGCCTCGAGGGCGAGCTTCACGATCGCGGCGCCCGTCGCCTCGTCACCCTCCAGCTCCAGCTTCTCGAAGACCGAGGAGGCCTGCAGCAGGGCCACGCCACCACCGGCGACGATGCCCTCCTCGACGGCCGCCTTCGCGTTGCGCACGGCGTCCTCGATGCGGTGCTTGCGCTCCTTGAGCTCGACCTCGGTCGCGGCACCGGCCTTGATGACGGCGACGCCACCGGCGAGCTTGGCCAGGCGCTCCTGGAGCTTCTCGCGGTCGTAGTCCGAGTCGGACTGCTCGATCTCGGCGCGGATCTGGTTGACCCGGCCGGCGACCTGGTCGGACGAGCCGGCACCGTCGACGATGGTGGTCTCGTCCTTGGTGATGACCACCTTGCGGGCCTTGCCCAGCAGGTCGAGGGTCGTGTTCTCGAGCTTGAGACCGACCTCCTCGGAGATGACCTCGCCACCGGTGAGGATGGCGATGTCGTTCAGCATCGCCTTGCGGCGGTCGCCGAAGCCCGGGGCCTTGACCGCGACGGACTTGAAGGTGCCGCGGATCTTGTTGACGACCAGGGTCGACAGGGCCTCGCCCTCGACGTCCTCGGCGATGATCAGCAGCGGCTTGCCCGACTGCATGACCTTCTCCAGGAGCGGGAGCAGGTCCTTGACGGAGCCGATCTTCGAGTTGGCGATCAGGATGTACGGGTCGTCGAGGGACGCCTCCATACGCTCCATGTCGGTGGCGAAGTACGCCGAGATGTAGCCCTTGTCGAAGCGCATACCCTCGGTGAGCTCCAGCTCCAGACCGAAGGTCTGGGACTCCTCGACGGTGATGACGCCTTCCTTGCCGACCTTGTCCATGGCCTCGGCGATGAGCTCGCCGATCTGGGTGTCGGCGGCGGAGATGGAGGCCGTGGAGGCGATCTGCTCCTTGGTCTCGACATCCTTCGCCTGCTCCAGCAGGGCACCGGAGACAGCCTCGACGGCCTTCTCGATACCGCGCTTCAGAGCCATCGGGTTGGCGCCGGCCGCGACGTTGCGCAGGCCTTCCTTGACCAGGGCCTGGGCGAGCACGGTCGCGGTGGTCGTACCGTCACCGGCGACGTCGTCCGTCTTCTTGGCGACTTCCTTGACCAGCTCGGCGCCGATCTTCTCGTACGGGTCCTCCAGCTCGATCTCCTTGGCGATGGACACACCATCGTTGGTGATCGTGGGGGCGCCCCACTTCTTCTCAAGGACGACGTTGCGGCCCTTGGGGCCGAGGGTGACCTTGACGGCGTCGGCGAGCTGGTTCATACCGCGCTCAAGGCCGCGCCGCGCCTCCTCGTCGAACGCGATGATCTTGGCCATGTGAAGTGGTCCCTCCAGGACTGGGGGTGAGTCTTCGGACCGCGCCCGCGCCCGCGACGGACGGCTCGCCGACCCGTGGGTTCCTTGCCCCACCCGGCCTGCGGGCCTCACCGACCCGGTCCATTTTTGTCACTCTCACCTTCAGAGTGCTAACGCCAATGATTAGCACTCGCCCATGCCGAGTGCAAGCGCCTCCGGGAGACTGGGCCGCGCCCCGGCCCCGTACCGGGCCGCCCCCGCGGGGCGCACCGGCCCGCTCGTCCCGGGCATGCCAAAGGGCTCGTAACCCATGACTCCCCATGGGATACGAGCCCTCCGACAAAGAAAGAAGAACGACGCTGTCAGTCGGCGCGTGCTTCAGCTGGTCGCGAGCCGGACCATGTCCGCCTGCGGCCCCTTCTGGCCCTGCGAGATCTCGAAATCGACCCGCTGACCTTCCTCCAGGGTGCGGTAGCCGTCCATCTGAATCGCACTGTAGTGGACGAAAACATCCGCACCACCGTCGACCGCGATGAAGCCGTACCCCTTCTCCGCGTTGAACCACTTGACGGTGCCCTGAGCCATGCCTAACTCCCCTATTACTGGCCCTTGCACAGATCCACACTTCGCGGATCCGGGTCAGACCTCACCCCCCACAGGTTTGGGGGCGTGCGCCGGAACGCGTCGACCGCGGCTGAATGTATCTGTCCAACTGCCGTCTGCAACAGGTCAATCGGACGAGAATTCTGGACGGGAAGGGTCCGGAATGTAGCAAGAATTCGGCCGAATTCAGGGCAAGTCGGGCCCCATAAAGGCCGCAAAAGCCGCATATAACCCGCGCACTTTGGCTACTTCTTATCGGGTCAGCGGTATCGAATACGGGGCCCCCGACCTGGAGATCGGGACCGCGTTCCCCAACTCTACCGCGCTCAACCACACAGAATTGCCCCCTCCGCTTCTCTCACGGAGGGGGCAATCAAATGAACACTCGGTGATGGCTGTTACCGAAGGTAATGTTCGGTCATACGGCCATCACGACAGCCAGGTCAGCGGGCTCGCCGGGCGGTCGCCGGGGTCAGCCGCCGGCGACGGCCGGGATGATGGAGACGCCGGCGCCGTCCGGAGTGGCCGTCGCCAGGCCCTGCTCGAAGCGCACGTCGTCATCATTGACGTACACATTCACGAACCGGCGCAGCTTGCCCTCGTCGTCGAGAACGCGGCCGGCGATCCCGGTGTGGTTCTTGTCCAGATCGGAGATGACCTCGCCGAGGGTGGCCCCTTCGGCACTGACTTCGGCCTGACCACCGGTGTAGGTGCGCAGGATGGTGGGGATGCGAACGGTGACGCTCACGTTTAAACCTCCGGTTAGAGCAACGCCCTGGTTTTCTGCGGCTGACTTAGGCGAGCCCGGCCTCACGGAACGAATCGAGAGTGGGCCGAATAGTCGCCGTAAGCCCGGTCCCCGCCACGGCGTCCAGTGTCTTCAGTCCATCACCCGTGTTGAGCACGACAACCGACTTCGCCGGGTCGATCAGCCCATTCTCAATGAGCTTCTTGGTGACTCCGACCGTCACCCCGCCGGCGGTCTCCGCGAAGATTCCCTCGGTCCGCGCGAGCAGCTTGATCGCGTCGACGACCTGCTCGTCGGTCACGTCCTCCACCGCACCGCCGGTACGGCGCGCGATGTCCAGGACGTACGGCCCGTCGGCCGGGTTGCCGATGGCGAGGGACTTGGCGATGGTGTTCGGCTTCTGCGGCCGCACCACGTCGTGGCCCGCCTTGTAGGCCACCGACACCGGCGAGCACCCCTCGGCCTGCGCACCGAAGATCTTGTACGGCTTGTCCTCGACGAGCCCGAGCTTGATCAGCTCCTGCAGCCCCTTGTCGATCTTCGTGAGCTGCGAGCCGGAGGCGATCGGGACGACCAGCTGGTCGGGGATCCGCCAGCCGAGCTGCTCGCAGATCTCGTACGCCAGGGTCTTGGAGCCCTCCGCGTAGTACGGCCGCAGGTTGACGTTGACGAAGCCCCAGCCCTCGCCGGCCGAGTCACCGATCAGTTCGGAGCAGAAACGGTTCACGTCGTCGTAGTTGCCCTCGATGCCGACGAGCTCGCCGCCGTAGATCGCGGCCATGACGATCTTGCCCTGCTCCAGGTCGTGCGGGATGAACACGCAGGAGCGGAAACCGGCCCGGGCGGCGGCGGCACCGACCGCGCCGGCGAGGTTGCCGGTGGAGGAGCAGGAGAGCGTGGTGTAGCCGAAGGCGCGCGCGGCCTCGACGGCCTGGGCGACGACCCGGTCCTTGAAGGAGTGCGTCGGGTTGCCGGAGTCGTCCTTGACGTACAGGCCGCCGGTGACGCCCAGCTCCTTCGCCAGGTTGTCGGCCTGGACGAGCTTGGTCCAGCCCGGGTTGATGTTCGGCTTGGTCGCCACGTCCGCGGGGACGGGCAGCAGCGGCGCGTAGCGCCAGATGTTCGCGGGACCCGCTTCGATCCGCCTCCGCAGCTCCTCGGTGTCGTAGGCCGAGAAGTCATACGCGATCTCGAGCGGGCCGAAACACTCCTCGCAGGCGAACACCGGGCCGAGCGGCACACGGTGGCCGCACTCGCGGCAGCTCAGGGCGGTGGCCGGACCGAGGTCGACGGTCGTGGAGTCGGTGGTGGTCGCAGCAGTCTGCACAGCCATGTGAGGCGAGGCCCTTTCTCCTCATCTTCCCCACGACGCATTTCGCCGTGAGACGGATTTGGCACCTTCCCTAGCCGGGAGCCTCGCGAGTGATCGACATTGATCAGCGATCCACGAGTAACCGACTGGAGGGTTGCCGGGGCTTCATCGGGCCGTTTCCCTCTGCCCCTCTGGATGAGCGGTATGCGGTTGTCAACGCTCGGTGACCTCAGGACATGCGATGGTCATCGGCGTTGTTCAAGACTGTAACCGAAGGCCAGGACAGTTGAGATAGTCGTCCGAACCGCGAGATGGATCACACCTCGCAGTGTGACCGTGACAGTGAGGAGCCGCTGACTGTGCTGGAAGAAGTCGAGCGCTGGCTGGCCACCCGCTCCTGGTCCATGAACGACCGTCCGCTGCACCGGATACTCGCCGCCAAGCAGCGCACCGGTCAGTCCGTCTCCGTCGTGCTGCCCGCGCTCAACGAGGAGGAGACGGTCGGCGACATCGTCGCGATCATCCGTCACGACCTCATGCGGCAGGTGCCGCTCGTCGACGAGATCGTGGTCGTCGACTCCGGTTCCACCGACCGTACGGCGGCGGTGGCCGCGGCGGCCGGCGCCCGGGTCGTCCACCGCGACACGATCCTGCCGCGCATCCCCGCCGTCCCCGGCAAGGGCGAGGTCCTCTGGCGCTCCCTCCTGGTCACCACCGGCGACATCGTCTGCTTCATCGACGCCGACCTGCGTGACTTCTCCTCCGACTTCGTCACCGGGATCGTCGGCCCGCTGCTGACCGACCCGGACGTCGACCTGGTCAAGGCGATGTACGACCGCCCGCTCGCCGGCTCGGCCGGACAGGGCGGCCGGGTCACCGAACTGATGGCCCGCCCGCTGCTCAACATGCACTGGCCGCAGCTGGCCGGGTTCGTCCAGCCGCTCGGCGGCGAGTACGCCGCCCGCCGCTCCCTCCTCGAACAGCTCCCCTTCCCGGTCGGCTACGGCGTGGAGCTGGGCATGCTGGTCGACGCCCTGCACCTGGTGGGGCTCAACGCGTTGGCGCAGGTCGACGTGGGGGTCCGCAAACACCGCCACCAGGACGGCCAGGCCCTCGGCCGGATGTCCGCCGCGATCTACCGCACCGCGCAGCTGCGGCTGGCCCGCGGGCACCTGATCCGCCCTTCCCTCACCCAGTTCGAACGGGGCGAGGACGGCTTCGAGCCGCGCACCTACTCCGTGGACACCGAGGAACGGCCGCCGATGGCGGAGATCGCCGAGTACGCCGAGCGCCGGGTGGCGTGACTTCTACGTACGGCCGTATACGGCGGCGCGTCGGGCACGGCCGTACGTTTGAGCGTTTCCGGGCCGGGCTAGGTTGTGGCGTATGGCTTCCACCAGCGGTGCTGAGGTGCTGGTCGCGTCCAACCGCGGCCCGGTTTCGTATGAAGTGGGCGACGGCGGTGCCCTGCACGCCAAGCGGGGTGGCGGCGGGCTGGTCTCGGGGCTGTCGGCCATCGGGCCGGACGCGAACGCGGTGTGGGTGTGCGCGGCGCTGAGCGACGGCGACCGGGAGGCGGTACGGCGGGCCGAGGGCGGCCGGCTGCCGGCCGGGGACACCGGCGGGCAGCAGGTCCGGATGCTCGACATCGACCCGGACGTGTTCTCGGACGCGTACAACGGCATCGCGAACTCGGTGCTCTGGTTCGTCCACCACATGCTCTACCAGACCCCGCTGGAACCGGTCTTCGACGCGGAGTTCCGGCGGCGGTGGGCCTCGTACCAGGCCTACAACCAGGCGTTCGCCGAGGCGCTGGCGCAGGAGGCGGGCGAGGGTGCGGTGGTCGTCATCCAGGACTACCACCTGGCGCTGGCCCCGCGGATGCTGCGCCGGCTGCGGCCGGATCTCCGTATCGGCCATTTCTCCCACACCCCGTGGGCGCCGCCGGACTACTTCCGGCTGCTCCCCGACGACATCGCGGCGGAGCTGCTCGGCGGGATCCTGGGCGCCGATCACGCGGCGTTCCTGACCCGGCGGTGGGCGGACGCGTTCGTGGCCTGCTGTCATGCGGTGCTGGGCCCGGGGATCCCGGCGGCCGGGGAGACCCGGATCGGGGTGCACGGGCTGGGGGCCGACGCGGACTTCCTGCGGAAGCGGTCGCACGAGCCGGACGTGGACGAGCGGATGCGGGCGCTGCGGGAGGAGATCGGCGAGGGCCGCAGGACGATCGTCCGGGTGGACCGGACCGAGCTGTCGAAGAACATCGTGCGGGGGCTGCTCGCGTACCGGCAGCTGCTCGACGACCACCCCGAGTGGCGGGAGCGGGTGGTGCATGTCGCGTTCGCGTATCCGTCGCGGCAGGACCTCGCGGTGTACCGCGACTACACGGCCGAGGTGCAGCGGGTCGCGGACGAGATCAACTCGGCGTACGGGACGGCGGGTTGGACGCCGGTGGTGCTGCATGTGAAGGACGACTTCGCGAGGTCGCTTGCGGCCTACCGGCTGGCCGACGTGGCGTTGGTGAACCCGATCCGGGACGGCATGAACCTGGTCGCCAAGGAGATGCCGGTGGTGTCGGACGAGGGGTGCGTGCTGGTGCTCTCGCGGGAGGCGGGGGCGTACGAGGAACTGGGCGAGGATGCGGTGGTCGTGAACCCGTACGACATCGGGGGGACGGCCGTGGCTTTGCAGCAGGCGTTGACCATGGGGGTGGAGGAACGGGCGGAGCGGACGAAGCGGCTCGCTGCGGCGGCTACGGCGTTGCCGCCTGCGGCTTGGTTTCTTGAGCAGTTGCAGGCGTTGGAGGGGTAGCGCCGTTCGGGGTAGCGCCGTTCGATGTCGGGTGCGGGTGCGTGGGGGCTGGTCGCGCCCACGCGGCGGAGCCGCATATCGAACACAGCCCCGCGCCCCTTACGGGGCGCTTGCTTACGGGGCGCTTTGATCAGCCACGTCTTTCAGCAGCCGTACTACTCCCTCCGGGCCGTCCACCACCAGGTCGGCTCGGTCTGCCAGGTCTGTTACTTCTGTGCTGCCGCTGCATACGAGGAGGCCGGGGGTGCCTTCCGCCCGTAGTTTCTCCACGGCTGCGAAGGCCGGGATGTCGCCCAGGTCGTCGCCGGCGTAGAGGATCGCGCCCGCGCCGATCTCCCTCGCGTACTCGCGCAGTGCCACGCCCTTGTCCATGCCCGGGGGGCGCAGTTCCAGGACCAGGCGGCCCGGTTCGACGATCAGGGCGTGGCGGGTGGCCAGGTCGGTCAGGGGGGCGCGGAGGGTCTCGAAGGTGGCCTGGGGGTCGTCGGCCCGGCGGGTGTGGACGGCCACGGCATGGCCCTTGTCCTCGATCCAGGTACCCCGCACCCCTGCGCCGTCGATGACGGCCGGGAGTTCGGCGCGGACGGCGGCGATCCCGGGGTGCGGCGGGGGCGCGGTGATCTCGCCCGTCGCCGCGTCCCAGCGCTCGGCGCCGTAGTGGCCGAGGACGACGAGGTGGTCCAGGCCGGGGACGCCGGCGAAACCGCCGTAGCGGACGGCGATCTCGGCGGGGCGGCCGGTGATGACGGCGACGGCGGCCACCTTCGGGGCGAGGGCGGCCAGGGCCGGTACGGCGTCCGGGTGAGCCCGGGCCTGCTCGGGGTCGGCGACGATCGGCGCGAGGGTCCCGTCGAAGTCGAGACCGATCAGCGCGGAGCGTGGCCGCGAGAGAAGAGCAGCGAGGCCGTCGCGACCGGCGGGGGTGCGAGGCGGAGGCAGAGGGTTGTCCGTCGGATGCGTACCCATACGGCGACCCTATCCGCGACGCCCAGGACAGCGCGCCCCAAAGGGGCGCGGGGAACTGCGCGACCAGCCCCCACCGGCCCGCAGATCCCCCCGGCCTACAGCCCCGTCAGCGGTCCCCCCGCCGCGCGTCCCGCACCCTCCGCAGCCTGTTCACCGTCACCGGGTCATGGGCCAGTGCCCGCTCGTCGTCGAGGAGGGCGTTGAGGAGCTGGTAGTAGCGGACCGGCGCCAGGTCCAGTTCCTCGCGGATCGCCCGTTCCTTCGCGCCGGGGCTCGGGAAGCCCCGGCGTTCCAGGGCGAGGATCGCCTGCTCGCGTGCGCCCAGTTCTTGCCGGTCCATGCCGAGAACCGTAACGCTCAGCCCGTCGTCGTACGGCTGTCCGCCGCCGCGGCCTTGGACTGGATCCGGCTGAGCACCGCGGTCGGGTCGCCCGTCGCCGTGACCGCGGTCCCTATCTGCTCCTTGACGTCGGCGCTGATCGCGGCCCAGGAGGTCTTGCCGGCCGGGTACAGCTCGGAGGTCGGCAGCTGCTCCAGGAAGGGGAGGAGCTGCTTGTCCTCGGCCTGCGGGGAGTCGGTCATCGTCTGGGACGCGGACGTGGTGACCGGCAGCAGACCGTACTCGCGGGAGAAGTCGAGGACGTTCTTCTCGCTGTAGACGTAGTCGAGGAAGTCGCCGACCTGGTCCGCGTGGCCGTTCTGCCTGAACGCCGCCATCCAGTCGGTGACGCCCATGGAGGCGGTGGTGGTGCTCTGGCCGGCGCGGGCCGGCATCGGAACCGTGCCGAACTTCACGCCCTTCTTCTCGGCCTGCTTGATGAGCGTGGGGTGGCCGTTGAGCATGCCGACCTGGCCGTCGGCGAACGCGGCGAACGCCGTCGCGCGGTTCAGCTTGCCGGGCGCCGTCGGTCCGGTCAGGCCCTTGCCCACCAGGTCGTCCTTGAGCCAGGTGAAGGTGTCGATGTTCTGCGAGGAGTCGATCGTGTACGTGCCGATGTCGTCGGTGTAGCCACTGCCGCCGCTGAGCAGCCACTGCATGGTCTCCGCCTGCGCCTCCTCGGGGCCGAGCGGCAGCGCGTACGGGTACTTCACCCCGTGCTCCTTGAGCGCCTGCGCGTCGGCCGCCAGCTCCTTCCACGTGGTGGGCGGGGTGATGCCGGCTTCGGTGAAGAGGGTCTTGTTGTAGAAGAGGACGCGCGTAGACGCGGCGAAAGGCATGCCGTACTGCGCGTGGTTCCACTGGCCCGCCTCGGCGAGCTGGGAGGGGAAGTCGGCCTGGACCGGGATGGAGAGCAGGTCCCCGGCCTCGTACAGCTTGCCGGCGGCCGCGTAGTCGGCGTACGAGCCGATCTGTGCGAGGTCGGGCGCCTTGCCGGCGGCCACCATGTCCTTGACCTTGCGGTCGACGTCGTTCCACGAGTAGACGGTGACGTCGACCTTCACGTCGGCGTGCTTGGCCTCGTACGCCCTGGCCAGCTTGTCCCAGTACTTCTGGGAACTGTTGGCGGCGGAGTCTCCGTAGTCGGCTGCGACGAGTCTGATGGTGACGTCCGAGGATCCGGTCGTCCCACAGCCACCGAGAACCGCCGTCATGCCCGTTGCGGACACCACCGCGATCATTCCTGCCCTACGCCGCCGCACGTGAACTACCCCTGTCCAACTGTCTCGCCGTTCAATATCTCGAACCACAAGGTCTACACCACGCAAGTGGACTAGACCTCTTACGGGTCGGCGGGCCACACTGTTCCCGTGAGACATGTCATCGCCCTGGACGTGGGCGGCACCGGAATGAAGGCCGCGCTGGTCGGGCCGGACGGCGAGCTGCTCCACCGGGACCGCCGGTCGACCGGCCGCGACCGCGGCCCCGAAGCCGTCGTCGCCGCCATCCTCGACTTCGCCGCCGACCTGTACGCGTACGGCGAGAAGCACTTCGGCGAGGGCGCGGCCGCGGCCGGCCTCGCCGTCCCCGGCATAGTCGACGAGCCGAACGGCATCGCCGTCTTCGCGGCCAACCTCGGCTGGCGCGACGTACCCCTGCGCGCCCTCCTCGCCGAGCGCCTCGGCATCCCGGTCGCCCTCGGCCACGACGTGCGCACCGGCGGCCTGGCGGAGGGCCGGCTCGGTGCGGGCCAGGGCGCGGACCGCTTCTTCTTCGTGGCGCTCGGCACCGGTATCGCGGGCGGCTTCGGCCTGGACGGCCGGGTGGAGTCGGGCGCGCACGGCTTCGCGGGCGAGATCGGCCACATCGTCGTACGACCGCAGGGCGCGCCGTGTCCGTGCGGGCAGCGCGGCTGTCTGGAGCGGTACGCGTCGGCGGCCGCGGTGAGCGAGGCGTGGGCGAGGGCCACCGGTGACCCGGACGCGGACGCGGCGGACTGCGCGAAGTCCGTCACGTCCGGCGACCCGAACGCCGTCCGGGTCTGGCAGGAGGCGGTGGCCGCCCTGGCCGACGGCCTCGTCACGGCCCTGACCCTGCTGGACCCCCGCGTCCTGATCATCGGCGGCGGCCTGGCGGAGGCCGGGGACGTGCTGTTCGAGCCGCTGCGGGAGGCCGTACAGAGCCGGGTGACCTTCCAGAAGCTGCCGGCGATCGTCCCGGCGGCACTGGGAGACACGGCCGGTTGTTTGGGGGCGGGCCTGCTCGCCCAGGACCTACTAGCGACGACAACTCCGGAGGTAACCCCCTGATGGCCGCCAACGAGCCGCACTACAGCGCCCCTTCAGGGGCGCGGGGCAGCGCTGAATCTGCGGCTACCGCCGCGTGGGCGCGACCAGCCCCCACGCACCCGCAGCCGGGGTCGAACGGCCTGGTCCTCGACGGCGCCCGGGTAGTCCTCCCCACAGGAGTCGTCGACAAGGGCCAAGTGGTCGTCGACGGCACGAAAATCGCCGCCACCGCCCCGGAAAACGCCCAGGTCATCGACGTCACCGGCCACTGGCTCCTGCCCGGCTTCGTAGACATCCACAACCACGGCGGCGGCGGAGCCTCCTTCACCTCGGGCACCGCGGAGGAGATCCTCACCGGCGTCCACACGCACCGCGCGCACGGCACCACCACCCTCGTCGCCTCCACCGTCACCGACGACATGGACATCCTCGCCCGTCAGGCCGGCCTGCTCTCGGAGCTGGCCGAGCAGGGGGAGATCGCCGGTATCCACTTCGAGGGCCCGTTCATCTCCCCGTGCCGCAAGGGCGCGCACTCCGAGGCGCTGCTGCGCGACCCGGACCCGGCGGCGGTCCGCAAGCTGGTCGACGCGGCGCGCGGCCACGCCAGCATGGTCACGCTCGCCACCGAACTCCCCGGCGGCATCGAGTCCGTACGGCTGCTCGCCGAGCACGGCGTGATCGCCGCCGTCGGCCACACGGACGCGTCGTACGAGCAGACGATGGAGGCGATCGACGCGGGCGCCACGGTCGCCACCCACCTCTTCAACGCGATGCCGCCGCTCGGCCACCGCGCCCCCGGCCCGATCGCCGCCCTCCTGGAGGACGAGCGGGTGACCGTCGAGCTGATCAACGACGGCACCCATCTCCACCCGGCCGCGCTCCAGTTGGCGTTCCACCACGCGGGCCCGGAGCGGGTGGCCTTCATCACGGACGCCATGGACGCGGCGGGCAGCGGTGACGGCCGCTACCTCCTCGGCCCGCTGGAGGTCGAGGTCACCGACGGGGTCGCCCGGCTGGTGGAGGGCGGTTCCATCGCCGGCTCCACGCTGACCCTGGACCGCGCGCTGCGGCGGGCGGTGACCGTCGACCGGCTGCCCGTCGAGCACGCCGTCGCCGCCCTGTCCGCCAACCCGGCCCGGCTGCTGGGCCGTTACGACCGCGTCGGCTCCCTGGAGCCCGGCAAGGACGCCGACCTGCTCGTCCTGGACGCCGACTTCACGCTGAAGGGCGTGATGCGGCAGGGCGCGTGGGTGGTCGTACCCGAACTTCCGGCGGCCGCCCTTCGCTGAACCGGCTCGGCCCCACCACCCTGTCGAGGTGGTGGGGCCGAGCTGTTGGCCGGGTCAGAGGCTGCGGGCGGTGATGTCGCCGCGGGAGGTGGTGGCGCGGATGTCGAGTTCGGCGGTGCCGTCGTTCTTGAGGGCGTTGCTGACGCGGCCGTAGTCGGTCCCGGCGTCCAGGGCGGCCGAGACGCCGGCGGCGGCGCCGACCGAGATGTCGCCGTCCTGGGTACGGAGCACGACCGCGCCGCGCACGGCCTCGGCGATCCGGATGTCGCCCCGCGCGGTGCTGATCTCCGCGGGACCGCCCAGCCGGCCGACCTCGACGTCACCGTCGAGTGCGGTGAGGCGGACGGCCGCGGCCTCGTCGATCTTGATCTGCCGGTACGCGCCCTCGAACACGACGTCACCGAGGCGTCCGACCCCGCGGAGCTCGGCACCGGCGGTTTTGGCCTCGACGCGGGAGCCGGCGGGCAGCTGGACGGTGACCTCCACCGACCCGGACGGGCCGAAGAGCTGGTTGCCGGAGGCCGCGGCGGTGATCCGCAGGACTCCGTCGGCGTAGGCGACGGCGGTCTGCTCGGCGGCCTTGACGTCCCGGCTCCGGGCGGGGTCGGCGGGCAGGACCTCGACGGTGGTGTCGGCGCGGTCCGCGGCGATGAACTGGATGCGTCCGGCGGGGATCTCCAGGACGGCCGAGATCGGGGCGGAGGTGGCGAACTTCTGCATCATGCTCTCCTGTGACTCGTCGTTTCCGATGAACGAAAAGCTACGTTGCATTTACTGATCCAGCAACAGACTCGTTGCGCGAGATTGCCATCACCGCAGGCCAGAACCGTAAAAATGTTGCATTGGCTTTCGAGATGAATGCAACGATGACCACGCGCTCGTTGCAATGGATTGGAAGTGAACGCTATGCTGGAGGCCGCAGGGACCGTCGAGGGGCACGAAGGAGACCGCGATGCCGGGAGGCAGGCTCACCCAGCAGGAACGCCAGCAGATCGCGCTGGGACTGGCCGACGGCCTCGCCTACGCCGAGATCGCCCGGCGCCTGGACCGTCCGACCTCGACGGTCACGCGTGAGGTGCTGCGCAACGGCGGCCCCACCGACTACCGCGCCGACCTGGCCCACCGCGCCACCGAGCGCCGCGCCCACCGACGCGGGCAGGCCGCGCCCCGAGGCACCGCGGCGCCGTTGCCGGCGCACGGACGCGACCCCGAGGCCGTGCGCGCGTACGAGGAGACTCTCACCACCGTCATGATGGCCTCGGGCATGACCACGATGCCCGCCCGCGTCATGGCCTCCATCACCCTCACCGACACCGGCAGCCTCACCGCGTCCGAACTCGTCGAGCGCCTGAAGGTCAGCCCGGCGTCCGTCTCCAAGGCGATCGCGTTCCTCGAGAGCCAGGGCCTCGCCCGCCGGGAGCAGGGCGAGGGCCGCCGCGAGCGCTACATCGTCGACGACGACATCTGGTACCAGTCGATGATGGCCAGCGCCCGCTCCACCGCCCAGATGGTGGAGATCGCACGGCAGGGCGTCGGCGTCCTCGTCCCCGGCACCCCGGCCGCCACCCGCCTGGAGAACGTCGCCCGCTTCCTCGACTTCGTCAGCGAGAGCATCGCCCGCGCCGCGGAGCAGGCCCGCGAGGTCCTCCACACCAGACCCGAGGCGGCCTCCCCCGAGGCAACCTCTCTCGAAGGACGGCAACTCTAGGCCGGTCGCCGTCTCTTTGGCATGATCGAGACCCCTGACGGACGGCACGGGCATGCGCGAGGGAGGTCGCCCGGTGATCCTCACGGTCACGCTGAACACCGCTCTCGACATCACCTACCGGGTCGGCGCACTGCGCCCGCACACCTCGCACCGCGTCTCGGACGTCACCGAACGGCCGGGCGGCAAGGGGGTGAACGTGGCCCGGGTGCTCGCCGCGCTCGGGCACGAGACGACGGTGACCGGTTTCGCGGGCGGTGCGACCGGGCGCACGGTACGGGAGCGGCTCGCCGGGGTGCCGGGGGTGCGGGACGCGCTGCTGGCGGTCAGCGGGCCGACCCGCCGCACGATCGCCGTCGTGGACGAACTGACCGGTGACACGACCCAGTTGAACGAGCCGGGTCCGCAGATAACTCCCGCCGAGTGGGGCGCCTTCCTCGGCCACTACGAGGAACTGCTGTCCGGCGCCGCGGCGGTGGCGCTGTGCGGGAGCCTGCCGCCGGGAGTGCCCGTGGGTGCGTATGCCGGGCTGATAAAGAGCGCGCGCTCCACGGGTGTCCCCGTCCTCCTCGACACCAGCGGGGAGCCGCTGCGGCGCGGGGTGGCCGCCCGCCCGGACCTGGTCAAACCGAACGCCGCCGAACTGGCCGAACTGACCGGCTCCCACGACCCGTTGCGCGCCACCCAGGACGCCCGGCGCCGCGGCGCCCGCACGGTGGTCGCCTCCCTGGGCCCGCAGGGCCTGCTGGCCCGCACCCCGCAGGGCCACTGGCGCGCCGCCCCACCCACCCAAGAACACGGCAACCCCACCGGCGCCGGCGACTCAGCAGCCGCCGGTTTGCTGTCCGGCCTGGTGGAACAACTCCCTTGGCCGGATTGCCTCACCCGCGCGGTCGCCCTGTCGGCTGCCACCGTACGGTCTCCGACAGCGGGCGACTTCGACCGCGCGGCCTACGAGAAGCTTCTGGCGCAAGTGTCGGTGACGGCGGCGTGACGGCTGTGCAACCCCCCGCAGGACATGCCCGCCTGGCAGTTTGGCCGAGAATCACCCTTCCCCCCATACGGGTTGGATGATCAGATGATCATCCATTCGCTACATGACCAGTAGCGAAAGATGCAGGGGGAACCTCACATGAGCATGCTCAAGAAAAGCCTGACAACGATCGCCGTGACCGGCGCATTGCTGGGCGGCGCCTTTGCCACACCGGCCGCGGCGGCCGATCCCAACACCTGCCCGAAGGGCAAGTTCTGCGGATGGTCGGGGACGAACAGGACCGGGACCAGGACGGTCTACTCCGACTCGCCCGGCTGTATCCCTCTCGACCACATCGCCCGGTCCGTCTCGAACCAGACTTCTTACACTCTGGTTTTCTGGAAGGCCACCACTGGCTGCGCCACCGGCACCAAGCTGGTCACTCTGAAGCCGGGCACCTACTCGGACAACCCCGGCAGCGCCAACTCGGTTGAGATTTACGGCTGAGGTTCGCCAAAAGCGCTTGACCTGAAGTTCACAATGTTCGACAGCCGCCGGAAATCAACACCTCCGGCGGCTGCGGCGCTTGACGGACCGTATCGGCCTCTACTTGGTGATGTAGAGCTGGTCCAGGACGGCGTTGCACTGGTTGCCGTCGTTGCAGGCGACCGCGATCGTGTTGCTGCCCTGGTTCAGGGTGACGTTGGCCCACGTGGTCTTCCAGCCCTTCTCCCAGTCGCCTGCGGGAGTGTTGCCGAAGTTCTTCATGTTCAGCGGCTGGGAATTGGCCTCGCCGTTGACCAGCAGAGCGGCGTTGGCGTCCGCGCCGGGAACGCCATAGCGCACGTACAGCCGGTAGGTGCCGGCCTTCTGGATACCGTCGACGGTCCAGGTGACCTTGGCCCCGACCTGGTTGAAGCCCGTCACGTAGATGCCGCCGTCGGCCTTGGCACCCTTGAACTCGGACGCCGTGGTGGTCCCACCCTCCAGCCGCAGCGCCTTCGCGTCGATCTTCGGCAGTTCACCCGCAGCCGAGACCGAGCTGGTGCTCGACGGCGTCGGAGAGGCGCTCTGGGACTGGGTCGGGGTGGTGGAAGCGTCGCCGTTCGCCTTGTCGTCGTCCGAGTTGCCGTTCATCATCGCGAGGCTGATGCCTATGACGACCGCGGCGACGACCGCGACCGCGCCGATGAGGAGGCCCTTGGTGTTCGGGCCCCGGCCGCGGCCGGAGGACGGCATCTGCTGGCGGGTGGTCGGCGCGCCGCCCGGGAAGGTCTCCGGCGCCTGGTAGGCCGCGGACGGCGGCTGGCCGTAGCCGCCGCCACCGGGCTGCTGCTGCGGGATGGTCTGGCCGCCGTACTGCGGCGCCTGCGCCTGGCCGCCATACGTGCGCTCACCGACCGAGCGCACCCTGCTGACCGCGTTCGGGTAGCCATAGCCACCGGAGCCGGACGGCGGCTGGGCCCCTCTGGCCTGGCCGTCGGCGTACAGGTAGCCGAACGGGTCGTCGTCCTCGGGCGTGCTCGCGCCGTTGTCGCCGGGCGTCATCCCTTGGTACTCCTCAACAGGTGCGGGCGGATGCGGTACAGGTATTGAGAGTCGAGCCTACCCGGTCTGACTGAGCCAAACGGGTGACTCGGACCGCATTAACGCGATGACCTGGGAATCATCCGGCACGACGATGTTGTTTGGGACGAGATCGTTTCTCTACGTACATCCGCTCGTCGGCGGATTTCAGGACTTCGTCCGCCGTCATGCCGCAGTGCGCCCATCCGATGCCGAAACTGGCGCCCACCCGGACGGCCCGGTCCTCGGCGCGGATCGGCTGGATGATCTCGTTGCGCAGGCGTACCGCGAGGTCCTGGGCGTCGGCCTTGCCGAGCCCGTCGGCGAGGATCACGAACTCGTCGCCGCCGAGACGCGCCACCGTGTCCCCGTCGCGCACCCCCCGGCTGAGCCGCCGGGCGACCTCGATGAGGACCGCGTCGCCCGCGTTGTGCCCGAACCGGTCGTTGATCGACTTGAAGCCGTCGAGGTCGCAGAAGAGCACCGCGAGCCCCTTGGCGCCGTCGTCGCGGCCCTCCTCGGGGGCGACGGTGTGCACATGGTGGTCGTAGCCGTCGTACGACGCCGAGCCGATCGCCGAGCCCGTGGCGCCCGCGAAGTCGAAGCCGTGGCCGTTGGCGTCGTAGGCGGGGTGGCCGTAGGCCGCGTCCAGGGACTCCAGGCCGTCGGTGTCGGCGCGCCGGCAGAGCCGGGAGGCGAGGCGGGAGCGGAGCTCGGCGGAGTTCGGCAGTCCGGTGAGGGAGTCGTGGGAGGCGCGGTGGGCGAGCTGGAGCTCGCGGCGCTTGCGCTCCTCTATGTCCTCGACGTGGGTGAGGAGGAAGCGGGGGCCGTCGGCCGCGTCGGCGACGACGGAGTTGCGGAGCGAGACCCAGACGTAGGTGCCGTCGCGGCGGCCGAGGCGGAGTTCCGCGCGGCCGCCCTCTGCCGACGTACGCAGCAGGGTGCCGATGTCCTCGGGGTGGACCAGATCGGAGAAGGAGTAGCGGCGCATCGCGGAGGCGGGGCGGCCCAGCAGGCGGCACAGGGCGTCGTTGGTGCGGAGTATTCGGCCGTGCTGGTCGCCGCCCATCTCGGCGATCGCCATGCCGGAGGGGGCGTACTCGAAGGCCTGCCGGAAGGACTCCTCGCTGGCGCGCAGGGCCTGCTGCTCGCGCTCCAGCCGGACCAGCGCCCGCTGCATGTTCGCACGTAGACGCGCGTTGCTGATCGCGATCGCGGCCTGGAAGGCGTACATCTGCAGGGCCTCGCGGCCCCAGGCGCCGGGGTGCCGGCCGTTGCGCGGGCGGTCCACGGAGATCACGCCGAGCAGTTCGCCGCAGGAGCTGCCCGAGATACCGGGCGTGTACATGGGGGCGAAGAGCCGGTCGGAGGGGTGCCACTCGTCCTCGAAGCGGGGCGCCGGGCCGTCGGTGTACCACTGCGGGACGTCGTCGTCGTCGAGGACCCAGCCCTCGGTGTGCGGTATGAAGACGAGGTCGCCCCACTTCTCGCCCATGTTCAGCCGCCGGTCCCAGGAGTCGCGGGAGCCGACCCGGCCGGTGATCAGGGCCTCGGCGGCGGAGTTGCCGGCGAGGGCCGCGACCACGAGATCGCCGTCGGGACGTACGAGGTTCACGGCGGCCATCTCGAACCCGAGGGCGGTGATCACGCCGTCGGCGACGGTCTGCAGGGTGTCCGCCAGACTGCGGGCCGTGTTCATGTCGGCCATGACCTGGTGCAGTTGTCGCAGGGACGCAAGACGGACGTAGGGTTCCGACTCGGTCTCCATGTTCGCCCTCCCCCCGAGGCCTCGCAGCGAATCAAGGGTCTGCTTCGGCGCTACTTTTCCCTGCCACTGAATCACAGCGCGCTGCCCACTCGGTACACAGGGTCAACAATAAATGCCCCTTGTGACTCAAGTCACAGGAGAACGTGAGCAATTGCGTGGAGTTTCTGCGTTTTCCCTGTGCGTTTACTGAACACAGCCTTTGTAGGTGTGTGCACATGATGCACGTTACGGCCTTTCACCCCGCCCTTGGTCCTAGGACCCGGCTCGGGCCGATGGCCGATGCGGGCGAACAGCGGCCGACATTAGCGTTTCCGGCGTGCTGAAGACTCCCTCCCTCACCGCCGCAGAAGCCACCGGGCATGCTGTGGGGGTGAGCAACGAAGCGTTCAAGGCCGCCCTGACCCGGCTGGCCGCCGGCGTGGTCCTGGTGACCGCGCAGGAGCCGTCGCTGGACCCGGACGACCCGCTGGCGCCGACCGGCGAGGACGTCGGCATGACCGCCACGGCGTTCATGTCGGTGTCGCTCGACCCGCCGTTGGTGCTGGTCAGCCTGCGTGAAGGCTCCCGGATGGACGACCTGCTCGACGAACAGCCGCGGTGGGCGGTCTCCGTGCTCACCGAGAGCCAGCGCCACATCGCCGGCCGCTTCGCGATGAAGGGCCGCATCAGCGACCGCCTGCTCTTCGAGGACATTCCGTACGTGCGCGGCGAGGCCTCGGGCGCGCCCCTGGTCGGCGGCGCCCTCGCGACCCTGGAGTGCCGCACCGAGCAGCGGGTGACGGCCGGGGACCACACCCTCGTGATCGGCCGCGTCCTCACCGCCGAACTGCCGAGCGCGGAAGGCGGACCGCTGATGTATTTCCGGGGCCGATACCGGCAGCTGGAATGAAACCGCACGGTCTGTTTTTCAATTTCCGCGGGCACGTGCCGAAAGGCCGATCCGGGACGCGGTGCGATGTGATGCGATGCGATGCCGGCGATGCGACACGATGCGGTGCGGTGCGATCGCGAACGAATGTGAAAGACGTGACCCGTGCCGGGCGACGGCCGACTGGTCGCGACCGAGAATCCCGGTGAGCTCACCGCAGGGGGAAGATCCAGCCGCAGGAAAGATCCAGCCGCGGGAAAGATCCAGCCGCGGGAAAGATCCAAAGGCGGCCGTTAAGACCAGTCGCGGCCCGAGCGGCCCCGCTTGGTGTCCGAGCGCTGCTTCTTCTGGCGCAGCCGGCGTTCGTTGATGCCGCGCGGGATGCGGGTCGGTGTGCGGGGCTTGGGCGGGGGCGCGCTGGCCTCGGCGAGGAGAGCCGCGAGGCGCACCGCGGCGGTCTCACGGTTGCGCCACTGGGAACGGTGCTCGGACGCCCGTACGACGACCACGCCGTCGACGAGCCGCCCGGCCAGCCGCGCCAGCGCCCGCTCCTTCCACACCGGCGGCAGCGCCTCGGTGTTCGCGAGGTCGAAGCGCAGCTCCACCTGCGAGTCACTGGTGTTGACGTGCTGCCCGCCCGGCCCGGAGGACCGCGAGAAACGCCAGTTGAGCTCGGCCTCGGGGAGCGAGACGGAGCCACGGATGACATACGGACCGGACATGCCCCCATGGTCGCGCGCCTGACCGGCACACGTCACGCGAATATCGCCCATCACCCGTTTGGCAAAGAAAGTAAAGCGACCTGGAACCTTCGGTACCCCTCGTCGCGTTCATACGGGTAGCTGTAGCTTCAAGCCCGTACGCCGCACGGCCGTACGCAAACCAGGGAAAGGACTCCCGACCATGGCTGTAAGCCTGTCCAAGGGTGGCAACGTCTCGCTCACCAAGGAGGCTCCGGGCCTGACCGCCGTCACCGTGGGCCTCGGCTGGGACGTCCGCACGACCACCGGCACGGACTTCGACCTCGACGCCTCGGCGATCGCGGTCAACCCGCAGGGCAAGGTCTACTCCGACGCGCACTTCGTCTTCTTCAACAACAAGCAGACCCCGGACAACACGATCGTCCACACGGGCGACAACCGCACGGGTGAAGGTGCCGGCGACGACGAGGCGATCAACGTCAACCTGGCGGGGCTCCCGGCCGACATCGAGAAGATCGTCTTCCCGGTCTCGATCTACGACGCGGAGACCCGCTCGCAGAACTTCGGCCAGGTCCGCAACGCCTACATCCGCATCCTCAACCAGGCCGGCGGCGCCGAGATCGCCCGCTACGACCTCTCCGAGGACGCCGCCACCGAGACCGCGATGGTCTTCGGCGAGCTGTACCGCAACGGCGCGGAGTGGAAGTTCCGCGCGGTGGGCCAGGGCTACGCGTCCGGCCTGGTCGGCATCGCCCAGGACTTCGGCGTCAACGTCTGACGGTCGCTGCGCTGTACGGGAGCCCCGGTGCAGCCGGGGCTCCTTTGTCGCTTCCACTACGCGACTGGACAGGCCAGTTCAGCGTTCACCCAGTTCGGGGAACAGGTCACTACTGCCAGAGACAGATACGAGGGACGTTCAAGATAGAAGCCGTACGACACATCGGCGCCCGAGCGCAGTTGTTCGGCAGTGGCGTTCACCAGTCGGGCGAGCCGGGTGGTGTCCTGGTCCCGGTCTGCTGCGAACCGGGGTGCATACTCGGCCAGCTGCTCGCCGAGCCATGACGCGGCCTCCTTCGCCTCCTCCCATGTGCCACGAACCACGGAGCGCGGCTTGATCAGCCAGTACGCCGTTTCCAGTGGCGGCAGATCCGAAACAGGGAACTCTGCGGCCACTTCGCGGTACCGCTGAATCAGTTCCGGCCTGCTTCCGGCAGGGGGCGGCTCAGGATGCGGGGGCCGTCGTAGCGCTTCCTGGTCGAAGCGGTCTTTCGGGCCGGTCCACAGGTAGCCGTGGTGGTGCACGCGTCGTACCCGTTCCGAGAGGTGCCAGCCGGGCATGGGCCCTGCACGGGGGATGGGCAGCCCGGCCGGCGGAGGGGGAGGATCAGACGTTGAGGCCGAAGCGCGCCGGGTCGATCCCGGCCGCATCCAGTTCCTCCGTGGTGAACCGCAGCGGCTGAGCGTCCGGCCGCTTGCTGTCACCGAGGGCCCAGGCGTCGTCACCGATCCGCGCCAGGGTCACGCACCCCTCGGTGCAGGGGCCGCCGCACGCCTTCACAAACGACGCCCCGTTGATGTCGAGCGCATACAGATCACTTCCGTCCAGCATCACTACACCTTCCTGCTCAACTGATCGCGGCCATGACCGACCGCCGCCGCCCATAGCGGGCGGGGGTTCAGGGATTCCACCGCCGGAGTGGATCTCTACTCGGCGCGAACCACCATCGCGAACGAGGTCCTGATGCGCCGGAAACCGGCGTGACCGGAACGGCCCGTGTGGCTCATGCACTCCACGTCGACGGGCGCCGGAGCATCGGCCGACTCGGCTTTCCAACCGCAGTGCAGACACTGGGCCTCGAACGTCACGCCGATATCGGGATGCTCGGTGATCCTGTGCATCACGTACCGCATGGCCGCTCTGACGCTCACAGCCCACCCCTACGGCTCCGCGCGTTGGCCTCAGCCACTCTGGCACTCAGCCCCTCTGACGGGCTGTTCGACGGGTGCTTGTGGTCAGGGCACTTCGGGCTCCCGCACTCGCACCGAGGCCAGTGCAAAGCCGAACTCGGCGCCAAGTCTGCGCCCTCGGGGCCAGGATCACTCTTCTGCACCATGCGCACACCGCCGACGCCGAATACTCCGGAGAGACGCGAGAGGGACCGTCGGGCCCCACTGCTGCCCGGGTGATCAGGCGCTCCGGCCCCATGTGCCCTGCTGTCGCTCACCATGGCCCGCCCTCCCCGATGACTCCGCTACGTCAAAGACGTTAGAGAGGGCCGAAGGCGTGGGACCACGAAGTTGCACGGGATTGCACGGCAGTCACCCGAGTGAGTGCATAGCCGCTGTGATCAGGGCGCGGGCGTTCGCGCCGTAAACGGCAAGGTCGGCCAACTCGGCGAACGTGTCCGCGTACATGGCTACCTCGCTGGGCTGTGTGAGCGTGAGGTATCCCGAGACCAACTCGACGTTGACTTGTGCCGCGTCGAAGATCCAGAACCCCTCTACCGGCATCCGCGAACGGTTCGCGCGCATGGGCACCACGCCCAAGCTGACGTTGGGCAGCGTGCCGACCTCAAGCAGGTGACCAAGCTGACCAATCAGCACATCGGTCCCTCCGATGCCGTTCCGTAGAACCGATTCCTCAACTAGGAAGGCGAAGCGTCGGTCTCCGTCATAAAGCACGCGCTGCCGTTCCATACGGGCCGCTACCGCTTCCGCCACGTCGTCGACTTCGACCCTGCGGCGCTGAACGGCCCGCAACACGGCCTCCGTATAGCCGTATGTCTGGATCAGCCCAGGCACCAACCACGAGGAATAGGACCGGAATCGGTGCGTGCGTTCGAACAGCGGCGAGCGCGCTTCTTGTGCCTGCTTGAGCCCAGCCCGCTCCATTCGCCGCCAGCCAACCCACATACCTTCAGCGGTCCGTAGGGAGGCGATCAGATCGGCAGTCTGATCCTCCGCACCACATGCCTGGCACCAGGCCCGGATGTCTTCTGCCGATGGGGGCGTGCGGGCGTTCATGATCCGGGATGACTTGGACGGATGCCAGCCGCAGCGCGCAGCAATGTCACGCCCGGACAAGCCGGCGTCCCGACACAACTCCGTAAGACGATCCGCTAGAACCTGCCGGGCTTGCTGGGCACTTGAAGATGAGGAAACAGCCATGGATGCGAGGGATCAGCGAGGCCGGTACTCCTCGTGAGGTATCGCGCGTTGCCACGCTGCCTCAAAGGCGTCGGTGCAGAGCTTCACCCGTGCCGGATCGTCCGTGTACTCCCGCCCGTCCTCATCCAACTGCCCGTCACCGGTGAAGTGGTGAAAGAGAGCCTGCGCGTCGTCAAACACCCAGAAATCCGTACCGGGCAACGCAAGATCGGTTGTCTTCCGCCTTGGCAGCCATCTGACTGATTCACCGGCTGCAATATTGGTGAACGTACAGTCGTACTCATACCGCACGTAATCGCTGATCGGCTCGGAGACGATACGCACACGCCGGACGGCGACGCCACGAGCGCCCGCGTCACGCACCGCGTCGTGCCAGCCGCCCCACCATGCCGACCGGTTGCCGGGGTCGAGGCGCTTCCCCTGTTGCCACGCGATGAACTCGGGGTCATCCAGCATGTAGCCATCGCGCAACTCAAGGTGCACCGCTGACCGCTGAGCATTTGCCAGGGCGTTACGCGCTGGTGGTTGCACTTGCTGTCTCTCCGTTTTCGCCGTCCGGACGGGGGACGTACTGAAGCATGACCGCAGGGAGCCTGATAATCGTCTCGTGGTCCGGGACGTCAGTGGAGTGGCCGGGGATCGAGCCAATCTCCTGGCACTCCTTCACTTCTTCCTCAGTCGCCTTGTACGACTGGATCAGGAGGTCTCCCGTCTCCTCGTGAAGCCAGATCGTCGGAGACTCATCGGTCGGCGTGTTAGGGATGATGCCGAGGAACTTTAAGGTCACGGTCACTCCCGCTGTCGAGTCGGTTGCACCAGCGTGCACGAGCCTCACGCGTCCGACTGATCAGCGCAAGACGGCGCATGGGGCAGAGCTGGTGCACGCAGTTGCTGACGCGACGGTGTGGGCCGAGATCGGTGTGTCGCCGTAGCCCGGAAACGCGGGCGTCGGTCGCGAGGGACGTCACCACCTAAGGAACGACGGGGAGAAAGAACCCCCACCAAGCCCCACCCCTCCCGCCCGTCGCGCAGAGTCACTCCCGCGAGTGAATATGCCCAACTGGGCTGGATTTGAGGCGGGTTGCGTGCCCTACGCTCAGCGCAGCAACCGCAGAAAAACTTCGGCCCTCGCCGGGACGGGCAATCCCAGTGCGAGGGCCTGACCACCTAGGAAGACGAACCCTTCCCGATGGATACGGAAAACCCTAGCGCGCCCTCGTGCGCCGAGTCCCGTGTTGCCGCCAAGAAGCACCCGAACCGGGGGTCCGGCGGCGGGCTCATTCACGAGAACACCCGCCACACCTCGCACTTCGTGGTGATCGGCAACGACCTCGCCCAGCACCCGGATCTGTCGGGGCTCGCGGTCGGGATCGGCGTGCACATCCAGTCGCTTCCGGCCGGTTCCCGGGTCGACATCAAGACGCTGGCGGAGCGCCTGAAGGAGGGCAGAACTCGTATCGCGGCCGCGCTGCGGGAGCTTGAGGCGGTCGGGTACCTGCGCCGCGAACGCGTACGCCTGCCCGACGGCCGCATCATCACCCGCACGGTCTCCTGCAACCGGCCCGGCCACAGCAGCCGCGCCCATCGGCCGGAAGCCGCAGCACGACCGAAGGCACCGCAGAAGCCCGCCCGCAAGGCCCTCCCACCCGTGCCACGCCCGGCCTGCCCCTCCCCCGCGCTGCTCCAGCAGGCCCTGGACCTGCTCGCACGCCTGCGCCGCCACGACTCCCGGCTGCTGCTGTCGGCCGCCGACACCGAGCATCTGGCCCCCGGAGTCGCCGCCTGGCTGGAACGCGACGCCGCCCCCAGCGCCGTACGGCACGCCCTGACCGCAGACCTGCCGGCCGAACCGCTCCACAGGCCCGCCGCCCTCCTGGCCCATCGCCTGACGGACCGGCTGCCCGCGCCACCGCCCTTCCGCGCACCGGCTCCGCCACCAGCCGTGCCCACCCGGATCCACAACTGCGACAGCTGCGACCGAGGGTTCCGCTCCCCGGCACCTGGACTCTGCCGTGACTGCCGAACCGATCTCCCGGAGGAGACCTAGCATGAAAGCGACGATCCTTGCCCCTGGGCACAGACGAGGAGCGAGCGCCATGACCATCGCACCGGACAACGCGCGGCAAGGCGCCTCCCACCTCTACCGGGCCATGCGGGACTTCGTGCACTCCACGGACGACACCCTTCCTGGCAAGTTCGAGATCACCAAGGAAGGGATCGTCCTCGACATGATGTCGCCCTCGAAGCCGCACGAGCTCACCGTGCTGCGCGTCCGGCAGCGCCTGGAGAAGGTGATGCCGGATGCTCTGGTGGCTCATACGGGGGAACCCGACGTCGAGGACGAACCCGAGGGGGTCATGCGCCGCCCCGATGTGATGGTGATCAGCGATGCGGAGATGGAGGGAGACGGTTCCTTCGATCCCCGCTCGCTCGTCGCCGCCGTCGAAATCGTCTCGCGCTCCAATCCGGACAACGACTGGATCTCCAAGATGCGCGACTACCCCCTGATCGGCATCCCCGTCTACGCGGTCTTCGATCCCCGCACCGGCACGGGCGCCGTCCTCACCGACATCCACCCCACCCCTGAAGGCCCCCGTTACGCCACCCGCAAGGACTTCGTCTACGGCGAGGACGTCACCATCGGCGACTGGACCATCCCGACCGATAACCTGCCGCGCTATAAGGACACGACTGGCGAGCAGCGCTGAGCGGGTGCGACTGTGACCGGCGACAGCTGGCGTGAGCGCAGGCGCGCGCTCCTTGGAGGCGACCAGGCCGCGTCCCAACGCGCTGCCCGTCTCCTGGACGCATGGGGAACCGAGGAACGGGACGACGAGGAGATCGAGGCGGAACACCGGGCGAGCCGACTGGCGGCAGCACGCGAGTACGCACCGAACGCTCTGCTCGAAGAGGAACTCCAACTGCGGCTGACCGGGCCGGACGCAGACGGCGGCGCTCTCCACTTCCGGGTCCGGTTCCGGCAGCAGCTGGACTCCATGGGTATCGCGCGGTCCACCGAGTACACCTATTTGGGACCGGCCGCGGAACAGCCCGCACTTCCGCTTGAGCCCTGATCAGAGCGTCCGGAAGGCACGATGAACGCCGAGGTCGGCCCCGGAGGCGAGCTGATCCCCCGGCCCGAGCTGACGCCGGATGCCCTGCGTGCGGCCCTTGCCGTCGTCGCGCCGGGACGTCTGGATGAGATGCAGGCCACGAAGGACGAGGCCTTCGCCAAGGCCGTCGAGTGGCAGTCCCTGAGCCCGGTGCAGAGCTGGGTGCTGATCTGGGCCAAGGAGATCGAGATCGCTCGCCGGCGAGACCTGTCCGCTCGCTACGCCCAGGCGGAGCACGATCTGGAACACGACGATCCGGTCATCGCCCGAGAGGCCCTTCGCGAACTGCGCGCGATCACTGAAGAGGCGCTGAGGGCAGTACGTACGTGAGCGGCCTGCCCCGCTACCCGCCTGCGGGCCAGTAGGGCCGGATAGGTTGCCGACATGATCCTCGCCCCTCTCCCCCTCACCCCCGACCGCGACATCCCGGCCCCGGTCCTCACCGAGCTCACCGCGCTGTACGCCTCCGACCGGGAGTTCCAGGCGCTCAGCGGTGACTTTCCGGATCCGGACGACATCCGGCCGGAGCAGGTGGCCGGCGCGCTGGCCGACGAGCTGGCGAACCCGGATGTGGAGGTGCTGCTGGCGCGTGCCGAGGGGCGGCTGGTCGGGGTGGTCGTCACGCTGGCCCGGCATCCCGACCCCGCCGACCCGGATCCGTGGATCGGGCTGCTGATGGTGGACGCGGCGGCACGGGCCAGGGGGTACGGGCGGCGGATCGCGGAGGGCGTCGAGGAGAGGTTCCGGGCGGCGGGACGGGACGCCCTCCGGCTCGCCGTGCTGGAGAACAACCCGAAGGGGCTCGCCTTCTGGACGGCCCTCGGGTACGAGGTGATCGGGCATCGCCCGGATCGTCAGCTCGGGCGTCCGTGCGCGGTGCTGCGCAAGGAGCTGGGTACGGCTCAGGGGTGACCGGGCCTACGGCCGGGGCGGCTTGCCGTCGCCGTACAGCCAGTCCTTCCAGATGAGGGAGAAGTCCTTGCCGGGGGCCTTCTTCTCGACGTACGCGGTGAACTCGGCCGTGTCCGCGTTGCCGTGGCGGTGGGTGGCGGCCCAGCCCTGGATGATGTCGTAGAACGTGTCGTCGCCGACCTTCTGGCGGATCTTCTGGAGGACCATCGCGCCCCGGTCGTACACCGGCGGTTCCGAGATGTACGCGGCGCTCGGCGGCTTGGCGGGCGGGAACCCCCAGAGGGTGGCGTCGTCCTTGGGGGTGGCGTAGGTCTTGTCGAAGGTCTGCTGGGCGCTCGGGCCGCCGTGGTCCTCGGCCCAGAGCCACTCGGCGTAGGTCGCGAAGCCCTCGTTGAGCCACATGTCCCGCCAGGTCCTCGGGGTGACGGAGTCGCCGTACCACTGGTGGGCGAGTTCGTGGACGAGGGTCTCGGTGTCCGGGGCGCCGGGGAAGACGGGCCGGGTCTGGGTCTCCAGGGCGTACCCGGCGTCGGCCGGGCGGTCGACGATCGCGCCGGTGGAGGAGAAGGGGTAGGGGCCGAAGTTGTACGCCTCCCACTCGATGATCTCGGGGAGCTTCGCCAGCACCGCCCGGCTCGCCTGCACCTGCGTCGGGTCGACGGCCGTGTACACCGGCAGGCCGTCGGAGAGGGTGGAGCGGGTGACCGTGTAGTGGCCGACGGCGACCGTGGCGACGTAGCTCGCCATCGGCTCGGCGGTGTGCCAGACGAAGGCCGTACGGCCGTTCTTCGTCGTCTCGCTCTTCAACTCCCCGTTGGAGACGGCCTGGAGGCCCTTCGGCACGGTGACCGTGATGTCGTACGACGCCTTGTCGGAGGGGTGGTGGTTGCCGGGGAACCAGGCCATGGCGCCGACCGGCTCGCCGAGGCCGAGCGCGCCGTCCGCGGTGCGCAGCCAGCCCTCCTTGGAGCCGTCGGGGTCGGTGATCGTCTCCGGGCGGCCCGAGTAGCGCACGGTCGTGGCGAAGGTCTCGCCCTTGTCCAGGTCGTCGTGCGGGCGGACGGTCAGCTCCTGGCCGGCCCGGTTCCAGCGGGCCTCCTTGCCCTCGACGGTGACCGAGTCGACGTGCAGTCCTCGGAGGTCGAGGTCGAAGGCGGACAGGTCCTGGCCGGCCCGGGCGGTGATCACGGCGGTGCCGGTGAGGCGGCGGGTGGCGGGGTCGTAGCCGATGTCCAGGGCGTAGTGGCTCACGTCGTAGCCGCCGTTGCCCGCCTTGGGGAAGTACGGGTCGCGCAGGCCCGCGCCGCCCGGGGTGCCGTGGACCCCGCCGTCGCACGCGGCCAGCGCCAGTGTTAGGCAGAGCAGGGCGGACGGGAGAACGAGCACGGATCGGGGCACGCACGTGATCGTAGGACGCCATGACACCATCGACGACGTGCTCGACATCGGCTACGCCCTCTCCAACCGGTTCCCGGACCCGCCCCAGACCGACTACCGGCGGGTGGACGTCCACGCGCTGCGCCACGACCTGTTCTGCGGGGACGTCTACCTCGCGGACACCAAGGCGGACCGGGAATTGTCCACAGCCTGGGGATGGGTGCCGGTGCTCGACTTCGCGTGGGCGCTGTGCGACATCGTGGAACGGCTCGACCGCGACCCGGCGGGGTCCCGGGCCGCCCGGCCCCAGCACGCGGAACTCGACTTCACCGAGTCCACCGACCGCATGCTCTTCGAGCGCCGCTTCGGCTGGGTGGACGTCGAGGCCGACTGGATGCCCGCCGAGGAGCCTCCGCTCACCTTCTCCCACCGCGAACTGCGCCGGGAGGCACGGGACTTCCTGCACGACCTGCTCGCCGACCTGACCGACATGCACGAGGGCCTGGCCGACAACCCGGCGATCTGGACGCTCCAGGCCCGTTTCCCGAGAGTCTCCTGACCTCCCGGGCCGCCGAACGACGCCCGGATGTACGGACGTTGACCGCCCGAAGAGCCGGGAGTGACAAGTGGGGCGGGAGTCGACGGAAGGCGTCCCGCCTGACCCGGCCGCCTTTACGTTGACTCCGTGCGGACGCAGCGACAGGCAGGCGACAGCGGAAAAGACGCCTCTCCCCCGGTACCGGTCACCGCCAAGCCCATCGGGGCCAGCACGCCCGTCGGCTCCACCGTGCCCGTCGGGCCCACCACGTCTGTCGGGCCCACGGAACAGGCGATGCTCGCCCTCATGGGGACCGCGGGGAACGCGGCCACCACGCAGGCGCTGCGGGACGCGAAGGGGAAGGGCGTCTCCCGGCCGTCGGCGGTACGCAGCCGGCCGGTGGCGGCCGTGGCCCCCGTCGAGGAGGAGCGCACCGAGCCGGGGCTCGTGCTGCCGCCGTACCTGATGGACTTCCAGGCCGCCGGGCTGTCCACGGCGTACGGGCTGACCGGGCACGAGTTCGTGACGAACGCGGTGGCCGCCGTCGTCGGGCACGGCGACGGCACGGTCGCCGACATCGGCGCCGAGCTCGCCGGGCGCCCCGAGTCGTTCTACGGGCAGGGCCGTGCCTTCGCCGTCCAGGGCAAGACCGGCAAGGAGTGGTTCGACGTCACCGTCACCGTCTCCCGCGCCCCCGACGACCGGCCGCCCGTCTTCCACCCGAAGGACCTGCTCGCGAACACCGTGCCGGACCCGGACGGAGCACCGCTCGCCGCGGTGGACGAGGCCGAGGGCAAGGACACCAAGGTCGACGTCCAGCACAACACCGCCACCACCGTCGCGACCACCGCGAGCGGCGGGTCCAGCAAGGGCCTGGGCGGCATGGCCTTCGGGCTCGCGCCCGTCGTACCGGGGCTGTGGCTGGGCGGCGCCGGCCTGGCCAACGCGCAACCCTGGCAGTCCTCGCGGGAGTCCCGCAGCCAGCGCAACGTGGCCGAACCGCGGGTGCTGCGCAGCGAGAAGGGCTCGGTCGAGGCGCCGCGCAAGGTGCGGTACGGGGTACGGATCAAGAAGCACGGCGCCCCGGCCGAGCAGGTCTTCCACGGCTCGGGCGCCCTCACCCAGCGGGTGCCCACCGAGCACCTCGTCCCGGCCGGGACCGCGGCGCCCGCCGCTCCGCAGCCCCTCCAGGCCGACACCGCCCGGCGCGTCTCGCTCGCCGACTCCATGGCCCCGGTCGCGGTGACCGACAGCGCGGCCCCGCACCAGGGCGGCGGCGGGCTCTTCGACGCGGTGGCCGCCGTCCTGCACCCCTCGCTCACCGCGGCCGGGGCCCCCGGCCGCGCCCGGCTCTACGAGGCGACCTCCACGGCGACCGTCCTGGAGGACATGCCCCGGCTGCTGCGCGACGGCGTCACCGGCGAGGACCTGGCGTCCAAGGACGGCAGCAGCGTCGGCAGCTACCGCCTGCACGCCGAGATCACCGGCATGTCGCCCGCCTGGGGCACCGGCGGAACCCAGCTGCGCACCCATCAGCAGACCCAGCACACGGTCACCGAGAGCGCGGGCAAGGGGCGCGCCGTCACCGGCGGCCTGGGCCCGGCCATCGGCGTCGGAGCGGTCGGGAACGCCGCCGTCGTACGGGCCACGGCCATGCCGGTCGCGGCGGCCCGCAAGGCGCGGTTCACGGTGGCCGAGCAGACCGTGTCGAGCCGCCAGGGTGCGGAGGTGCGCGGCGACAAGGTGCTCTACCTCGCGACCGTCCAGTTCACCGCGGAGGGCACGGGGCCGCGCTCGGCCCAGATGATCCTGCGCCCCGGGACCCGGGTCGCCCGGCACGCGATGCGGGTGTGGATGAGCCTGCGGGCCGACGAGGCACAGTCGCTCGGGCTGCCGCTGCCGCCCGGCGTGGAGGCCAAGGAATTCATCGAGAAGCCCAAGCGGACCGACGAGAACGGCAACGAGGTCGACGTCGAACGGCACCTCCCCTTCGGCGCCATGGGCTCCAGCGTCGCCCTCAGCCGGCTCGACACCGGCCCCATGGTCCGGGCCGTACAGGAGCTGTTCGCGACCGATCCCCGGCTGGCCGGCTACCTGCCCTCCTTCGGTACGGACGCGGTGGCTTCCGCGCCGGGCAAGGAGGAGGCCGCGCTCCAGCGGCGCAACCACCGCGAGCTGATGGCCGCCCTGTCCGAGACCAACCTGCGGGTCAACAAGGACCAGCTGACCTCGACCGGCATCCGGGTCAGGCTGCGCCGCAAGACCACCCTGCACGCGCACGACGTGCAGCTCCGCGTCAAAGGGCAGCTCCGCGAGACCGGCTACCTCGGCGACACCGACGACTGGCTGGTCCGCAGCCACTCCGGTGTCACCGGCAACGCGCAGAGCGGACGCAGCAGTTCACGCTCGATCGGCGGTCTCGTGCTCGGGCAGGCCAGGATCGTCCCCGGCATCCTGACCGGCTCGGCCCGCTACGAGAGGCACCGCACCGGCACCCGCCGCAACCAGGCCGGCCCCACCACCCGCACCGACGTCCTCACCAACGGCTCCGAGAAGGCCAGCACCTTCGGGGCGGCCCTGCGCCTCGACGTCGACGTCACCATGACCTCCCGGCAGCGCAAGCTCGGCCGCGCCCTCACCCCCGGCTCCCCGGGCCAGGACGCGCCAGAAGCCCGGCCGATGGCGGGGCTGCACCTGGAGGAGCAGGACGTACGGCTGGTCACCCCCACCGAGTTCACCCTCGACGAGGAGGGCAAGCGGCGGCAGGACGCGGTGGGCGACCGGCGGCGGGCGCAGACCCCGCGGCCCGACCACGCCGTCACCGCCGAGGGCATCGGCGACCTGGCCACGCTCGTGCCCCGGCCGTCCGCCGGGCAGGCGCTGCGGGACTGGCAGCTGGTGGAGACGGTCGGCGACGGACAGGCCGTCCGGGACCTCGCCTTCCAGCTGCTGTCCCGGGCCGCCGCCCGCAACAAGGGCGTACGCGAGGATCCCGCGCTCCAGGCGGAGGGGCTCGCGCCGCGGCTGGCCATCGAGGAGCGGTTCGGCCCGCAGGCCGTCACGGCGGCGCTGCGGCAGGCCGCGTCCTCCGGGTGGGTGGTGAAGAACCTGCGCTATCCGCGGCGGCTCGCCGCGCTGAACGGGGCCGTGGGCACCCGGCTCACGCTGGCCAACCCGAAGTTCCTGCACCGGGGCGCGGGTCCCGGCACGGAGACCTTCGTGCTCGGCGGCCACCAGGCCGCCGGCCAGGAGGGGCAGGGCACCACCAGCACCTGGCAGGTCGGCGCCACCGGCTCGGAGAACGGCCCCGAGTGGCGGCTGGGCCAGGGCCTGTCCGGGAGCCGCACCACAAGCGAGGGCGACGCCCGGTCCGCGGCGCTGTCCGGCACGGTCGAGCGCAACGCCCACACCCCGAAGAAGGCGCCGCTCTATCTGGTCCAGTGCGACCTGCTCGTCAGCATGGTCGCCGAGGTCAAGGTCACCGGCGGCGGCCCCTACGTGGCGACGGCCGGCCGCACCCTGCCGGCCGAGGCGGCGGTGTGGCTGACGGAGGCGCAGCTGCCGGCATCGATCCGCAGGCAGCTGAAACTCGACCCCGAACCGGCGCCGACGACGATGCCGTCGTCGTCCCGGCAGGGGCGACGACCGGCCGAGAGCTCCCGCGCGGGCGCCGAACGCGAGGCCCGGGAAGGGGCCCGGGGAGAGACCCGGGGAGGGGCCCGGGAAGAGACCCGCGCCACGGGTACGACGGACACGGCCGGATCCACCACCGCCGGATCCACCACCGCCGGGACCACCGCCGCCGGCTCCACCACGTCCGCGGCGCCGCGTGCCACCGGCCCGTCCTTCGCCCGCACGCTGCCCCTCGGCTTCGGCATGATCGAGAACCTGCCGAACTTCGTGCCGCTGCTGGCCCGGCTGCGTACCCGCCTCGCGGAGAACGGGCAGCAGAGCCTGGCCGACGACCTGCTGCCCCGGCGGCAACTGGCCGACCGCAACGACAACGTGCAACGGCTGCTGCGCGTCCTGGACCGCGACGGCAGCGCCGGACTGCTCTCCGGCGCCATGGACGGCGGGGTGACCGTCGAGCTGTTCGACGGCCGCAAGACCCCGTACTGGGCGGTGTTCAAGGTCAACCGGCTCGCCGACGGCGCCTACGACGGTGCGGCGGACGACGGCCGGGACCTGGAGTACATCACCGCGGCCGTCGCCCAGCAGGCCACCTCCCACGACGAGGGCGTGGCGACCGGCGCGGAGGGGATCTTCGCCGGCTCCGGCAAACCGGAGGGCGGCGCCGGGCAGCTGAAGAGCATGGGCGGGGCGGCGGGGCTCGGCGTCGGCTCCGGCCGCTCGCGGCGCTCCGGCACGGCCGGCCGCGGCCAGCTCGGCATGAAGACGGTCGCGGAGGCGAAGACCGCCAAGTCGTCGAAGATGCGGGTGCCCATCGAGGCGACCCTCGAACTGCACCGCGGCGACCGCCGGCTGGCGCTGGTCTCCCTGGGCCGCCAGGCACTGACCCACCGCGTGCTGGAGAAGGACCTGGCCGCCCTCGGCCGGCTGACGGCACCGCGCCACCAGCCGGTGGCACCCGCTCCCGGCCCGCAGGGCGACCGCCCGGCCGCGCTGGGCGCCTGGCGCTCCGGGGGTGTGCGGCTGCCGATGGAGGCGCAGGTGAACGGCTTCCAGGGCGCCCCGCAGATACGGGAGCTGGTCAGCTCCGCGGTCGGGGAGGCGGGCGGCGGCGACCGCTTCCGGACCAAGGGCCAGGCCGCCGCGTACACCCTGACCGAGGCCGTCTCCACCGAGTGGCTGATCGCGGCGCTGCCGCTGCTGACCTCCGCCGGGGCGGAGCTGCCGCCGGTGCACGCCACGGGAGCGGCGGGCCAGGACCTGCGGGCGTCCCTGCACGCGCGGCTGCGGGACGGGCGGGTGCTGGGCGTCGGCGACAAGATGACCTTCGAGACGGTGGGGCAGAGCCACCTGGACGCGCCCCGGCCCACCCAGACGGACGGCCAGAGCTCCGCCGAGCACGGCAGGTCGGCGCGCGGCCTGGCGGGCGCGGGGCTGCTCAACGCCGACGAGTTCCGCCTCAACCAGCTGATGGGCAACGCCGGTGGGTCCGGCGGCGCGGCCGACGCGGCGGTGAACGCGTCGGGTTCGATGCCGTTGCACAAGCCCAAGTCCGCGTCGGTCCTCGTGCAGTTCACGCTGGACGTGCGGGTGGTGGCGAGGGTGAGCAACCGGGTGCGCCCCGGCCGTACCGGCACCGCCGTGCGGGAGCTGACCCTGCCCCGGCCGGTGGTGGTCCGCATGCCGGAACCGGTGGTCCGCCGCATGCTGGCCGCCCAGCGGGACCGGCTCCAGGACCCGGACGACCACCTGGGCCTGCGGAAGGCGGCCGCGGCCACGCCCTCGGACTGAGCACCGCGGCCGGCCGGGCTCACCCCTCCACGCGGATCCCCAGCTGCACGGCCAGCACCGGTGCCAGGTCGAGCAGTTGGGACATGCTGATCACCGCCCCGGCCAGTCGCTCCACCCCTCTGGTGATCTCCAGGGACGCGGCGCCCCGCAGATCGACGTCCTTCATCGTCACCCCAGTGAAGTCGGCCCCCTTCAGGGTGCAGTCGATGAACTCCACCCGCTCCAGGACGGCGTCGCCGAAGTCCGGTTCCACCAGGACGCAGCCCTCGAAGACCACGTCTCTGAGCCTGGCCGTGCGCAGGTTGAGGTAGTCGATCTTGCCGCCGCGGATCACCACGCGCTCCAGCACGGAACCGTGCAGCTGGGTGCCGCCCAGGCGGGCGTCGACCAGCTCGACGTCGCGCAGGGTCGCGTCGGAGAGGTTGGTGCCGACGCCTCTCGCCCCGGTGACGACCGTGTCCAGCAGACGGGCGTGGCGCAGTCCCGTCTCGTCGAAGGCGCAGCCCGTCAGCGCGCAGTCCATGAACCGGGCGCCCGCGCCGTCCTGCCCGACGAAGTCCGCCTCCCGGAACTCCAGCCCGTCGTAGTCCCCGTCCGGCTCCAGCTCGCCGCCGCTCCAGGGTTCCAGCCCGGGCAGCCGCACCTCCGGCCGCCGCGCGCCCTTCACCTTGCCACCGCCGGACCCACCGGCCGCTGTCCTCGCCATGCCCCCATCTTGCAGCCCACCACTGACAACGGAAGGCGGGCCCGGGGGCGGCCGGCCCTTGACCTCAAGCGTGCTTGAGGTCGAAGAGTCGACCCGTCGGACCATCCGGTCCCGGTCATCCGGTCCCTGCCATCCCGTCCCTGCCATCCCGTCCCTGCCATCCGGTCCCTGCCATCCCGTCCCTGCCATCCCGTCCCTGCCATCCCGTCGCTGTCAGCCGGTCCCTGCATCCCGTACCTGGGGGGAGTCCCTGTGCACGCCATCGTCCTGCACGCCTTCGGGCCTGCCGAGAACCTCGTCCACGAGAAGACCGCGGACCCGGTGCCCGGTCCGGGGCAGGTGCGGATCGCGGTCGCCGCGGCCGGTGTCCATCTGCTCGACACGTCCCTGCGCGCGGGCCACCAGGGCCCGGCGCCCCGGCCGACCGTCCTGCCGACGATCCCCGGGCGGGAGGTCGCCGGGACCGTCGAGGCGCTCGGCGACGGCGTCGACGGGCTGTGGCTCGGGCGGCGCGTGGTCGCCCACCTCGGTTTCCGGCCGGGCGGCTACGCCGAGCTGGCGGTCACCGAGGTCGAACGGCTGCACGAGATCCCGGAGAACCTCGGCTTCGCCGAGGCCGTCGCCATGATCGGGACGGGGCGTACGGCGCTGGGCATCCTGCAGTTCGTCGAGCTGGGGCCGGAGTCGGTGGTCCTCGTCCCGGCGGCGGCCGGCGGTATCGGCACGCTGCTCGTCCAGTACGCCCACCACGCGGGCGCCACCGTGATCGGCCTGGCCGGCGGCCCCGAGAAGACCGCCCGGGTCCGGGCCGCCGGCGCCGACCTGGCCCTCGACTACACCGACCCCGGCTGGCCCGCCGAGGTCCGCGCCCGTTTCGGGTCCGTCACCGTCGTCTTCGACGGGGTCGGCGGCGAGGTCGCCCGGGAGGCCGTCGCCCTGCTCGGCGAGGACGGGAGGCACCTCGTCTTCGGCTGGTCGTCGGAGGGCATCCAGGGAGGCGGCGGGGGTGCCTTCGTGGAGGGGCTGTCGGAGTCCGTGCTCGGGCCCGCGATGCTCGGCCGGGCCGGCGGCCCCGACCCGCTCCGCACCCTCGAACTCCGCGCCCTCGCCGAGGCCGCCCACGGCCGGCTGCGGCCCGCGCTGACGCGCTTCCCCCTGGCCGAGGCGGCGGCCGCACACCGGGCCCTGGAGAACCGGGCGACGATCGGAAAGGTGGTCCTGGAACCCTGACCGGCTCGCCCGGCCGATGGCCGTCCCGGACGCGCCGAGACCGAGGGGCGCGGGGAACCGCGCGACCAGCCACCACAGTGGCGCAGCCGCCGGACGACGTACCCTCACGAGCCCTTACCCGCTCGGCACGCCCGGGGAGCGAGGCGACGAAGGCGCGGCCCTCCTCCCCGCCGTACCGCTCGCGCTGCGCGATCAGGCCCTCCGGAATGTCAATCATCCATATGACGTCACGGCCGTGCGTGAATCGCCTCATGCGAATTCTCCGGGAGCTCGGCGGCAAGGCGTGGGCGTATGTCCGCAGCGCCCCCGGCACATACGTCTGGCTGGCGATTCTCTTCGTGACCACCGTCGCGCTGCACCACATGTCACCCGAGTTCGAGCAGCAGTTCCTGCGCCAGCGGTCCACCAACATCCGTGAGCTGTCGGACAACCCGGTGCGGGTGCTGGTCGCCAGCGCGATGTGGATCGCGGGCGGGCACTGGGTGCCGTACGCCTTCCTCTACACCGTCTTCCACGCACCCGCGGAACGCTGGCTCGGTACCGCCCGCTGGCTGCTGGTGTGCGTGGCCGCGCACGTGCTGGCCACCCTGATCAGCGAGGGTGCGCTGCTGAAGGGCATCCATGACGGCATCGCCCCGTACTCCGCGGTCAACACCCTGGACATCGGGGTGAGTTACGCGCTGGCCGGGGTGATGGCGGTGCTCGCGTACCGGATCGTGACGCCCTGGCGGTATCCGTACGTCGCGGTCGTGCTGCTCGTCTACGGGCTGCCGCTGACCGAGTCGCCCACCTTCACCGACCTCGGGCATTTCGTCGCCACACTGATCGGTCTCGCCTGCTATCCGCTGGTCAGGGGCCGTGGAAAAGCATGGAATCCGAAGGAGACACTGGCCGCCCTCAGGAGTTAACGTCCGGCCATGAGCAGCTCGGCAAGCAGTGTCGTCAACGGCGGCATCTCCTTCTGGTACGCGGACGACGGCCTCCCTGCGGTACGGGAGCCGCTCGACGGGGACGCCACCGCGGACGTGGTGATCGTGGGCGGCGGGTACACGGGACTGTGGACCGCGTACTACCTGAAGAAGGCCGCCCCCTTCCTGCGGATCACGGTCCTGGAGCAGAAGTTCTGCGGCTACGGCGCCTCCGGCCGCAACGGCGGCTGGCTCTACAACGGCATCGCCGGCCGCGACCGGTACGCCGCGCTGCACGGCCACGAGGCCGCCGTACGGCTGCAGAAGGCCATGAACCAGACCGTCGACGAGGTCGTGGCGGTCGCCGCGGCCGAGCGGATCGACGCCGATCTGCACAAGGGCGGGGTGCTGGAGGTGGCCACCACCCCGGCCCAGCTGGCCCGTCTGAGGGCCTTCCACGAGCACGAGCTGTCGTACGGCGAGCAGGACCGCGAGCTGTACGGCGCCGGGGAGACCCGGGAGCGGATCCGCGTCGCCGACGCGGTCGGCTCGACCTGGACCCCGCACGGGGCCCGGCTGCACCCGGTGAAGCTGGTGAAGGGGCTGGTGGCGGCCGTGGAGGCGCTGGGGGTGCGGATCCACGAGTCCACCCCGGTGACGGAGATCCGGCCGCGGCACGCCGTCACGCCCTACGGCACGGTCCGTGCCCCCTACGTCCTGCGCTGCACCGAGGGCTTCACCGCGAACCTCAAGGGGCAGCGGCGCACCTGGCTGCCGATGAACTCCTCGATGATCGCCACCGAGCCGCTCACCGAGCAGCAGTGGGAGTCGGTGGGATGGCGGGGGCTGGAGACCCTCGGCGACATGGCGCACGCCTACATGTACGCCCAGCGCACGGCCGACGGGCGGATCGCGCTCGGCGGGCGCGGGGTGCCGTACCGGTTCGGGTCGCGGACGGACAACGACGGCCGGACGCAGGAGGCGACGATCGAGGCCCTCCGGGAGATCCTCGTGCGGTTCTTCCCGGCGCTCGCGGGGGTGGGCGTCGAGCACGCCTGGTCCGGGGTGCTCGGAGTCCCGCGCGACTGGTGCGCGACCGTCACCCTCGACCGCTCCACAGGGCTCGGCTGGGCGGGCGGTTACGTCGGCTCCGGTGTCGCCACCACCAACCTCGCGGGACGCACGCTGCGGGACCTGGTCCAGCTCGACTCCGGGCAGGCCGGCCGCACCGACCTGACCGAGCTGCCCTGGGTGAACCACAAGGTCCGCAAATGGGAGCCGGAGCCGTTCCGGTGGCTCGGCGTGCAGGGCATGTACGCCACCTACCGCGCCGCCGACCAGCGCGAACGACTCCACCCGAGCGCCGAGTCGTCCCGGCTGGCGAGGGTCGCGGACCGGGTGGCGGGACGCCACTGACGCACCGTGGGGCGCGGACGCCCCTGGAAACCCGTTGAGGCTGTGTCACACCTGTGTGCGAACATCGCCCCAACATTCGTATTCCAGGGGGGAATTGACGGTGCACTCCGCGACCGGCACCACCTTCGGCACGACGGCGAGACCCGGGCGGCTCACCGCCGTGTCCGTCCTCGTCGTCGCCCTGCTCGCCTCGCTGCTCACGCTCACCGGCGCCGGGTCCGCCCGCGCCGACGACCCGGTGTGCGCGCCACTGGCCCTCGCGTCCTTCGGCGACCCCGGGGACGCCGTCGGCAAGGTGACCGTCCCGGCCCAGGAGACGGCCTGCTTCACCGTGACGGCCCCGGAGGCGGGCCTGTACATGGTGTCGCTGGAGGACAGCCACCACGAGGCGTACACCCAGCTGTCCGCCGCGGACGGCACCCCGGTGGACTGCTACGACGAGGAGTACTCCGAGCAGGGCCGCTGCCAGGTGCCCGCGGCCGGCACCTACACCCTCACGGTCGTCAACAGCGGCTGGGTGGACCCGGAGGACGCCCAGGTCACCGTCGTCCCGCTCGGCTCGGCCACGCCGGGCTGCTTCGAGGCCGCCGGCACCAACTGGGACCAGCCGCTCACCACGCGCACCAGCGTGAGCCCGATCGAGGTCGACTGCCAGGGCATCGACGCCCGGCCCGGCGAGCGCATCCGGCTCACCGCCGTCACCCGGGTCTACGGCGGCGCGACCGCGTGGCTCACCGACGCGACCGGCGCCCGGATCTGCCCGCACTTCCCGGAGGACGGCGAGACCAGCTGTGTGCTGCCCGGTAGCGGCCCCTACCGGGTGATCTCCCAGGTGGACTCCACGGACGGCGGCTTCCCGGCCGACTACACGGTCACCGCCCGCCGCCTGAACGACCCCCAGGGCTGCACCACCACCCCCGTCCGCCCCTACGGCGCCCTGGACCCGCAGGACCTCACCGTCGGCGGCTGCTACACCTTCACCAGCGACAAGGCCGGCCTGTACACCGTCCACTACGTGAACGAGGACCGCGCCACCGGCCCGGTCCCGGTCTACGGCACGGACGGCAAGACCGTGTGCAGCGGCGGCACCGACCCGTGCCGGGTGCCCGCGGCCGGCACCTACACCGCGATCCCCGAGGGCTCCGCCCGCCAGAGCGTGGTCGTCCTCGACCGCGCCTCCGACGCGGGCTGCACGGCGACCGGGTACGGCCTGCACCAGGGCGAGCTGAGCACGCCCGGCCAGTACGACTGCCTGACCCTGCCCGCCCCGCAGAACGCCCGGATCGCCGTCCTCAGGCCGCTCGTCTCCTCCGGTGTCGGGGCCCGCCTGGAGGTCCTCGACCGGGACGGCACCGCCCAGTGCACCGCGCAGGAGATCTCGGACGGCAACTGCGCGCTCACCGGCACCGCGCCCTACCGGACGCTGGTGCACACCGAGAACCAGGCCGAGGGCGCGACCGGCCCCTACGCCCTCGCCCTGTACCGCACCGACGCCGCGGGTGACTGCCCCGTCCTGCCCGCCGGCAGCTTCACCGCCGACGGCGCCGAGGCCACCTTCGCCACCGGTGACGGCGTCTTCTCCCGGTGCCTGAGCATCCCGGCGGACGCCCACACCGGCACCGAGCTGTTCCAGCTGACCGCGACCTCCGGCGCCGTACCGGCGCGGTTCTCGGTGCTGGACGCCACCGGCAAGAAGGTCTGCGACCACATCCCCGCCACCAGCGGCTGGACGGTGTGCTCGCTCACCCCGGGCATGGCCCACACCGTGCTGGTCACCGGCCGCGACCAGGCCGCCGCCTACACCCTGACCCGCCGGGACGTCACCGCCACCGCCGCCTCGGCGGGCTGCACGAGGACCGCCGCGGCCAAGGTCGGCGGGCCCTCGGTGAAGGGCACGGCCGGCGCCGCCGGCACCGTCGACTGCGTCCAGGTCACCACCCCGGCCGCCACCGACGTCGTCCACGTCAACGTGCGGGACGCGCTGGGCACGGCGAACATCGCGGTGATCGGCGGTGACGGCAAGACCGAGTGCTCCTACCGCAACAGCCCCTGCGCGGTCACCGGTTCCACCACCCACCAGGTGCTCGTCCAGACCCCGGCCGACCTGAAGGCCGCCCCCGAGTACCACCTGGACGCCCTGCGCATCGCGACCGCCGACGGCCCCGCACCCGAGTGCACCAGGGTCCCGTCCGTGTCCTACGGGTACGGCCCGGTCACCGGCACCCTCGACGAGGCGCACAGCGCCGTCTGCGCGGTCCTGCCGACCGCCGGCCTCGACCGCTTCTCGGCCGACATCAAGGACACCACCGGCGCGGCCGCCAAGGCCGTACCGGCGCTGTACAACACGACGTCCTGGCGCAACGGCTGCACCCGCTACATCGGCGAGGACGGCGAGGGCTACGACTGCGCCACGCTCGGCTCGTCCACGGCGCTCACCCCGACCGTGTTCCTGCTCGGCCTGCCCGAGACCACGTCCGGCACCGCCTACAGCGCCCGGCTGGCCTGCTCGTCCACCCTGTGCGGCACCGACAAGGTGAGCGTCACGGGGATCAGCCCGGCCACCGGGGTGAGCGGCACGAAGGTCAAGGTCACGGTCACCGGTACGGCCCTCGGCCCGAACACCGAGGTACGGCTGAGCCTCGCCGGCAAGACCGTCTCCGCGAAGGCCGACTCGGTCGCCGCCGACAACCGCTCGGTGACGGCCACCCTGGACCTGACGGGCGCGGCGGCCGGCACCTGGAACGCCGGCGTGTTCACCACGTGCTGCGAGTACCCGCGCGGCTCCTTCACGGTGACCCCGCCCCAGCTGACCGGTACGGCCGCCCCGAAGATCACCGGCACGGCCAAGGTCGCCGCCAAGGTCACGGCCACGACCGGGAGCTGGTCGGCGACCCCGGGCTCCTACACGTACCAGTGGAAGGCCGACGGCAAGGCGATCTCCGGGGCGACCGCCGCGTCGTACACCGTCCCGGCGGCCCTGCTCGGCAAGAAGCTCACGGTGACCGTGACGGCCGTCAAGAGCGGCTGGCTGAGCGGGGCGGCGACCTCCGCCGCGGTGACGGTCGCGAAGGGGGACGCGCCGAAGGCGACCAAGGCGCCGACGGTCGGCGGCACCGCCAAGGTCGGCAAGAAGCTGACGGCGGCGCACGGCACCTGGAGCCCGGCGGCGACCTCGTACGCGTACCAGTGGTACGCGAACGGCAAGGCGATCAGCGGGGCCACCAAGTCCACGCTGACCCTGAAGTCGGCCCAGAAGGGCAAGAAGATCACCGTGAAGGTCACGGCCCACCGCACGGGCCACAAGGACGGCACGGCGACCAGCAAGGCGACGAAGACGGTCACCGCCTGACTGACGGGTCACACCGTCCGGGCCTGGAGATGCGCCCCACCACCCCACCGCACACGATGGGAGAGGGACCGCCCAGGCCCGGACGGTCAGGAGAGACCAGGTGAACGCTGAACGACTCCCGCCGACGTGGCTCTTCACCGAGACCACGGACACTGCGCCGGCGATGACACCGGAATCCCACGTCGACGGCGTGGGCAGGCCCTGTGAGTACGGCCTTCTGCGGCAGATCGTCGAAGGCACCTCCGCCCCGGTCGTCATCGTCGACGAGCATCTGCGGTACACCTACGTCAACCCGGCCTGGACCGCCGTCACCGGGGTCCCCGCCGACGGCTACCTCGGCAAGAAGTTCGGCTCGGTGCTGCCCGACGTCCAGACACCCGACGACGTCCTCATCGAGGTACTGGCGGACGGAAAGCCGCGTGAGGTGACCGTGACCGGGAACACGCTGGTCCCCTCACCCGTGGGTCGCAGGATCTGGCGCTCGGTCTTCCACCGGCTGGAGTCCCACGGCCGGGTCATCGGCGTGTGCGGCATCGGCGTCGAGGTCAGCAACCTGCGCCAGTACCTCGACGACCTGGAGACCGCACACCAGCGGCTCGCCCTGCTGGACGCCGCGGGGACCCGGGTGGGCACGACCCTCGACGTCGAGACCACCTGCGCCGAACTGGCCGACTTCCTCTCCCCGTCGCTGGCCGACGTGGCCGCGGTGGGGATCGTCGAGGAGGAGTTCCTGGGAGCACCCCCGCCGCCGCCCGGAGTGCTGCGGCTGCGCAAGATGAAGCTCACGGCGGCGCCGGAGGTGCAGCTGCACCTGCACGGACTCGACGGCCCGAAGCCGTACGTCGACCTTCCCCGGGGCGGGGTCACCCGCAACTGCATGGACAGCGGACGGCCGTGGCTGAGCAACATGGCCTCCGAGGAACTCCTGGAGAAGGTGAACCCGGATCCCGAATACGTGAAGATCTTCCGCACGGCCGGCATGCACTCGGTCCTGATCGTGCCGCTGCCCACGGCCGGCCGCAGTGTCGGCACCGTGATGCTGCTGCGCGGCGGCGACTCCGCCCCCTTCAGCGAGGACGACGTCCTCACCGCCCAGGGCGTCGCCGCCCGCGCGGCCACCTCCATCGACAGCGCCCGCCGCTACACCGGGGAGCACACCATGACCCTGGAGCTCCAGCGTGCCCTGCTCTCCGAGCCGGACCGCCCGCACCCCAGCGTCGAGGTGGCCACCCGTTATCTGCCCTCCGGCCGCAGCGCGCTGGTCGGCGGCGACTGGTACGACTCGGTCGCCCTGCCGGGCGGCCGGACCCTGCTGGTCATGGGCGACGTGATGGGGCACGGCTTCCAGGCGGCGGTGGCGATGAGCCAGTACCGCTCCGTGCTGCGCACCGTGGCCGCCTCCGGCCTGCCCGTCGACGAGATGCTGGGCGAAGCGGACCGCCGGGCCGCCCGGATCGGCCTCGACCGGGTCGCCACCTGCCTGCTCGTCCTCGTCGACCCCGAGAACGGCACCTGTACCGCGTCCACGGCCGGCCATCTGCCACCCGTCGTCCTCCGCCCGGACGGCAGCGCCGAGGTCCTGGACCTCACCGCCGGACCGCCCCTCGGCACGGAGCTCGGCGACTACGAGATGACAACGTTCTCCCTGGAGCCGGACGCGGTCCTGCTGCTCTACACCGACGGCCTGGTGGAACAGCGCGGCACGGACATCGACGACGCGATCCGCGGCCTCACGGAGCTGAGCCTGCCGGCGGACGGCTCCCTGGAGCGCCTGGTCGACACCCTGCTGACCCAGCTGACCAGCGGAATCTGCGAGGACGACATCGCACTCCTCGCGGCACGGCAGCGCTGCGAGAACGCGTAGGGAGGCCCCTGGGGGGATCAAGCGAGGGAAGGCGTACCGGTACTCGGCGACCACCGCGACGGGTCAGGAGGCCGGCGGCTCGGAGAGGTAAGGGAAGTGATCGAGGAGCGGCCCGTGCACGAGTCCCGAGGAGAAGTCCTGGTTCACGATCATCTTGATGACGTTGGACGCGATGTCCTCCCGCACGCCCTTGCCGTTGTGAAGGCCGCACCAGGGATCCCAGTCGGCGACGGTGCCGGGTGTGAACGAGAGGACGTTCGGGAGCAGATGGTCCGCCGCCCACGCGCCGTAGGCCCGGGCGGTGGGGAACCTGTGGGGACGGTGGCCGTACGTTCCGCCGGCCTCGACGACCGCTGCGATGTTGTCGCGCACCTGACCCCAGATTCCCGAGGCGGGATCGGTTGCGGGGTGGGCGGGCCTGCCTTTGAGGTCGTCCGTGGGGATGCCGGCGTTGTAGTCGACGTGCGCCGAGCCATGGGCGAAGTCGAAGAAGGTGGTCATGTTGGGCTCAGCGGCGCGCTGGAGCTGGGCCCAGGCGTTGTGACCCTCGTCGAAGTACGCGGTGGTCGCCCAGAAGTGCACCCGGCCGCGGCCCGTGATCCAGACGGGCACCTCGAGCACGAAGGACCTGACGCTGGTGTTCGCGAAGTCGTCGTGGGCGGGGCGCAGTGCGTCGAAGTCGGGGAAGGTGCCGGTCGCCAGTGCCTTCGTCGTCGCGACGGGGAAGGGGATGAAGTTGTAGAACGGGTCACGGCGTTGCCCGGCGAAGAGCTTGATGCCGTCACGGCATTCGACGACCTCTCCGACGGGGGCGTCGGGGGGCGTGATGATCGTGCCTGAGGCACTGCGGTCAGTGGCCGCCGTACCGGTGAGCTGCTCCACCTGAACGTACTGCGTGCCGTCGGAGCCGATCGGGAAGGTGGCCCGGTACGTGATGTCCTCGACGTAGTCGCCGTTGGTGTCGATCTTGAGCTCGTAGTAGCCCGCGGGGTTCCAGGGCTTGCCGTACGTCGGCGAGGTGTTCATCCCGAACACCGTGCGGGGGCCATGACGGTCGCCGGCCCCGGAAAAGCAGTAGGCGTCGCTGATGTCCAGCGTTTCGTCTTCCGGGTAGTCGAAGTGGTGGGACATGGTGCTCCTAGCGGATCCGGGCGTTGCGGGAGTACGGGTTACGGGAAAACGGCTGCAGCGCGAGCGTGTAGAACCAGTTGCGGTACGGAGCCTCGTTCGTGCCGCCGAACTCGCCGTAGAACCAAAGGAACGGGAGCTCGCGGGCATCCCACGTCACGCGGTCGGTCCTCCCGCTCGTGTGGTGGACCTCGTACCAGCCCTCGGCGAACCCGCTCAGGACGCCGATACGGGTGGGGGCACGGCGTTCGGGGACGATCGACGCGTCGACCGTCGTGCCGTCGGTGGCCGTCAGGTACGGCCACGCGGACTGGGCCGACGCGAGGTACGGACCGCTGTAGAAGTCCTGGACGGGCACGGCCTTGACGCCTGCGGGCAGCACCAGACGGGTTCCCGGAGTGAGCAGCGGAGCGTGGTACCGCCGCTCCTGACCGTGCATCAGTTCACCGGCGGCCGTCGGGACGCCGCCCCGCCGCACCGCCGTAGCGGCCGACGCAGGGGAGGCCTCCGCGCCGAGTCCGTACAGAACGGGAATGGCCGCGAGGCCTCCGAGGATGCCGCGCCGACCCAGCGTTACGCCGCCCGCGCTGTCCGCGCGCTTTCGGTTGCCTGTGGTGATGTTTACTCACGTTCCTCTCCTGCCGCGGTCGGAGACCATCGACGCTGTGCGCCACCCGGTCCGGCCATCTGTGCTGTCGGACCGCCGGCTGCTCGGCGCACGACGAACTTACGGTGACCGCCCGTGACCGCATCAGCGGCAGAAGCGACAAGGGAGATAGCGTTCCCGTCATCCGCTTGATCTCGCAGAAGCCGGGTGTGGAGGCGACGGCGAGGGTGCCGCCCCTCGTTGAGGACGGCCAGGGCACTCGGTTACTAGTCGACCGGTCGCCTAATTGACGGTAAGCGGCCGGGTGTACCCACGTCAAAGGGTCGTTCCCTCCGGTGCGGAGCCGTCCACCGCCACTACCTGCGGTGCAAGCCGGCGCCTATCAGAAGGGAGAAAGGCCGTCCTGGCGAGCGCAGTGCGGCGGGGCGCATGGTCATCGGGGAAGCACCACACCCGGGCGCCCTGCGCAGTGGCGGAGACGGACCATGAAGGAATTCCTGGTCGAGATCACCACCGCGATCCCTGAGGGAGTACGCGCGTCGCCTGGCCGGACCGTGAGCGGATGAGTTCCTTGGACGGCGCCTCGCCCCATGACCGACGACACCCCCACCCGCGCGACGGGAACCCTATCAACCGTGTCGTTTCTGCCGCTGATGTGGTGACGGGCCGTCACCGTACGTTCGTTGTGCGCCGGGAGCCCGGCAGTTCGTGAGCGAGGAGTGGACACATGAAGGTCGGTCTGTTGGTACGCATCGAGGCGAAGCCGGAGTACGCCGACGAGGTGGAGGCCCTGCTGCGCGGCGCGCAGGAGCTGGCCGAGCAGGAGCAGGGCACCGTGACGTGGTTCTCGTTCCGGGAGAACGCCACCACCTTCGGAGTGTTCGACACCTTCGAGGACGAGCAGGGACGCCAGGCGCACCTGACGGGCCGGATCGCCGCCGCACTGGGCGAGGCCGCACAGACGAAGCTCAGCGCGCCCCCGGTGGTCGCCCCGGTCGACCTGCTGGGGACCAAGGTCTCCTGACCGACGCGGAGCCAAGTCGGGACCTGGGAACAGCAGTTGGACCGTCAGAGGAAGCAGCAGGAACCATGAACGCTGTCTCGACGGCAACGGCCAGGGCACCAATCCCGAACAGCTCCTCGCCGCCGGCTACGCGGCCTGCTTCACCAGCACCCTCACCGGACCCGCTTCCGGCTCGCAGGCCACCGGGCCCGGCACGAACCGACTGTGCTGGGCTCCAGTTCGCGACGGCGTCATGCCGTCGCCCAGTAGAGGAGATTGATTTGACCAGCGCACAACCGTCGCCGGCCCGCTCGGCGGAGGCTCAGGACTATGAGCGCATGATGGGCATGGTCACGGGCTTCTGGGTCACCCAGACGGTTCGGGCTGCCGCCTTGTACAACCTCGCGGACCACCTCGCGGCCGGAGCCGACACCGCCGAAGCGATCGCCGAGGCGGAGTCCACCGATCCCGACGCGACCCGCCGCCTGCTGCGCACCTGCGCTTCCCTGGGCCTGATGACCTCCGAGGACGGGCGTCACTTCACCGGCACGTCCCTGCTGAGCACGCTGCGGCACGACGACCCCCACTCGCTGCGGCATTTCGCCATCTCCCAGTCCGCACCGGGCCATTGGCTGCCGTGGGGCAGGTTCCCCGATGCCGTCCGCACGGGCCGGCACCAGGTGACCGCGGCCCATGGGGAGGAGAACATCTTCGACTACTTCGCCAAGCACCTCGACGAAGCGTCTTCCTTCACCGAGTCGATGAGCAACCTGTCACACGCCTCCGCCCTCGACATCGCCGCCGTGCTGGACACCAAGGACGTCACCCTCGCCCTGGACATCGGCGGAGCCGGCGGTGACGTCATCCGGGCCATGATGAAGGCCAACCCCGAACTCGACGGCGGGGTCTTCGACCTGCCCCACATCGTCCCCGCCGCCGCGGAAGCGGCCGAGGCCGAGGGACTGGAGGGGCGTTTCACCGCCCTCGGCGGAGACTTCTTCGATTCGGTTCCGGCCGCGGACCTCTACGTACTCAAATACATCCTCCACGACTGGGACGATGCGAGCTGCGTCCGCATACTTCAGAACTGCCGGGCATCGCTGACCGACGGCGGCCGTATCGCCGTGGTCGACCACCTGGTCGGCGAGGCCGGAGTGCCTGGGCTCGCCCCTCTGATGGATATGAACATGCTCGGCATGACAGGCGGCCGGGAACGCCAGATCGCCGAATTCGACGCCCTGTTCACCGCAGCCGGCCTGCAGCGGGTCAAAGTGAGTACCGCCGGGGCGTTCGCCGTCATCGAAGCCCAGCCCACAACCTGACTTCAGCCATCCACCGCGGGAAAACCGAATCGACCCGGTGATTCACGGTTGTTCCCCGTCCCCGTCCGGGAGGCGGCCCCCGGCAGTATCCGGCGGCCCCTCCCGGACGGTGCGGGGGCGGTCGTGGAATGTGCAGTTCAGGAACATCACAAAGGATGGGGTTCCCGCCGTGCAAGTAGCAGTCGTCGTCTATGACGGGGTCTTCGACTCCGGGCTCGCGGCGGTCCTCGACGTGCTGAACAACGCCAACGCGCTGGGCGGGCAGATCCACCAGCCGCCGACCTGGAACGTGACCATGGTCGGCGCCGCCCCGTCCGTGCACACCGGGGCCGGGCTCCTCGTGACGCCCAGACCGCTCGCGCACGCGGACACGGCGGACCTGCTGGTCGTACCGGCGCCGGCGGAGAGCGATCCTTCGGCGCTGCTCGACCATGTCGGCGGCGACGAGTCCCTGCCCGTCCGCGACCTGATCGCCCGGACCCGTGCCCGTGGAACGACCATCGCCTCCGCATGCGCGGGCACCTTCCTCCTGGCCGAGGCGGGAGTGCTGGACGGGCTGCGCGCGACGACCACCTGGTGGCTGTCGCCGGCATTCCGCGACAGGTATCCCAAGGTCCACCTGGATCACAGCCAGATGGTCATCGGCAGCGAGGGCATCACCACCGCCGGCGCGGCCTTCGGTCACGTCGACCTCGCACTGGCGATCGTCCGGGCCGGCAGCCCCGCCCTCGCCGACATCGTCGCCCGCTACCTCGTCATCGACGAACGCCCGTCACAGGCGGCGTACACCATTCCCAGCGCTCTGGCACAGTGCGATCCCACCGTCGCCGCCTTCGAACTCTGGACCCGCGAGCGTCTGACCGACCCCATCAGCATCCCTGCGGCGGCCAAAGCCATCGGCGTCAGCGAACGGACCCTGCAGCGCGCCGTGCAGCGCAGTGTCGGGACCTCTCCCATCCGGTTCGTCCAGGATCTGAGAATCGAGCGCGCCTGTCACCTGCTGCGCTCCACCGACATGTCCCTGGAGGCCATCTCCCGGAAAGTCGGCTACGAACACCCCAACACCCTGCGGGTACTCCTCCGCGAACGCACCGGCAAGACGACATCGGCCCTGCGCGGCAAGTGATCCCCTTCTGACCGGGGCGAATCGCCCCACGTACGCTATTTGCCGAGGAACGGCAGCAGGTGTTCGAGCAGGATCTCAGGAGCCTCTTCCGGGATCCAGTGTCCGCTCGCAACCACAGCGCCAGTCAGGTCGTCGGCGTACTTCTGAGCCTGCTCAGGGACGAGTTCACCGAGCGCGCCGTCGGCGCCGATGGCCAACACCGGCATCGTCAGCGTCGTGCCGCGGTTGCGGATCGTGTCCTGGACGTCCCGAGGGAACGTCCTGAAGTACTCGTAGGACGCTCGCAGATATCCCGGACGTCGCAGAGCCTGCGCGTACTCGGCGAGTGCCTGAGCGTCCACTCCGCCCTTCACCTTTTCCATCCAGCCGATGAATCCTTCGATCCAGATGTCCTCGCGTCCGGCGACGATCTTCTCCTGCAGCCCATTGTCGAGCGTGAAGAAACCGAAGTTCCACAAGCCGGGTCCGGCCTCGGTCCACGCGGGCAACTCGTACGCGATCTCGTCGACCTGAGGGGCCTCCAGCAGCGTCAGGGTCCGAGTCGAGCTTCGATGAGCGGCCGCGTAAGCGTACGCAACCATGGTCCCGATGTCGTGTCCGACGACATTGACCTGTTCATCCAGCCCGAGCGCAACCAGCAACTGGTGTACGTCCTCCGCGAGGGTGGCCTTGTCGTATCCGCTCTCGGGAGCGTCCGAGCCGCCGGAACCGCGGAGGTCGGGCGCGATCACTGTGTACCGCTCCGCGAGCGCCGGCATGATCTTCCGCCACGAGTACCAGGTCTGCGGATATCCGTGCAGCAGAACAACCGTGGGACCGGTGCCGCCTACGGCATAGTTGACGGTGATTCCATTGACTTGACTCGTCTTCTCAACGAACCCGTCAGGAACCTTCGACGCGGTGAGCAGCGGCATCAATTTCTCCTTGAATGACCGTTCGGTGTGAGAAAAAATCTAAACCGTCAGGCCCTGTCGGATCAGTGGCGAATCCGACAGGAAGAATAGCGATCCCGACGCCAGACCATTGCGGGCAACACCCACAGGGGTAAAACTCAATGGTCGACCGGCACGCGAGGCGTGACGCCCGTCTACAGACAGGTACGGGTGAGCCAGTCGTCGGAGTTGTACGTATCCCTGGCCGGATCCGGCACCGTGGCAGGCCGTACCTCCACCAGTTGCTCCGGGCGAATGCGCTCCGGCAACTTACCGAACCAGGGACGCTGCCCGGTATCGGCGGCATCCGAGAATCCTGTCTTTTCAGGTGTCATTTCGTCCTCCTCAGTTGTGAAACACCGCGGCTCGGCGCCGGGCAGCCCGGTGGGCTTCGCCTTCCTTGCCGAACGGCTCGGGCCGCAGCAGAAGCGACACCGCTGGTCAGAATCGGTCGGCATCGAGGACGGCTCGGGCGAACGCTTCGGGCGCTTCCTGCGGCACGTTGTGGCCGATCCCCTTGAGTGTCCGGTGGTCATAGGGGCCCGTGAACTTGCCCCGGTACGCCGCGCCGTCGCCGGCCGGGGTGAAGGGATCCAGCTCCCCGTCGAGAGTGACGGTGGGCACCGCGATGTCGGGCGCGGCCGCGAGACGTGCCTCGATACCGTCGTAGCGGGGGTCGCCCTGGGCCAGGCCCAGCCGCCAGCGGTAGTTGTGAATGACGATGGGGACGTAGTCCTCGTTGTCGAATGCCGCCGCCGTGCGGTCGAAGGTGGCGTCGTCGAAGTTCCACGACGGGGAGACGTTGTGCCAGATGAGCTTCGCGAAATCATGCCGGTACTTCTCGAAGCCCAGCGCGCCACGTTCGGTCGCGAAGTAGTACTGGTACCACCATGCCCACTCGGCCGCAGGCGGCAGCGGCAGCTTGTTCTTCTCCCGATTGGTGATCAGGTAACCGGTCACGGAGACCAGAGCCCTGCACCGCTTCGGCCAGAGGGCGGCAATGATGTCGGCGGTCCGCGATCCCCAGTCGAAGCCCCCGAACACGGCCTTCTTGATCCGCAGAGCGTCCATCAGGGCGATGATGTCGTAGGCGATCACCGACTGTTGCGCGTTGCGGAACGTGGTCGACGAGAGGAAGGTCGTGGTGCCGTGTCCGCGCAGGTAGGGAACGATGACTCGGTAGCCCTGGGCCGCGAGCAGGGGCGCGACATCCACGTAGCTGTGGATGTCGTACGGCCACCCGTGCAGGAGGATGACGGCTGGTCCGTCGGCCGGGCCGGCCTCGGCGTAGCCGACGATGAGCTCGCCCGCCCTGACCTGCTTCAGCATCGGGAAGGACCTGTCGCCCGAGTCCGGTGTCAGCGCCGTCGCCGCCTTTTCCGCGCCGGGCCCGGACGACGAGGACGCCGCTGCCGCGGGGCCGCCCAGGCCGACCAGTGATGCCGCAGCCGTTCCCGCTGCGCCCGCGCCGATGACCCTGCCGAAGGTACGCCTGTCGATCATCTGTGCACCGTTCTGTCCGTGTCGGCCGGCCGGCGCTTCGCGCCCGACCGAGGTCCCTGCCCAGCCATCGTGGTGCTCCGACACCCTTGGGGGCCTCGGTGTCCGTCCGCAGTCGTCCTTCGGGTTTCCCGCACCCGCCGCCTCGGCACCCGGCGCCTCGGCACCCGGCGCCTCGGCATCCGCCGCTTCGGCACCCCCACCTTCAGGGGTTCACCCGATCGCTGCGCCCCTCCCCGGAGCCCGGGCCGACCGGCCTCACGCAGTACCTTTGCCCCCATGAATGCCGACCGCGCTGAGCCGGGGGTGGAGGCTGTGTCACGTCTCAGCGTGGTGATCGCCGATGATCACCCCGTGGTCCGTGCGGGCATGCGCGCGCTGTTGTCCCGGGACGAGTCCTTCGAGATCGTCGCCGAGAGCTCGACGGTCCCGGAGACCGTGCAGGCCGTGACGGTGGAGCAACCGTCCGTGCTGGTCCTGGACCTCACCATGGCAGGCCAATCCAGCCTGCCCTCGATCCCCGACCTGCTCACGGCGTCACCCGGTACCCGCATTCTGATCCTGACGATGCAGGAGGATCCCGCGTTCGCCCGCGCGGCCCTGCGGATCGGAGCGGCCGGATACCTGCTCAAGGAGGCGGCGGCGGAGGAACTGGTCGGTGCGGCTCGCCAGGTCGCGGGGGGAGCCGTATACCTCCAACCCGCCATGGGCGCCCGACTGGCCATCGCGGACGCCGGCGCTCCCGGTGCCGTAGGGGATGTCTCTCTGACAGCGCGCGAGCTTCGGGTTCTCTCACTGCTCGCCCTGGGCCACACCAACCAGGAGGTCGCGCGACGTCTCTACGTTTCCGTTCGGACGGTGGAGACCCACCGCGCCAGGATTCGGGACAAGCTCGGGACCGAGACGCGGGCGGAACTCATCGCCGCCGCTCGCGAGCGCGGGCTGCTGGGATGAACAGCACGCCGCGAGCCAAGGCCGGCCCGATCATGGAGGCCACCGGCGCCGCGCTGCTCGTCATCGCCTTCGCGGTCGAGGTCCTCCAGCAGCAGCCTCGCTGGGTGATGCGCTTCTCCCTCGGCGCCGCCGTCGCCCTCATCGTCGCAGCGGCACTGAGCAACGCCGTCCGGAGGGCATGGCTGGCGGCCCTGTGCGGGCTCGCACTCATCCTCGCCGTGTCACAGCTGGTTCGCATGACGAAGGAGCCGCTTTTCAACGGCCTGAACATCGTGCCTCTCCTGCTGATCGGCTGCGCCGTCATGCTCGGCCGCAGTGCGGTGGCGCGCCGCCACAGTCTCGCGCGGGAGCGGGCCCACGCCCGTAGCGACGGCGAAGAACGAGAACGCCGGCGCTGGGCCCGTGAGTTGCACGACGGCACCCTTCAGGAACTGGCCGCTGTTCAGATGGTTCTGTCCGCCGCCGCCGGCACGGCCCAGTCCGCCGCCATGAACGAGGCCATCGACCAGGCGCGGAGCTTGATCGCGAACCAGATCACGTCCCTGCGGCACCTGATCGTGGAAATGCGGCCTCTCGCCCTCGATCAGCTGGGACTCGCGCCCGCTCTCGAGACGCTGTGCCGGCGCACCGAGGACACCTTCGGGCTGAACGTCGAACTGCGCGTCGGAGCGGAGTGGCGCGGGCTTGGGGACGAGCTGTCGCCGGAGGCCCAGGCCCACGTCTACCGCATCGTGCAGGAAGCGGTGAACAACGCGGTCAAACACGCTCGGGCGAGCCGCCTTCTCGTGGAACTCGACAGCGACGCCCACGCGATCAGTGTGGCGGTCAGGGACAACGGCCGCGGGATGGAAGGGCAGCCTTCCGCACCGGACGACCCGTCCGCGCTCCGCACGGTGGTCTCCACAGGAACCGGGCTGTCGGCCATGCACGAGCGCGGCCACCTGTTGAACGGACACCTCCGCGTCGGTTCCGCCCCAGGTGAGGGAACCTGCGTCACCCTGCTGATACCCCGCCGCGCCAAGCGAGGTTCCAGGCAGTAGGAGTGTCGGCGGGACCGGGAAACGCTACGGACCCGAAGTACCGCTCCTGGCTCTGCGGCGGCTGGAGACGGCCACGACCCGCGTTTCGAGCGGTACTGGCAGCTCCTCGGCGTGATCAACGGCCGGCAGCAGCCCGCCGCGGGACCTCGTCATCCATGCTGTCGGAGCCCCCTGTCGGATTCGAACCGACGACCTTCGCTTTACAAGAGCGGCGCTCTGACCAGCTGAGCTAAGGAGGCGTGCAGGCATCCTGGGATGCGTGCCAGTGCAGTGTACCCAGCTCCCGAGCCGGCCCTGTCGAAAATTTCCGCGAAGTTCACAGGGGTCCAGGTACTGACATACGGGGTGAACGCCGGGTACCGTCCAGATCCAGTTCACTCGCGTGGACTACACCAACCACCTTCCTACAACGGATCGTCCGGCACGTTCCTGCCGGTAGAAGGGGGCCTCTGAGCCATGGCCACTGTTACGTTCGACAAGGCGACCCGGATCTACCCGGGTTCCACCAAGCCCGCCGTCGACGGCCTCGAGATCGCGATCGAGGACGGGGAGTTCCTCGTCCTGGTCGGCCCGTCGGGTTGCGGCAAGTCCACCTCGCTGCGGATGCTCGCGGGCCTGGAGGACGTCAACGCCGGCGCCATCCGCATCGGTGACCGCGACGTCACGCACCTGCCGCCCAAGGACCGGGACATCGCCATGGTGTTCCAGAACTACGCCCTGTACCCGCACATGACGGTCGCCGACAACATGGGCTTCGCGCTCAAGATCGCCGGCCGGAACAAGGCGGAGATCCGGCAGAAGGTCGAGGAGGCCGCGAAGATCCTCGACCTCACCGAGTACCTGGACCGCAAGCCGAAGGCCCTCTCCGGCGGTCAGCGCCAGCGTGTCGCGATGGGCCGCGCCATCGTGCGTGAGCCCCAGGTCTTCCTCATGGACGAGCCGCTGTCCAACCTGGACGCCAAGCTCCGTGTCTCGACCCGTACGCAGATCGCGTCCCTCCAGCGCCGGCTGGGCATCACCACCGTCTACGTCACCCACGACCAGGTCGAGGCCATGACGATGGGCGACCGGGTGGCCGTCCTCAAGGACGGTCTGCTCCAGCAGGTCGACTCGCCGCGCAACATGTACGACCGTCCGGCCAACCTCTTCGTCGCCGGCTTCATCGGCTCCCCCGCCATGAACCTGGTCGAGGTCCCGATCACCGACGGCGGCGTGAAGTTCGGCAACAGCGTGGTCCCGGTCAACCGTGAGGCGCTCCAGGCCGCCACCGACAAGGGTGACCGTACGGTGACCGTCGGTGTCCGTCCCGAGCACTTCGACATCGTCGAGCACAACGGCGAGGCCACGGCCTCCCTCACCAAGGACACCGAGGACGCCCCGGCCGGCCTCGCGGTCTCCGTGAACGTCGTCGAGGAGCTGGGCGCCGACGGCTACGTCTACGGCAGCGCCAAGGTCGACGACGACCTCAAGGACCTGGTCGTCCGCGTCAGCGGCCGCGCGGTCCCGGAGAAGGGCGCCACGCTGCACGTCGTGCCGCGGCCGGGCGAGACCCACGTGTTCTCGACGTCCACGGGCGAGCGTCTCTCCGACTGACCGATCAAGCAGAGAAACCTCTGACCAGGGTGAACTTGCCCAGGTTGACGAAGAGGGCCCCGCAGCCTGCTGCGGGGCCCTTTCCGTTGCCCCGATTTACCCCGGCAAGCGGGTGGTTTTCGAGCCGTGTACGTCAACCCAGTACCCGAAACAGGGCACTTCTCCATCCCCCGAACCGGTGACTAAATGTCGCCAAATCATTACCGCACGCTACCCTCACACGCGTGAAGCACTCCACCAACCCTCAGACGCGACGCGGCCATCGGGGCGGCCCTGCCCGCCGGATCGGCCGCACTCTCGCCCTCGTCCTGCCCGTCGTCCTGGTGCTCTCCGGGACCCTCGCCGTCACCCGCGTCAACTGGACGGGAAGCCCGCGGAACTCGGTGCTCACCGCGACCGACGTGACCGACGCCGATGTCTCCTCCAAGGCCGTCTCCCGGGCCCCCCAGGACGTCCTGCGCGAGCAGCTGATGACCGAGCTCCAGGACAAGAACCCGGGCCAGGTCCTCACCCACCTCCAGCAGGCGGTCAACAGCCACCCGTCGCTGGCCCAGCACTGCTCGTCCATCGCCCGCGCGCTGGGCCGGGCCGCGGTGCGCATCTACGGCGCCTCGCGCGCGCAGTCGTACGCCCGCCCGGTCTGCGACACGTCCTTCGCGTCCGGCGTGCTGGCCGCACACAGCTGAACACCGGCCGGTAAGCGGGTAACAGCTTCTTAAGGGCCGTCCTACGGCGCTCAAGGAGCCCCCGGGGCGCGTCGTACAGTTCGGGGCATGACCCATCCGAACGCCGCGTTGCGCCCCACTCAAGCCGTGGTCCTGGCCGGTGGCCAGGGCTCACGGCTTCGTCCGTACACCGACGACCGGCCCAAGCCGATGGTCGAGATCCCGGGTACGGGCACGCCGATCATCGGCCACCAGCTGACCTGGCTCGCCGAGGAGGGCGTCACGGACGTGGTGGTCTCCTGCGGCCACCTCGCCGACGTCCTGCAGAAGTGGCTGGACTCGGCCGACCTGCCCCTCTCCGTCACGACGGTGGTGGAGAGCGAGCCGCTGGGCCGGGGCGGCGGCCTGAAGTACGCGGCCGCGCGTCTGCCGCACACCGACCGGCCCTGGTACGCCACGAACGGCGACATCTGGACGCGGTTCTCGCTGCGCGACATGGCCGACTTCCACACGGAGCGGGACGCGGTGGCGACGCTCGCGCTCGCCCGGCCGCGGATCCCGTGGGGCGCGGTGCAGACGGACGGGTTCGGGCACATCACGGACTTCATCGAGGCACCGCCGTCGACGTTCGAGATCAACGCGGGTGTGTACGTCTTCTCGCCCGAGTTCGCCGAGATGCTTCCCGAGCGGGGAGACCACGAGCGGACGACCTTCCCGCACCTCGCCCGGAGCCGGCGGCTGGCCGGGTTCCCGCTTCCGCAGGGGGCGTACTGGCGGGCGATCGACACGGCGAAGGACCTGACGGAGGCGGCGAAGGAACTGGCGGCGCTGGGTCGGTAGCCCGCGGAGGGGTACGCCGTTCCTCCCTCTCCCCCCTTCTTCCTCATGGTGAGGGGCCCCACGCCGTATGGCGTGGGGC